>NZ_JBYITD010000010.1:0-337436 GCF_057708945.1 Nonomuraea sp. bgisy101
ACTGCTGACATGCACGATTCCAAGGACAGGGCCGCTCTGACTCAACGAGGCGACGGCGTGCGTGAGGCCGTCGAAGAATTCGTCACCAGAGCGTCAGCGGAGGTCACAACAGCAAAGCCCTTGCCGAAGTAGGAGGCCGCAGCCTGGCCCGGAAGGCGTGTGAACAGCCTTATAAGACCCTCGGGTGGGTGACAAACTGAGTGACAACGACTGAAGACGATCACGGTCGTGGGCGGACGTCCGTGGACGCTCCATGCTGGGCAACTGCTTCCTCAAGGCAATCGAATATGCATTCGATTTGGTTCGGGACGAAGAGTCGTGGGTTCTAATCCCGCCACCCCGACCCAGCACTAAGGCCAGTTTCCTTGATCGGAAACTGGCCTTTCGCGTTAGGCCGTTCCAGGTCGCGTGCGCCGACGACGCTGAGGCGTCCGCGCGCAGGAGCTCGCCCGGTACTCCGACGACGAGCCTGACGCTGACGATGATCAGGTGCTGCTGGTGCGCGAGTCCTCCTGATCGCGTTCGCTCCAGCACGTGGGGGGAGGTCAGCGGGGACGGCGGCGCTGGGCGGGGTCGGCTTCGGCGGTGATACGCGCGGAGGTCTCCTCGCCCCAGGCGGACGTAGCGTCCGAGGCCGGCCAGGTGCTGGTGGCGGCTCTTGGCCAGCAACTCCGGGGCGGTCCGTCCGGCCTGCGCGAGATGCTGCAACGCACTGTGTCGGAGCTGATGCAACGTCCACCCCTGGCGATGCGGGTCCAGCTCGGCGGAGGTGGTCTTGAACAGGTACTCGGCGCGCGGGTAGGACAGCCGCCCCCCCGTTGATCGGGCAGATGTCACCGCGCGCGGGCGCGCGAGATCCGGAAGTGGGGGCGCGCCGGTCGGCCAGGAACACCGGCCCTGCAGGGCGGCCGGCCAGCAGGCAGGGCAGCAGCCGGGCGGTGGCGGTGCACGTACTCGATGGCGCCGTCCTTGGAGACGACCCGGGCGCTGCGGAACTCCAGGTCGAGGTCCTCGACGTTGAGGCTGAGGATTTCCTCGGCCAGGGCCGCCGTGTCGTACAGGAGCCTCCACAGCAGGCGTTCCCGCAGGGCGTGCGCGGGGTCGGTGAACAGCTTGTCCAGCCGGGCGGCCGGGATGGCGCGGTCACCGCGCCGGGCGGGCTTGCAGCGCTCCAGGCGCCGGGCCGGGTTGGTGGCCAGCAGTTCCTGGCGCTGGGCCCAGGTGGTGAAGGAGACCAGCGCGGACAGGTGCCGGTTCCAGGTGGCGGCGGCCGCGGCCGTCCAGCGGTCCATCACCGCGGCGTACTGCTCGGGCGTCAGCGCGGCGACCGGATACTGAGGCCCGGCCACGACGGTCAGGCGGGCGAAGGTCTCGGCCTAGCCGGTGCGAGTGGTGGCCGCCTACACCGACTCCAGGAAGCGTTCGACCGTGGCCGTCATTGACGAGATATCGGCGGGCCGGGGAAGGACACGACGGACACGGGCGTCCTTCGGGTAGGCGATGTGACACATGATGTGGCCGAGTCGCCGTCGTGGCGGCGGACGCCGAGCTGGGCGGACGGGCCCGAAGGCCGCCTATATGACAGATAATGCACGTTCTGTGTTACAGATGTGCGCTAGGTGGTTGTTCGAGACCGGGCCTCGGCGGCCCAGTGGGGTGCGTTCCACCGGTCGGCGATGGTGGCAGCCTGGGTGAAGTGGGCGGCGGCCTCGGTGCGGCCTAGGAAGACGGCCAGTTCACCGAGGGTGTGGGCGACCGGGCGCAGCGCCACCGACAGGCTCGCGGCGCCCGCAGGGGGACCGTCGCGGTGCGGAAGCAGCGTCGCGTAGATCTCCTCGGCGGCGTCGCGGTCGTTCAAGGCGACGATGGCCATCGCGCGCAACGTGGTGAGGAAGGTGAAGAAGAAGTCGGGGCGGATCGGGCTGGGTGACGCGCGGACCTCGCGGGCTTCGGCGTCCAGGCCGTTGGCGTGGAGGGCGAGCGCGAGCAGGTCGGAGGTCATGGGGCCGAGCGCGGCGTGGAGGGCGCGAACGTCGTCCAGGTGCGCGCCGAGCGTGCCGTCGTTCAGCCAGATCGTGGCCAGGGCGAGTTGGAGAAAGCCCGTGTGCACCGATCCGGCGCGCCGCATGCCCTCGTCGGCCTTGATGTAGAGGAGTTCGGCGTCGCCGAATCGGCCTTCGATGAGCGCCAGGCCCGCCAGCGTGATCTCGGCGACGGCGATCGCCTCACGCATTCGGTAGGCGCGCGCGAGTTCCAGGGCCTCGGTGATCACCTGGTGCATGGTCACCGGGTCGTTGGCGGCGGCGGCGACGGCGGCATGGTTGAGCAGCCCGGTGACGCGGTAGACCGGCAGGTCGTGCTCGATGCCGATCTCCACGAGCTCCCGGCAGAGCTCGGCGTCGCCGTGGACTTCGGCCAGGATCTCGAGTGCCGCGGCCCGCAGCCGGGGTCCGGTGGCGAGGTCGAGTGCCTCCTGCGCTGCCTCCACAACGGTCGGGTCGTCCTCGCCGACCAGTTCGTGCGCGTACGCCGTCAGGAGCCGGGACCGCACCGAAGGGGTCAGTTCGCGCTTCAGCAGGCGGCTCAGGCGGTCGACGATGAGCCGGTCCACCGTGCCGTAGGTACGGGCCTGCCAGGCGGTCGGCTCTGTCCACGCGGTGAATGCGGCGATCATCAGGTCGTCGCGGCCCAGGGACTCTGCGTACTCCACGGCTTCACGGCGTGTCTCGCGGGCGGCTGCGACGGCTCCCGCCCGGATCTGCGCGCGCAGCAGCCTGCCGAGCAATTCGACGCGTTCGTCCGGTCCGGTCGAGTTGGTGACGGCGTCGGTGAGGAGGTCGGCCGCCACGTCGTGGGCGTAGCGGGCCTCGGCAAACTCGGCGGCCTGGACGCAGTAGCCGACGGCCTTCGGTGAGCCGGCGCGCGCGTAGTGATGGGCCAGCGCCGCGATGTCGTCGGTGCCTTCAAGAGCGGCGGCGATTCGGGCGTGCATCCGGGTAGCACGCAATCTGCTGACGTCGGCGATGAGCGTGTCCCTGACGAGGGCGTGGACGAAGCGGATGAGGCCTGGGCCGGGCTCGTCGAGGAGCCCGGCGATGACGCCCGCGTCCAGGGCGTCCATCACCCCGTCCTCGTCGGTGTCGGCGGCCTTGACGAGGACGTCCACTGAGCTTTCCCGGCCTGCGACCGCGGCGAGCCGGAGGACGGACACGCCTCCCTCGGGCAGGCGCGCGAGCCGGCGGCGCAGGACGTCCCGTACGCCTTCGGGGACCTCGGAGAGGGCGACCAGCGCGCCTTCGCCGTTCAGCAGCCGGGCGCTTTCGCGCACGTAGAACGGGTTGCCGCCGGTGCGCTCCGCGATCCCTGCGATGGTCTCCTCGTCGGCCTCGCATTCGGCCCGTACGAGCTCCGCGACGGCCTCGTCGTTCAGCCCCGGCAGCGCCAGGCGGAGGGGCGTGGCACGCGCGAGGGAGGCCAGCGTTTCGGTGAGGTGCCCGCTCTCGTCCGCGCGGTACGCGGCGACGACCAGGATCGGGGCCCGCATGCCGAGGACGCCGCCGAGCAGTTCCAGCGTGGTCGCGTCCGCCCAGTGCAGGTCGTCCAGCACGACGGCTACCGGGCGCTCCGCGGCGACCGCCGCGAGCCACTTCCACACGGCTTGGCGCAGGCGGAACCGTCCAGCGGTGGCGTCGGCGTTCACCGGCTCGGTGTCGGTGAGCAGCGGCGCGAGGTCGTCCGCGAACTCGCCCGGGGACGTGGACGCGGCGACGGCGCTCAGCGCCTCAGTCCAGGCCCACGCGGGCGGCGCGCTGTCGACCTCGGGGCAGCGGCCGACGGCGACCAGCCACCCGTCACGTTCGAGCCGCTTGCCGAGGTGTTCCAGCAGCGTCGACTTGCCGAGCCCGGCCTCGCCGGTGACAAGGGCGATACGGGCTCCGTCGGTGGCGGCCCCGGTGGCGGCCGTGACCAGTGCCGACAGCTGTGCCTCGCGTCCGACGAACGGCGCCTCGACGATCGGAGCCGTCCCCGGGAGAGGGGCCACCTGCGGCAGCGGGGCGGTCAGCGGGGGCGGGGGCACGGTCGCGCGTAGGACGTCTGTGCGCTGGGTGAGGATCGCCTCCTCCAACGCCGTCAGGTCCGGGCCAGGGTCGAGCCCGAGCTCCTCGGCGAGGATGCCGCGGGCGCGGCGGAGCGTCGCCAGCGCGTCGGCTTGGCGGCCGCTGCTCCACAGTGCCAAGGCGTGCAACCGCCAGCCTTCCTCGCGGAGGGGCTCGTCGCGGGTGAGCCGCTCGGCCTCGGGAACTACCGCGGCGGGGTCGCCGATGCGCAGACCCGCCGCGACGTGCAGCTCGGTGGCGACCAGGCGTAGCTCGTTCAGCCGGGCCGTCTCGGCGGCGGCCCACGGCTCGTCGGCGACCTCGGCGAACGCCGGTCCCTGCCACAGCCCCAGCGCCTCGGCGAGCCGAGCCTGCGCGGCGCGTAGGTCGGTGTCCGTACGCGCTTGGCCCAGCAGGCCCTCGAACCGCCACGCGTCCACCGCCTCCGGTGGCAGCCGCAGCGCATAACCCGGCGCCGCACTGACCAGCAGCCGGGCCGGCGTGCGCGGCGGACGTCCGGGCTCCAGCAACCGACGCAGGTTGGACACATACGCCTGCAGGGACATCAGCGCCCGCGCGGGCGGCTCCCCGCGCCACAGATCCTCGATCATCCGGTCGACCGGCACGACCTGCCCACGCGCCGCCACCAGCAACGCCAGCACGCCCCGCTGCCGGGGCCCGCCGAGGTGAACGGGGGCACCGTCTACCTCCGCTGCGAACGCGCCCAGCACCCGGATGAAGACCATGATCTGCACATCGTAAGTGGACGTTCCAAATCGGCTCCAAGCCCCCTCCAAATACCCGGGAGCAGCCTGAACACATCGCAACCGGCCGAGGGCAGGAACAGATGAGCGTCAACACCCAGGACATGGAGATCGTCCACCGCGTGCTCCGCCGTGAGTCACGGCTGCTGATGGAGCTCGTCGCGGCCGTCACCCCAGGTGACACCGCTCGCGCCAAGGTGATCGCCGACCACTTCCGCGTCTACCGGCTGGGCCTGCACAACCATCACGAGGGCGAGGACGAGCTGCTGTGGCCGCCGCTGCTTTCCCGGGTGGACCTAGAGGCCGACATCGTCCTGCGCATGGAGGCCCAGCACGAACGCGTCGCGGCCACCCTGACCAGGCTGGACGCCACGGTCCCCGCCTGGGAGGCCACCGCGGGCGCCGACGAACGCGACACCCTCGTGGCCGCCCTCTCCGAGCACCGCGCGGTCCTGCTGGAACACCTCGACGACGAGGAGGCCACCCTCCTCCCGCTCGCGGCCAAGCACATCACACAGCAGGAGTGGGCCTCCCTGGGCGATCACCTGGTGAACAACACTCCCAAGCTCACCCTGCTCACGCTCTTCGGCGCCGTCCTGGAAGACGCGAACCCGGCCGAGCGCGCCATCGTCCTCAGCGGCCTCGCCACCCCGGTCCGCGTCATCTGGCACGTCATCGGCCGCCCCCGCTACGCCCGCCACATCCGCCGTGTCCGCGGCTGAACCCTGCCCAGTCTGAACATCAAAGGAGAACAACCATGTCGCTGAAGAAGCTCAACACCGTCCTGGCCACCGCCGTCGTCCTGTTCACCCTCTACCTCGGGTTGTCCTTCGTCCTGCCCCTCGAGACGTCCTTCCCGGGTCTGCCGAACTGGCCCTCTGGCGACAGCGGCTTCCCCATCGTGAAGGGCAGCCGCGAAATCGCGATGGGTCTGACCATGGGCGTCCTGCTGGTGACGGCCCACCGCCGCGCCCTGGGCTGGGTCCTGCTGATGGTGGCCGTCGCCCCGTTCGGCGACATGGTCAACGTCATGGCCCACCACGGCTCCGCTGCCGCCGCGTTCGGCATCCACGGCCTGACCTCGGCGGTGATCGCGATCACGGGGTTGCTGATCCTCCGCGAGACCAGCAAGGCCCGCAAGGCCACTGCCCCAGCACCCACCGCGCAGCCCGCCTGACGTCTGCACGCCCCGAAGGGGTGCACGGTATTCCTTCGCATTTTCTGAGAACTCGAAAAGGAGACGACGATGACGATCAACGATCTGCGCGGTGTCCTGAAGGGGCGCGTGCTCCTGGCCGGTGACGACGGCTTCGAACAGGCGGCCACCGCGTGGAATCTGACCGTCAAGCAGCCGGTGGCGGCTGTGGTGGAGGCCGCGGATGCCGATGACGTGGCGGCCCTCGTGCGTTACGCGCGGCGGGCGGGTATGACGGTGACCGCGCAGCCGAGCGGGCATGGCGCCTCGGGTGATGTGGAAGGCCTGATCCTGTTGCGTACCGGCCTCCTGAACGAGGTGGAGGTACGCGCGCAGGAGCGCATTGTCCGGGTGGGCGCGGGCGCGAAGTGGGGGCAGGTGCTGGCGGCGGCCGGTCCGCTGGGTCTGACCGGCCTGGCCGGCAGCGCGCCGGGAGTCAGCGTGACCGGCTACACCCTGGGCGGTGGGGTCGGCTGGTTCAGCCGCAAGTACGGCTTCGCCTCCGACAGCGTGCGGGCTGTCGACATCGTGGACGCCCATGGCGAGCCGGGCCGGGTGACCGCCGAGTCCGATCCCGAGCTGTTCTGGGCGCTGCGCGGCGGTGGCGGGGACTTCGCGGTGGTGACCGCCCTCGAACTCGAACTGTATCCCGTGCCAGTCCTGTACGGCGGGCGCGTGATCTGGCCGGAGCACCGGACCAGGGAGGTGTACGACGCGTTCCTGGAGATCACCGCCGAGGCGCCGCGTGAACTCAGTGTCTGGATCAACCGGCTCCAGCCACCCGGCGCGTCGCCGATGGTGACGCTGGATCTGGCCTACCTCGGTGAGGCGGCTCAGGGGGAGGACCTGCTGGGGCGCATCGACAAGATCGAGGGCGCGATCTCCGACAGCCGCGGCGTCGTCCCGGTCGCCGACCTGGGTGACATCGCCGCCGAGCCCACCGATCCGGCCCCGTCCATCGCTCGTGCGGAGCTACTCACCGGCCTGGACGCGGACGCGGTGGAGCGCCTGCTGGCCAAGCCGGTCGAACCGCTCATCAACGTGCAGATCAGGCACCTGGGCGGAGCGCTCGCCGAGCTGGACGGCGGGGCCGGTGCGAGTGGCGCGGTGGCTGAGCCGTACCTGCTCGGCTTGGTGGGTCTCGGCCTGCCGCACGCGGCCGATGCGACGCGCGCCAAGCAGGCTGAGGTCGTGGCCGACCTGGAGGCCTACATCAGCGGCCGCAAGCCGTACACCGTGCTGTCCCCCGGTGACACGGCGGCGCAGTCCTTCTCCGGCGGCACGCTGGCGCGGCTGCGGGAGATCAAGCGGGCCCGTGACCCGCACAACGTGTTCCGCGCGAACTACCCGGTGCTCGGATAGATCGATTCCCAGCAGGTCTGCTCGGACGCCTATGGATCGCCGGGGATAGCGTTCATGGTCTCAGCACCTTTGGTGATCACCGGCTTCAGTTGAAGTCGATAGGTCTCCTTCGTGACGCTGGTGCCGGAGTGCCCACAAGATCGGCGACGGTCTCGATGGACACCACAACGCACCCGGCTGCCATATCCCGCTCGGCAGAGCCATCCCGAGCCCACCCCTCCGACATCCTCCCGATCACCGACTTTTCGCGGGTCAGTCGGCGCGACTTGCGCGTCTTGGTGTCGCCTCACACTCGATCAGCTCGCCACACGGAGATGGCGAACCGCTCGTGAGCGAACCCCGCCTCGGTTACCGGACGCCGGGATCTCCGAGACTTCACCCAGGCGACTACGTGATCCCAACGCAGCGCGCGGGCTTCCTCGGTACGGATGCCCGTCGTGAGACTGAGCACCACGTACGCGTGGAGGTCCGACGGCTCTGCGGCATTGAGCACCGCTTCGGCTTGTTGCTGCGCGAGCGATTTGGTCTTCGTTGGCCGAAACGATGAAGGAGGTCCTTGGATGATCGAGGGTGTTCAGTGTGCCCGGCTGGGCGGGGGCTCGGTGGGCAGCCGGCTGTGGCGGAAGATCCGCCACAGGGCGAGGTCGTAGCCGATCTTCGTGACCCCGGCGAACAGGAACGGCGCGGCCAGGCTGACCGATTGCAGCACGCCTGCCAGCGCCGGTCCCAGAGGCCTGGTGAGGTAGCGGGCGGTGTTGGTGATCGCGGCGGCGGCGGTGCGTTCCTCGGGCGGGACCATCGCCATCACGTACGCCTGCCGGGTGGGCACGTCCATCGACGACAGGCATGCACGCCCGAGCAGAAGGGCGATCGCCAGCGGGAGGGAGGGAGCAAACGGCACTGCGGCCAGCATGACGTTGGCGGGCAGGTGGGTGAAGACCATCGTGGGCAGCAGCCCGATCCGGTTGGCCACCCACGGCGCGGCCAGCAACGAGGCGGTCTGGAGGATCCCGGCCACGGCGAAGGTGATCCCGATCGTGTGGGTGGTGGCCTCGAAGCGGACGGCGAGCCAGTAGCCGACATAGGCCTGGATGACGAACCCGCCGGCGAGGCTGTCGGTGGCGAACAGGCCCGCCAGGCGGGCCACCGGGCCGCGGGAGCGGGCCAGTATGCGCGATTGCGGTAGTCCGTGTGCCGGAGTCGGTGCCGGAGCTTCGACGGTGGCCGGCAGCCGGAGGGTGAGGAGCATTCCGCCGGCGGCCGTGCCGGCCAGGATGCCGCCGAGCAGTCCCCGGTCGGCGGGCAGGCTCCCCAGGAGCGCGCCGAGCGTCCCGGCGACGGCGGCGACCGCGTTGTAGAGGCCGAATCCCCGCACGACCTGCTTCTGGGGGCGGCCGGTGCCGGCCAGCATGACCTGTTCCAGCGTGGTGAACGGCCCGGACTCGATGACCTCGACTGACATCGCTCCGCTGAAGGCGGCCACGGCCAGCATCCACCAGGGCAGGCCGGTGGCGATGACCAGGCCGCACAGGAGCAGGGCGGCGTACAGACCCGCGTAGGCACGGCGGCGGCCGAGGCGGTCGCCCCACCGAGCCAGGACCAGACTGGCGAGGAAGCTGCCGCCCAGAATCGCCGCCAGCACCAGACCGACCTCGGTGGCCGACAGCCCATCGCTGCCCATGAGAGCGCCGAGCTGGACGGCGGCCACGCCGTACCCGAGACCGCGAAACGCCTGCGACGTCAGCAGCACGCCCATGGTGCGGTCGTGGGCGGCGCTCATGCCGGTTCGCTAGCCGACATGCTGGAGGACGAGAGGATGTACGGGAAGGTCCATGATTCCGATCATGTACCGGAACCCGTGCCTGTGGCGGCTGTTCATGTCATTGATTCCGGACGAGGTTCTGGATCAGGCCTTCCTCGTCATGGCGCGAACAAGACCCGAGATTCGAGATCGAGACGGGTGGTTGGCTCGGCTGTCGGCGGGCTGAGGTTGAGGATCCGGTTGCCGAACCGGCGGATGACGTGAGTGATGTACAGGGAGATGGTCGCGGCCGGTAAGTGCAGGTGAGAAGGGGCTTCGGAGAGATCCGGGGCCTCTTTTTCGCTCTCCCGCGCCCAGCGGTCATCTGCGTCTCTGAACGGGTCGAGGATGGCGGCGCGCCGCGCGGGCACGCGCGCGTACCCACCGAGGGGCAGACGTCAGGTCCGGTCAACACCGTGGACATGGTGTTCGCCGTCCTGCGACCCGCACGGCTGAAAAGGATTCCGGCCGGCATGTAGAGAACAGGCGGACAGCTCCGACCTCCCTCTGAAGGCGGCGCCAGACGAGCGTCCGGAAACGCGGGAGGTAGCGAGATGAGCAAGGTCACCTGTGACATGGCGATGTCCCTCGACGGCTTCGTGGCAGGACCGCACCAGAGCCTGGAGAAGCCGCTCGGCGAGGGCGTGGGCGATCGCCTGCACCAGTGGATGTTCGACGAGCCCGAGCAGCACGCCGCGGTGATCGAGAGCATCACCGCGGCCGGAGCCTTCATCATGGGCCGCAACATGTTCGGCCCCGGCCGCGGCGTCTGGGACCTGGAGTGGAACGGCTGGTGGGGCGACGAGCCGCCGTACCACGCACCGGTCTTCGTTCTCACGCACCACCCGCGTGAGCAGGTGACGATGAAGGGTGGCACGACGTTCACCTTCGTCACCGACGGGATCGAGGCGGCGATGGCGCAGGCGCGCGAGGCCGCCGGCGATCGCGACGTCGCCATCGCCGGCGGCGCCGAGACGGTGAACCAGTACCTGGCGGCAGGGCTCGTCGACGAGCTGCGCCTGCACGTCGCGCCCGTGATCCTCGGCAGCGGCGAGCGGCTGCTCGACAACGTCGGGGACATCGCCCTCGAACCCCTCAGCGACCCCTGGGGCACCAGCCTCGTCACCCATCTGACGTACCGGGTGATCCGGTAGAAGGGTCGCGGTCCGGGTCACAACCCGTCGGTTCCGGCCGCGCGCAGCGTGTCCGAAGTGTTGGGACGGAGACCGCAGGGCCGGCGTCGCGGGGAGTCACATGCGGGAGCCACGGACCTTCGGCGTGCCGACGGCCGTTCGCCGCTCCCCGCGGGCCGGCCCGTCACGCGACCTTGGCGGACGAGGCCTTCCACGTGTTGCAGGCGCTCGGCCCGCCAGCCTTGTAGCCCCGGTCGAACCAGGCCAGCTCGTTGCCCTTCAGCAGCGACTTCCAGCTCTTGGCCGGGCGGCCGAGCGCCCTGGCGGCGGCTCCGGCGAAGCACGACTGCTGGTAGGCGTAGCGGCGCTCCTGCTCGTCGAGTTCCTTCTGGTCGCCGTGGAAGTCGAGTGTCTTGGCCGCCTTGGCGATTCCGGTCTGCACCTGGACGACCTCGCCGTAGACGGAGGCCAGTTCGTGGAAGACGCGCAGGTCGTTCTTGGCCTTGATCCAGTCGTCGGCGAGACCGACGTAGATCCCGTCGAGGGTGACGAAGGGCCAGGACTTGTACTTCTTCTTGCCGTCGCGCTGGTAGTGGATCTCGACCTTGATCCCGGGTCTGTCCCAGGCCTTGCCCAGGCAGACGATCAGCGACCGCACGTACTTCTCGGTGGCGGACCTGGTCATGCCCTTTTTCAGGGCGCACGACGTCTTGGTGAGCTTGCCCTCCTCGTAGAGGGGGTTGGCGGTCAGGTCGGGGGCGCCGTTGATGGGGTAGGCGGCAGCCGTACCGGAGAAAAGGAACAGGCCAGCCGCAGTGGCCGCCAATGCTCGAATCATCACAAAGCCGGATATTAGGGCGTGACACCGCCAACATCATCTTTGCCCGCTCTCACCTTGATAACGTCCGCTTGGTAGGGTCCGGCCATGCCGAGCTGCGCCATCCTCGACGACTACCAGAACGTCGCTCTCACCCTGGCCGACTGGACCGCCGTCGAGGCGAGGAGCATCCAGGAGCACATCGCCTCGATCGACGACCTCGTCGCGGCGATCGCCGACGACGAGATCGTGGTGATCATGAGGGAGCGCACGCCGTTCCCCGCCGAGGTGTTCGCCCGGCTGCCCAAGCTGCGGCTGCTGATCACCTCCGGCATGCGCAACGCCTCCATCGACCTCGAGGCCGCCAGAGCCCACGGCGTGACCGTCTGCGGGACCGGCAGCTTCTCCTCGCCGCCCGTCGAGCTGACGTGGGCGCTCATCCTGGGCCTGGCCAGGCACCTGGTCCCCGAGTCCGCCGCCATGCGCGCCGACGGGCCGTGGCTGACCACCGTGGGCACGGACCTGCACGGCGCCACACTCGGTCTGGTCGGCCTCGGCAAGATCGGCTCCCAGGTCGCGAAGGTCGCCCAGGCCTTCGGCATGGACGTCGTGGCCTGGAGCGAGAACCTCACCCGCGCGCGTGCCGACGAGGCCGGCGTACGGCTGGCGCCGTCACTGGAGGCGCTGCTGTCCGAATCCGCCTTCGTCTCCATCCACCTCGTCCTGAGCGAGCGCACCCGCGGCCTGATCGGCGCCAAGGACCTGGCGGCGATGCGTTCGGACGCCTACCTGGTGAACACCTCACGCGCGGCCATCGTCGACCAGCCGGCACTCGTCCAGGCGCTGGAGAGCCGCGCGATCGCAGGCGCAGGACTCGACGTCTTCGACATCGAGCCGCTGCCCGCCGGCCACCCCTTCAGAGTGCTTCCCAACGTGCTGGCCACCCCGCACCTCGGCTACGTCACCATGACCAACTACCGCACGTACTTCCGCGAGGCCGCCGAGAACGTCACCGCCTTCCTCTCCGGCACCCCGCTCCGCGTCCTGACCTGAGCGGGATCGTCGGCCGTCAGCGAGGGGGCTACTGCCGGGTCATGATCCGCTGATGCCGGCGGTCGTCGCTCTCCAGATCGCTGTGGTCGTCGTGGAAGCGGCTGGGAAGGTCAGCACTCCGGCTGTGGACGAACGTTGGCACTTCTTTGAACCGGGCCGTCCCTGCCCCCACCTGGGACGGTCCGGATCCAGGCGAGGGAAGTGCCGACCGGTCTACCGGCCGGGTGCGACCAGGGTGTGCCGCGCATTCTTGGTCACTGCCCATTCGAATCTTGACAACCCAATGGCCCGGATGTTCCGGACGGGGAGTGATGCTGGTCGAACGGAGCACGTCTGTGTTTGTCGGGCGATGTGGACCTGGGGGATGCATGCCGGAGCGACCGAACATCCTGGTCATCTTCGGAGATGACATCGGGATCACGAACCTCAGCTGCTACAGCGACGGGCTGATGGGCTACCGCACTCCCAACATCGACCGGATCGCCGAAGAGGGCGTGCGGTTCACCGACTACTACGGCGAGCAGAGCTGTACAGCGGGCAGAGCGGCGTTCATCACCGGCCAGAACCCCTACAGGACGGGCCTCACGAAGGTGGGCATGCCCGGCGCCGACGTCGGGCTGCGCGCCGAGGACCCGACGATCGCCACCGCGCTCAAGGCCCATGGGTACGCCACCGGCCAGTTCGGCAAGAACCATCTCGGCGACCGTGACGAGTTCCTGCCGACGGCGCACGGGTTCGACGAGTTCTTCGGCAATCTCTACCACCTCAACGCCGAGGAGGAGCCGGAGCAGGTCGACTACCCGACCGAGGAGGAGTTCCCCGGATTCAGGGAGCGGTTCGGGCCGCGAGGGGTGATCCGCTCATGGGCCGACAAGGACGGCACCCAGCGCATCGAGGACACAGGACCGCTCACCAAGAAGCGGATGGAGACCTGCGACGAGGAGTTCCGTGACGCGGCGGTCGACTTCATCCGCCGCCAGAGCCAGGCCGGCACGCCCTTCTTCGTGTGGTTCAACTCCACCCACATGCACTTCCGCACGCACTGCAAGCCGGAGAGCAGGGGCCGCGCGGGGCGCTGGCAGTCGGAGTACCACGACACGATGCTCGACCACGATGACCTCGTCGGGGACCTGCTCGCCGTCCTCGACGAGCTCGGCATCGCCGAGGACACGATCGTCATGTACTCCACCGACAACGGCCCGCACATGAACACCTGGCCCGACGCCGGCATGACGCCGTTCCGCAACGAGAAGAACTCGAACTGGGAGGGCGCGTACCGCGTTCCCGCCGTGGTGCGATGGCCGGGCAGGATCCCGGCCGGGGTCGTGCTCAACGGCATCGTCAGCCACAACGACTGGTTCGTCACCCTGCTGGCCGCGGCGGGCGTGCCGGACATCGCCGCCAGGCTCAAGGAGGGTACGGAGCTCGGCGGCACGTCGTACCGGGTGCATCTGGACGGCCACGACCAGCTTCCCTACCTCACCGGCGAGGTGGACGAGAGCCCGCGCAAGCACTTCTTCTACGTCTCCGACGACGGGGACCTCACCGCGCTGCGGTTCTACGACTGGAAGCTGGTGTTCCTGGAGCAGCGTGCCGCCGGAACGCTGCGCGTGTGGGCCGAGCCGTACTCGGAGCTGCGCGTCCCGAAGATCTTCAATCTGCGCACCGACCCCTACGAGCGCGCCGACATCACCTCCAACACCTACTACGACTGGCTGCTCGATCACGCGTGGGCGCTGGTCCCCGCGCAGTCGTACGTGGCCGGCATGCTCTCGACCTTCGCCGACTTCCCGCCGCGGCAGGCTCCGGCGAGCTTCAACATCGACCAGGTGTTGAACAGGCTGCGCGCCGGGATACCGAGCGCGTGAGCGGCACCGGACGGCTCGGCGGTCGCGAGGTGGGGGCGACTCACGGCTGCGACGGTTCGATCCGCCTCGGCGGCGGGGTCTTCACGATGGGCTCCGACGAGCACTACCGCGAGGAGGCGCCGGCCCACAAGGTGCGGGTGGACGGGTTCGCCATCGACCCGGTCGCCGTCACCAACCGTCGTTTCGCCGCGTTCGTGGCGGCGACCGGCTACGTCACCGTGGCCGAACGGCCGTTGGACCCGGCGGACTTCCCCGGCGCGCCACCGGAGAACCTGGTGCCGGGGTCGATGGTGTTCGTGCCGACGCCCGGCCCGGTCGACCTGCGGCATCTCAGCCTCTGGTGGAGGTGGACGCCGGGCGCGTGCTGGCGCTCCCCCGAGGGGAGCGGCTCGGACGTCGGCGACCGTCTCGACCATCCGGTGGTCCACGTCGCCTACGAGGACGCCGCCGCCTACGCGGCCTGGATCGGCGCCGCGCTGCCGACCGAGGCGCAGTGGGAGTACGCCGCTCGCGGCGGCCTCGAGGGCGCCGCGTTCACGTGGGGCGACGAGCCGCGGCCTGGGGGTCGCATCATGGCCAACACCTGGGACGGAGACGACTTCCCCTGGCGCTCGACGGGGGAGTCAGGTTGGTCGCGGACCGCGCCCGTCGGGTCCTTTCCGGCGAACCGCTACGGGTTGTTCGACATGGCGGGCAACGTCTGGGAATGGACCTCCGACTGGTGGACCGGGCGGCACCCTGACCAGGCCGCGTCGCCGTGCTGCGTCCCGCGCAATCCCCGCGGCGGTGACGTCGGCTCGAGCTACGACCCGGCGCAGCCGCAGTTCCGCATCCCGCGCAAGGTGATCAAGGGCGGGTCGCACCTGTGCGCCGACACCTACTGCCTGCGGTACCGGCCCGCCGCGCGCCGACCGCAGATGATCGACACCGGCATGAGCCACATCGGATTCCGCTGCGTCTGGGACTCCTCCGCCTCCGGGCACGTGACGGGTGGCGGGTCGTGACCGCCGGGACCCCGCTGCCGTCATGGCGGCCCGGCGCGACCAGGGACGCGCTCCTCGGGTTCCTCGACGCCGCCCGCTCGGTGCCGCGGGCCGATCGGGTGGCCTATTTCGACAACGACGGCACGTTGTGGTGTGAGCGGCCGGCGTACGTCCAGCTCGAGTTCTTTCTGAGCGCTCTGCGCCGGCGCGTGGCGGACGACCCGTCGATCGGCGAGCGGGACGAGTTCGCCGCGCTCCTCAGCGGCGACCAGGACCGGGTCGGCGAGCTCGGCCTGGCGCGCATCGCGCTCGCGCTCGCGGGCCTGTTCGAGGGCTTCACCCCCGAAGCGTTCACCGCCGAGGTCCGGACCTTCATGGCGACGGCGACCCACGCCACGCTCGGCCGGCCGATGAGCGCGACCGTGTACCAGCCCATGCTCGAGCTGATCGGCGAGCTCCGCCGGCAGGACTTCACCGTCGGCATCGTCACAGGGGGCGGCACCGAGTTCGTCCGCGCCGTCAGCGAGGACCTCTACGGCGTGCCGTCCGAACTCGTCGTCGGCACGCTCATCGCCTACGACTTCGGGCGGGACGGCTCCGGGCGCCCAGAACTCCGCCGTACCGGCAGGGTCCTCGGTGGTGCCAACGAAGGGCCCGTCAAGGTCGCCAACATCCAGACGCAGCTCGGACGGCGCCCGATCCTGGCCGCCGGCAACTCCGGCGGTGACCGCGAGATGCTCGAATGGGCCGTCGCCACGGACCGGCCGGCTCTGGCGCTGCTCGTCGACCATGACGACGCCGAGCGCGAGTTCGCGTACGCCGGCAAGGCGGCGACCCTGACCGAAGCGGAGCCCATCACGGAGACCGCCACGCGCGCCGGTTGGACCGTCGTCAGCATGGCCGGCGACTGGGAGACCGTCTTCCCGCGCTGATGATCGCGGCGAGTGCCCTCGACGTGGATCCAAGTTTTACGACGTCAACGGACGCACCTAGGGATCCCCGGCTGTCGCCGGACACATGATGATGAGATGGGCGCAGGTGTCAGGTCCGCGACGAGAGCGATCCCGCTTCTCGGCCAGCTGGGACAGTACTCGGCACGCTCGCTACGCGCGGACATCGTCGCCGCGCTCGTCATCTCGGTCACCCTGCTTCCCCAGGCGCTGGGTTACGGCGCCCTGGCCGGGCTGCCGCCGGCCGCCGGCCTGTACACAGCGCTGGGCGCCGCGACGGTCTTCGCCCTGCTCACCCGTACGCGGTTCGTGTCGGTGGGGCCCTCGTCGACGCTGGCGCTCCTGACCTTCAGCGTGGTGCACGAGCGAGCGGGCTCCGATGTCGCCAGGGCGACGGCGCTCGCGGCGGTTCTGTCGCTCCTGATGGGGATGTGGTGCCTGGTCGGGGCGGCACTGCGGTTGCAGGGCTTCTCCGACTTCCTGTCGGCGCCGGTGATGCTCGGGTACCAGGCCGGGGTGGCGGTGGAGGTCATCGCCGGGCAGCTGGGGCCGCTGCTGGGGGTCGCGACGCACGGGACCGATCCGCTCGGCAAAATGTGGCAGGTCTGCACTCACCTGGAGCAGGTCAAGCCGTTCACCGCGGCGATGGGTCTGGGCGCGGTGGTCGCGCTCGTCCTGCTCAAGCGCTGCGTGTCCGCCCTGCCCGGTGGGCTGGTGGTCTGCCTGACCGCGATCGCGCTGTCAGCCGCGTTCGGGCTGGCCCGTTACGGCGTCGCGGTGGTCGGGCCGGTGTCCGGCGGCCCGCCCTCCCTCGCGCGGCTCTACACGAGCCTTGAGGACGTGTGGGCGCTGCTGATCCCCGCGGCGGGCATGGCCCTCGTCGCCTCTGTCGAGACCGTGAGCGCCGTCCGCCGGACCACGGGCTCCGGCGAACACGTCTCTCTCGACCGGGAGTCCGCCGCCCTGGGCGCGTCGAGCATCGCCTCGGGCGCGCTGGGCGGCTTCCCGCCCATGGCGAGCACCTCGCGAAGCCTGTCAGCCCGCGGCGCCGGCGCGCACTCCCAGCTCTTCTCGCTCGTGGCCGCGGGCATCGTCGTCTTCGTCCTGTTCACCGGCGGGCCGATCATGGCGCTGCTGCCGATGGCGGTGCTGTCGGCCATCGTCATCGTGGGCGCGCCCAAACTCGTCGACGTCCCCGGCTTCGTGCGGCTATGGCGGAGCTACCGCGTGGAGAGCGTCATCGCGCTCATCAGCATGGCAGGGGTGCTGGCCTTCGGCGTACTGGTGGGCCTGCTCGTCGCGGTGGTGCTGTCGGTCGCCCAGTTGCTGCGCCGCGCCGCCCGTCCGCATGACGCCGTCCTCAGTGTCACCGGTGACGACGGTCAGGCCCATGAGCTCGCCGGGCGGCCGTCGCCGCATCCGGACATCCTCATCTACCGCGCCGACGCTCCGCTGTTCTTCGCCAACGCCGCATGGATCCGGCAGCGGCTCCTCACGTCGGTCGCGGCCGGGTCGCCGCCGCCACGGTGCGTCATCCTGGACTTCGAGGCGGTGTTCTACATGGATGCCACCGCCGCCGACGTTCTGGCCCAGCTCACGCTCGACCTGCGGGCGCTCGGCTGCCGGGTCGCGCTGGCGCGTGTGCACGAGCCCGTCCTGGGGCAACTACGAGCCAACCCGTACCACGACGGCGCCACCCAGCGGCTCCCCGTCTTCCCGAGCGTCCGCGAAGCCTTCACCGCCATGCGAGAGCCGTGAACCTGCCGGACCGCGAAGCCTTCACCGCCATGCGAGAGCCGTGAACCTGCCGGACCGCGAAGCCTTCACCGCCATGCGAGAACCGTGAATCTGCGGCCTCACCTCGCCGACTTCCCCAGTTCCGCGACAGCGTCCACGTTCGCGTTCGCGTTCGCGTCCGCCGGACGCGCGTCAGCGTTCGCGGGACGAGCGTTCGCGTCCGCCGGACGAGCATCGGCGCGGACCCGCGTCACTGACGCCGACCACCGCGGGCGCCTGCCCTGGTCGCCGATCACCGCCCGGCTCAGCGCGCTCGTGCGCGACAGGGCCACCCGCGCCGCGGCGAGCACGGTCCGGACGTCGAGGGTGTCGAGGCGCGTGTCCGGCCGGCTGGCAGGGGTCCACGCGACCGCCAGCATGCCGCCGAGCAGGCCGAAGGTCATGCCGACCAGGAAACCGCCCAGGTTGGAGTAGACGAAGGACGCCATCGACAGCAGCACGGCGACCAGGCCGAGGAACACCCGCTGGCCAGGCTGAAACCAGACGAGCACGCCCACGATCATCATGATCAGGGCGATCAGGTAGGTCGCTCCCACCGTGCCGAACCTGATGGCCACCGACAGCGCGTTGACGGTCAGCGGGATGGAGAGCAGCTCCATCCCCGCCACCAGGATGAACAGCCCGCCCCAGAACGGCCTTGAACGCCGCCACGACTTCATGATCTTCCACCCTCCGGCTCGCGTCATGACCGGTCTCCCACGGCGACGGGGCCGATCCCGCCTAGAAGCACTCGTGTACGCCGGGCATCACCTTGATGCCGAGATCGGGCAGGCTGAAGGTCGCGGCCGTGACCGCCCACGCGCTCAGCTTGACGTTGCGGAGCGTGAGCGCCCTGCCCTGCCCGCCGAAGGTGCCGGCCGGGCCCCTGACCCCGGGAACCTCGTCCAGAGTGCTGGCGTCCCTGCCCAGCTCGATGTCCCTGAGAGAGGCCGCGCTCTGGGCCGCCGCCACGTCGACCACCAGGTCATCGACCGTCACCTCGTTCCCGCCGAGGCCGCCGGTGATCCTGACGGTCACGGCGCCCAGAGGGGTCTTCATGAGCACGCTCTGGCACAGGTCGGTCGCCACGGCTCGCCGGACGCCGGTCACCACGACGGGTATGACCTGGCCCTTCTTGGTGCGCACCACGCCGCCGGCCAGCGCGAAGCCCTGACCGCGCAGCTCGCCGGTGAAGAGCTTGAACGTGTCGCCTGAGACCACGAACGTCGCGCCGATGACGCCCTGAGCCATGGCGCCGATCAGCAGTGATGTCATGGCCGCGACAGGAACGAAGATGAGACCGAAGCGCTTCCAGCGCACGCGTCCCTGCTCAGCCATGAGTCCGCTCCGTATCACTCTGCTCCACGTGGGGCCAGCGGTCCGTCACAGAGAGTCACAGTCTGGCCTGTTGTCGAGCATGGTGAGGTACACGACCTTTGTCGACAGACTCGCCGGGCTTTGCGGGACTTCTCACCCGCGGCTGGACAAACTTGCCGAAGACCTGAAAGACCGTTGATCAGTGGACCTCGCGGCCCGCCGCCCGCGTGGCGTCCGAGGACGCTTGGAGCGCAGGTCAGTCTGTGTTTAGGCTGCGGCTGACGTGCCGGCCGCGGCCGGCCGCCTCGTCAGCGACAGCAGTACGGCGCGCGGAACCGCCGCCCGTCGGCACGAGGGACCGAAGGGGGTTCCGCCATGGCCGCCATTGTGGAGACGCTGCTGCCCATGGGCGGCGTCCTCGTGGGCGCCGCCGCCACCCTCCTTGGCCAGCTGGTGGCCACGAGAGAGAGGAAGAGGGAGGTCGACGCCGCCGGCGAAGCCACCATGCGAGAAGAACGCAAACACGCGATCTTGGACTTCCTGGACATCAGCCAGCAGGTGGGGACCATCGCCATGCGGCGCCACCTCGGAGATGAGCTGCCCGAGGATGTTCACGCGAAGACCGACCTGATGTGGCTCCGCCAGAAATACATCGAGATCGCGGGAAGCCCCGCCCTGCAGCGCGTCACACGCGAGTTCGCCGACCGTCTGATGACCGCCACGTATCGGGAGGTTCCGGCGGGGATACCGCTGCGGCAGTACCTGGAGGAGGGCCGCACCCCCGTCATAGAGGCGGCCCGCGAGGAGCTGGGTTTCGCCTAGCCGGCCACCGAGCGCTGGAGCCCCACGACCGCGGCGTCGCTACATTGGGGTCAACGGGCGACCAAGGGTGGTGAAGGCGATCAGCAGGCGCAGAAGTCCGCAGGAGAAGAAGCTGCTGAGCTATACCAAGGACCGCCGGAACGACTACGGCGAGAACGACAAGAGCTCCCGCAAGGCCATCCGCCGGAACAAGAGCGCCCCTCATCGTGCCAACAGGCGGCACGTGAGCCAGACGCTCATCGCGATCACGGGCGTCGTCGACGAGACGGCCGAAGAGTCCGCTGTGCTGCGTCTCGAGGTCAAGCGCCCGAAGACGTGGAAGAAGTGGCGCGACGCGGTGCTCGGCGTGATCGTCCAGGACCGGCTTGAGCGAAGGGCGCGCCTGGGCATCGACGACCAGGCCAGGAACGCCGAACGCATCCAGCGGGTCCGCCGGCGGTTGCGACTGCCGACCGACCAGGACCAGCTCACCGTCTTCGACCCGGAGCGGGCACCGCGCCGCTGACGCTCTGATCTACCGCGGGCGGGTCACGATGCCCAGCGCCGAGGTCAGACTGCTCCCCGGATGGTCTCTGACACACTCCAGTGAACATTTCGTCTCCGCATGCCATCTAACCCCGACAAAGATCCACATAACGGGGAGGCACAACCATGCGGATCGCACTGGTGCTGGCGGGGGTCGCGGTGGCGGGGGCGCTCACGAGCCAGCCCGCCGTGGCAGAGAGCACGTCCATCCCGAAGAACTTCCTGCAGTACGAGAAGGAGGCGCGCAAGGACGTCAAGCACAAGCACTGGTACGTCAACGAGGGCGAGAACCGCGACCTGATCGAGGTCGAGAACCTCCAGTGCGACGACTCCAAGCTCCGGGGCTGGATCGACCGCAGGGACGTCTCGTACGACCCGGAGATCGGCGGCGGGGAGAGGACCGACTCCAAGTGGGGCGAGCAGGTCTTCCTGTTCGCCGACGCCGGCCGGGCGGGCAGGATGCTGCGGCAGATGCGCGAGCGCATGGAGGGCTGCGACGGCATCACGATCACGCAGCCGGTGATCGGCGACGGCGCGATCACCGGCTCGCGCACGGTCGGGCCCACGAAGAGCCAACCGATCGCGCAGACGCAGAAGTTCGTCGCCGTCAGGAAGGGCGCCGCGGTTGCCCTCTACTGGGACCTGCACAACCAGGCGAAGGCGCAGCGGACGATGGCCCAGCACCTGGCGGACGCCAAGCGGATGGCCGCCAAGCTCTGCGACCTCGGCGGCTGCTGAGCCCCCTCCCTCGGAACTCGCCGACATGCCGGCGCGGGCACGGCGAACCGAGGGAGCGGGGCCAGGAGGGCTTACCCGGGTCCAGGACCGTAGCGGGCGACGATGTTGGCCGTCCAGGCGGCCACCTCCTCGTCGACCTCCGCGCGGCTGCGGGGGCGGCCGGGCGCGTCGGGACGCGACTGCCAGGGTCGGGGGCCGGTGGCGGGGCGGTACTCGACGCCCACGGCGTCCAGGCGGCGTTCGTGGGCGCGCAGGCGGTCCTCGAAGTCGACGAAGTCCCGCCCCCTCGGACCCCAGACGATCTCGGCGAAGGCGGCCAGGCGGGGGAAGGCCATATAGTCCAGCAGCCGGGGCGAGTCGATGTGCTCGGTCCACAGGTTGGCCTGCGCGCCGATGATCCGCTCGGCCTCCTCGGGGGTGAGGCCGGGCGGGACGGGCTCGACCTCGTACACGTCCCGCAGGGTGGTGACGCTGCCGATGGGGACGGGCTCGGCGGGGTCGGCCGACTGGCGGAAGTCGAGGTACAGCTCGGTGAACGGGCACACCACCACGTCGTGCCCTAGCCTGGCCGCGGTCACGGCGCCGAACGACCCCCGCCAGGCCGCCACGGTCGTGCCGCGCGGCGGGCCGCCCTCGAGGATCTCATCCCATCCGTACGGCTTGCGCCCCCTGGCCAGCAGGTATTCGGTGAACTGCCCGATCAGCCAGCTCTGCAGTTCGTCCTCGTCGCGCAGCCCCAGCTCCCGCATGCGTTCCTTGGCCTCGACGCTGTCGCGCCACTGGCCCTTGGGCGCCTCGTCCCCGCCCACGCAGATGTACTCGCCGGGGAACAGCTCCATGACCTCGTCCAGCACCGCCTGGAAGAAGGCGATGGTGTCGTCCGCCACGTTGAGGGTGTTCTCGCCGACGCCCCACTCGGTCCTGACGGGCAGCGGCTCGGCGAGGTTGCCCAGCTCCGGATAGGCTGCGATGGCGGCCTGGGCGTGCCCCGGCAGGTCGATCTCAGGCACGATCGTGACGTACCGGTCGGCCGCGTAGGCGACGAGCTCCCTGATGTCGTCCTGGGTGTAGTAGCCGCCGTGCGGCCGCCCGTCGTAGGTCCCGTGGACGACCGACCCGACGGGCGACTCGGTCCGCCAGCCGCCGACGTCGACCAGCAACGGATAGCGCCTGATCTCCAGCCGCCACCCCTGGTCGTCGGTGAGGTGCAGGTGCAGCACGTTGAGCTTGTGCATGGCCAGCAGGTCGATGTAGCGCAGCAGCTCGTTCTTGGGCAGGAACCTGCGGGCGACGTCGATCAGCACGCCGCGCCACGCGAAGCGGGGCCGGTCCTCGATGGTCACTGCGGAGACGGTCCACGGGCCCGCCGTGGTCCTGCCCGCTCTGAAGGCGTCGGCGGGCAGGAGCTGGCGCAGCGTCTGCACGCCGTAGAAGGCCCCCGCGGGCCCGCCCGCCTCGATCACGACCCGGTCCGCCCGTACGGCGAGGCGGTACTCCTCCTCTCCCATGCGGCCGTCGTGGCGCAGCTCGATGCCGCCGGGTCCCGGCGGGAGCGCGAATCCGGTGGCCGCGCCGAGGACGCCGCGCAGCCAGCGGGCGGCCCGCTCGAAGCCGGGGTCGGCGTGCAGCGCGGTGCCCTCGTCCAGGACGAACCGGCCGTCGGCGGGGTGGGCGTGCAGCGGTCGGGGGATCACAGCGCCTGCACCGTCCCCGTCTCGCGGGCCCGCTCGGCCGCCCACGTCAGCAGGTGGCCGTCGAGCGCCTCGCCGGGGTCGCATCCCAGCACGCCCTGGTCGCCGGTGGCGACCGCGTCGAGGAACGCGGTGGTCAGGCCCGTGTCGCCGCCGCCGTGCCCGCCTGCCATCGAGGCGCCGCCCGCGTAGGCGTCGATCCGCCGCTCGCCGCCCGTGCGGAAGTCGACCACCGTGATCGTCCTGCCGTCACCTTCCAGGTGGCCGTGGCTGCCGAACAGCCGGGTGCGGCGGTGCTCCATCGGAGTGAAGGCGGTCATCGTGAACGAGGCGGTGACACCGCCCTCGAACTCGATGTTCACCACCTGGTGGTCCACCACGTCGTTGTCGCAGGTGTAGACGCATCTGCCGTACGGGCCCGTCGCCAGTGCCGCCGTGACACCCGCGGGCGTGGCGTCGGTGGTGACCGCCGACAGCGGCCAGAACTCGGCGGAGGGGTCGCCGAGACAGCCGAGGTAGAGGCGGGTCGCGGAGTAGGGGCAGGTGGGTTCGGCCGCGCAGTCGACGCAGCGCTCACCCGCGTTCTCTGGCCGGTTCTCGGGCCTGAAGTGCAGCAGGTTGCCGAAGGAGGAGACTCTGACCGGGCGCAGGCCGACGATGTGCAGCAGCCAGTCCATGTCGTGGCAGGACTTGGTGAGCAGCATCGGCCCCGACTCGTCCGCGCGCCGCCACGCGCCGCGGACGAAGGAGTGCGCCTGGTGCCACCAGCCCACGGGCTCCAGATGCTGCACGCTCGCCAACTGGCCGAGCACGCCCGAGTCCACGACGTCCCTGATCGCGCGGGTGTAGGGGGTGTAGCGCATGACGTGGCCGACCGCGAGGATCACCTTGTTCTCCCGCACGGCCGCCACGATCGCCCTCGCGTCCGCCTCCTCGGGGGCCATCGGCTTCTCCAGCAGGATGTGGTAGCCCAGCCGCGCGAAGGCGACGGCGGGTTCCGCGTGCATCCGGTCCTGGGTCGCGATCACCACCGCGTCGGCCTGCCTGTCCACCGCGGCCAGCTCGGCCCAGTCGGCGAAGATCCCGTCCTCCGGGACGCCGAACTCCGCGGCGAACGACCGCCGCCGCCCGGGATCCGGCTCGGCGACGGCGACGACCCTGCCCTTCCCGATCCGCACCGCCTCGCGGGCGTAGCGCAGGCCCCGCATGCCCGCGCCGACCACCGCAAGATTGACGACCACTGTTTCTCCCCCCGATGCGGTGACTAATAATGGACTTCATCATTAGTTCTCAGGAATCCGATCACGTCAAGAGGTGGACCGTGGAAGTCAGCGGAGGAGATCTCCAGAGGCTGCGCCAGCTCAACTCGC
Organism: Nonomuraea sp. bgisy101; assembly: GCF_057708945.1. Lineage (NCBI taxonomy): Bacteria > Bacillati > Actinomycetota > Actinomycetes > Streptosporangiales > Streptosporangiaceae > Nonomuraea > Nonomuraea sp. bgisy101. The sequence goes on from NZ_JBYITD010000010.1 coordinate 24,263, forward strand.
TGGCCTGCCTTCGGGTGCTGCGCGAGGCGGCGCCGCTGACGGTCGCCGAGCTGTCCAAGAGAACGGGCCTGTCCCGGGCCTCGGCTGTCGAGGTGGTCGCCGACCTGCGCGAACGCGGCTGGGTCGCCGAGGTGCCGCCGGCCCAGGGAGCCATGGGCAGGCCCGCGCGCCGCTACCGCTTCCGGTCCGACGCGGGCCATGTGCTCGGCCTCGACATCGGCGTGCACAAGGTCCTGGCCGCGATCACCGACCTGAACGGCGAGGTCGTCGCCAGCGGCAGGACCTCCGTGAGCCCGGACGTGCCGCGCAGGGAACGGCTGGCCGCCGTGGACCGCGCCACCGCCGCCTGCCTGTCGATGGCGGGGCTGAGCCCTCGCGACATCTGGGCGGTCGCCGTGGGCACGGTGGGCGTGGTGAACCGCAAGGGCCGGGTGACCACCGTCCATTCGATACCCGACTGGGCGGGCGTCGACCTGACCGCGCACTTCAAGGCGGCGTTCGACGTGCCGGTCCTGGTCGCCAACGACAGCAAGCTGGCCGCGCTCGCCGAGCAGCGGATGGGTGTGGCCCGCGACGTGCGCGACCTGGTCTACCTGCACGTCGGCAGGCGGCCTGGCGCCGCGCTCATCCTCGACGGCAGGCTGCACCACGGGTTCGGCGGCGGGGCGGGCGAGGTGGGCCTGCTGGAGGCGGTGCGCTGGCTGGGCATGGGCGAGCACCTCGAAGGGCTGCCCTCGTTCGCCGGCTCGCCGCCCGACCAGGTGGCGGGCCTGGTGTTCGGCGCGGCGAGGAACGGCGACCCCGAAGCGGTCGCGGCGGTGGAGCGCTACGCCGGCGACCTGGCGGTGGGCACGGCGGCCATGGTGCTCACCCTCGACCCCGAGCTGGTCGTGCTGGGCGGTGGTTTCTCCCGGTCGGGCGACGTACTGCTGGAGCCGCTGCGGCGCGCCCTGGAGCCGCTCTGCCTGCGGATGCCGGAGCTGCGCCTGTCGGCTCTGGGCGAGAACTGCGTGGTGCTGGGCGCCGCGTGCATGGCCATCGACGAGGTCAACGCGCTGCTGCTGTCGGCCGACGACCCGATGGAGCGAGCGCGACTTTATGACTAAGTCTTGACGATTAATGCTCCGTGTCCATACTTACGATGCAAAGCCTCGAAAGTATCCCCCCACGGAGGCCCACATGGCTCGACGCCTGTCGTGCCTGATCGCCGGCGCGTCGCTGGCAGCGCTCGCCGCTTGCGGCGGCAGCGACTCGTCCGACTCCGCAGGTCCCGTCGAGATCACCTACGGGATCTGGGACGTCGACCAGCAGCCGGCCCTCGAACAGGTGGCCGCGGCATTCACCAAGGCCCACCCCGGCATCTAGGTCAAGATCCAGACGACCGGCTGGGACGACTACTGGGCCAAGCTGAAGGCCGCCGCCACCGGCGGGGTCGCGCCCGACGTGTTCTGGATGAACGGCTCCAACATCAAGCTCTACGCCTCCAACGGCATGCTGCTCCCGCTCACCGGCAAGCGGGACCTGTCGGTCTACCCCAAGGCGCTGGTCGACCTCTACACCTACGAGGGCACCACGTACGGCCTGCCGAAGGACTTCGACACGATCGGCCTCTGGTACAACAAGAAGCTGTTCGACGCCGCCGGAGTGAAGTACCCAGACGCGTCGTGGACCTGGGCCGACGTGCAGTCCGCCGCCAAGAAGCTCACCAAGCAGGACGGCAGCGTGTACGGCATCGCCGCCGCCCTCAACAACCAGGCCGGGTTCTACAACACCATCGCCCAGGCCGGCGGCTACGTCCTGTCCCCCGACGGCACCAGGTCGGGCTACGACCAGCCTGCCGCCATCGAGGGCATCAGGTTCTGGACCGACCTCATCAAGAACGGCCTGTCCCCGACCCAGCAGCAGATGACCGACACCGAGCCGACCGTGATGTTCGAGTCGGGCAAGGTCGCGATGTACTACGGCGGCAGCTGGTACGCGGGCAGGTTCCACAAGAACCCCTCCACCAAGGACACCGTGGACGTCGCCCCGCTGCCCGCAGGCAGGACCAAGGCGGTCGTCACCCACGGCGTGGCCAACGTCGTGTCGGCCAGGTCCGCGCACAAAGAGGCCGCGACGGCGTTCGCCGACTTCCTCGGCGGCAAGGAGGCCGCCGAGATCGCCGGCAAGGCAGGCTCGTTCATCCCCGCCTACACCGGCACCCAGCAGGCCTGGATCGACGCCGCACCGCAGTTCAAGCTGAAGATCTTCATCGACCAGCTCGACGTCTCCTTCCCCTGGCCCGGCTCCAAGAACACGCCCGCCTGGATGGATGAGGAGGCGCCGGTGCTCACCAAGGCGTGGACCGGCGAGATCACCCCGGAGGCGGCCGCCACCACGCTCGCCGCCACCATGAACAGCGCCCTCGGCGCCGAACGATGACCGCCACCGCCCAGCCGCTCACCGAGCCCCGCCGGGCGACCGCTCCCCCCGGCGGGCGCCGCCCTCGCCGCAGGGCGACGGAGGCGAGGTGGGGCCTGTTCATGATCGCCCCGCTCGGGCTCGGGCTGGCGGTGTTCTACCTGTGGCCGATGCTGCAGACGTTCTACTTCGGCTTCACCGAGTGGGGTCCGTTCGGCGACAGCACCTGGACGGGGCTGGACAACTACCGGCGGCTGCTGACCGATGGGAAGGTCTGGGCAGCGCTGCGCAACAGCCTGGCCTACACCGGCCTTGTCCTCCTGGGCGTCCCCCTGGCACTGGTGTTCGCCGTCCTGCTCGACCAGCGGAAGCTGCGCGGCCGCGGCCTGTTCCGCACGCTGTACTTCCTGCCGGTGGTCACGATGCCGAGCGCGGTCGCGCTGCTGTGGCAGTACCTCTACAACGGCGACTTCGGTCTGGTGAACCAGGCGCTGGCGACGGTGGGCGTGGCCGGCCCGTCGTGGGCGTCCGATCCGGGCACGGCGATGTTCGCGCTGGCGGCGATCGGCGTCTGGATGGGCTTCGGCTACAACCTGGTGATCCTCATGGCCGGGCTGCAGACCGTGCCCAGGCAGCTCTACGAGGCCGCGGCCATCGACGGCGCGGGGACGGTCAGGCAGTTCGTGTCGGTCACGGTGCCGATGATCAGCCCGACCGTCTTCTTCGTCTCGGTCATCACGGTCATCAACGGGCTGCAGATGTTCGACCTGGTGTACCTGATGATGCCGCCAGGCAGCCCCGCGCTGCCGGCCACCCAGACCATCGTGCACCTGTTCTACCAGAAGTCCTTCGTCCAGAACGATCCCGGATACGGCGCGGCCATCGCCGTCCTGCTGTTCGTGGTCGTCGGGCTGCTGACCGTCCTGCAGTTCCGGCTCCAGCGCAGGTGGGTGCACCGTGGCTAGCCGTCGTGGCGCTCTCGTCGTCTCCTACGTGGTGCTGGCCATCGGCGCGGTCCTGGTGGTGGGACCGTTCGCCTGGCAGCTCCTCACCTCGTTCAAGACCTATCCCGACTCGGTGCGGGTCCCGCCCTCGCTGCTGCCCACCGTCTGGGACGCCTCCGGCTACGCCAGGGTCTTCGAGCTGGTTCCCCTGGATCGGCAGTTCGTCAACACCGCGCTGATGGCCGCGGGCCGTACCGTGGCGCAGCTCGTCATCTGCTCGCTGGCGGCCTTCGCCTTCGCGCGCCTGGAGTTCCCCGGGAGGCGGTTCTTCTTCGGGCTCTTCCTGGTGGTGCTGATGGTGCCTGCGCAGCTGTTCGTCATCCCGCAGTTCCTCATCGTGCAGCGGCTGGGCTGGCTCAACTCGATGGCGGCGCTCGTCGTGCCAGGGATGTTCAGCGCGTTCGGCACCTTCATGCTGCGCCAGTTCTTCGCCGGGCTGCCGCGCGAGCTGGACGAGGCGGCCGAGATCGACGGATGCGGGCCGCTGCGCCGCTACTGGCGGGTCCTGCTGCCGCTCTGCCGTCCCGGGCTGCTCGCACTGGCCGTCCTGACCCTCCTGTGGTCGTGGAACGACCTGCTGTGGCCGCTCATCGTCACCACCGATCCCGAGAGCACGACGCTCTCCGCGGGCCTGGCCACGCTCAGTGGCCAGCACAACGTCGAGTACCCGACGGTCATGGCGGGCGCGCTGCTGGCGACCGCTCCCGTGATCGTCATCTTCTCCATCCTGCAGAAACAGATCATCGAAGGCATCGCGACCACCGGCAGCAAGGGCTGAATCCTCCCCCGAAAGGTGCGCCATGCGCAGAATTCTGCTGTTCGTTGTACTCCTGCTCCCGTTATGTCTGACCTCCTCACCGGCGGCCGCGGCCGTACCCGCGCGACCGAAGGTCATGCACTTCAACCTCGCCGGCGGCGAGTGGTGGAAGGGCTCCAGAATCCCCGTCGACTCCATCGCGGCCACCGCCCGGCAGACGCAGCCGGACGTGATCTCGCTCAGCGAGCTCTGCTACGACCAGTTCACCGCCCTGCGCGACGCGCTCAAGCCGCTGGACGCCGGCGGCTGGCAGATCAAGGGGTGGGGCTTCGTCACCGAGGCCAACAGCACGAAGTACACCCGATGCCTCGGGCTGCGGGGCACCTCGGAACCCTGTTACGCGGCGGGGACCTGCCACCTGGCGATCGGCTCGGCGATCCTGACCCGGCGCGACGCCTGGGCGGGAACCACCTGGGACCTGCCCAGCTTCGTCCGCGGCGACGGCGCCCTCTACAAGCTGTACTGCCTGCACACGTGGCTGCCGGTGGAGAACTCCCCGTTACGGCTGCAGCACTCGCAGGCCTGCACCACACACTTGGACCCCACCGGCGGCGTCGTGGAGACCTCCAGGATGGACAACGGCTGGACCTCCTTCTGCCTGCCCAAGACCACCGGGTGGGCGGGTGAGGACATCAGGCACTGCCAGGCGAGCGTGATCCGCGCCAGGATCGAGGAGAACCTCATGGTCCCGGACGAGAACGGCCGATACGCTCCGCTGGTCCTCGCGGGAGACATGAACAACCGCCTCGACGAACCGGCCTTCACCTCGTATCCGGAGATCCAGCAGCGGGCGGCGCAGGTCCAGACCTGGCGCAACTACTTCGGCTTCTCCGACTACCAGCTGCCGGGGACCACGCCGCTGTCGTTCCACTTCCGCGAGGCGGGCGCCGCCGAGAACCTGCCCACCTTCTGCCACGTGCTCGGCGTCCCCACGAACGCCCTGCCGCCGACCACCGTCGCCTGCGACCCTGACCGCGCCCCCGTGAAGATCGACGCCGTGCTGTTCCAGACGGAGTACTGGAACTCCCCCGCGGAGACCGTGACCGTCCAGTACAAAACCCCTGGCTCCGCCTCTTCCGGCCTGCTGTCCGATCACCGCAGGGTGGACGCCACCCTGTCGTGGAATCCACTTCCCTGAGAAAGAATCCGCTTTCCCCTAGAAACACGACGAAGGCCGGTCCCGATCGTTCGGAACCGGCCTTTCGCGTCACTTCTTGAAGGCGTCCTTCACCTTCTCGCCGGCCTGCTTGAGGCTGCCCTTGGCCCTTTCCGCCTTGCCCTTCGCCTGCATCGACTCGTTGTCGGTGGCGTCACCGACGCCCTCCTTGATCCTGCCCTTCGTCTCCTGGATCTTGTTTTTCGCCTTTTCCGTCTTCCCCATGACCCATGCCTCCCCCGGCGTGGATATTTGCCCACATTTGTAATGTCTCGCCCGTTATGCCAGCCGTACGAGTGCCCCTGGATTCTGGGCATAAACCCACCTGTGACGACGATCGTGCACACCCCCCAGGGCAGGAAACTCGCCGTCGAGGAATGGGGGTCTCCCACCGGCCGCCCCGTGTTCCTGCTGCACGGCACCCCCGGCAGCAGGCTGGGCCCCAGGCCGCGAGCCCCGGTGCTGTACCGGCTCGGCGTCCGGCTGATCACCTTCGACCGTCCCGGCTACGGCGGGTCCGACCCCGCGCGCGGACGGCGGGTCAGCGACGCGGTCGGCGACGTCAGCGCGGTCGCCGACGCTCTCGGCCTGGACACGTTCGCCGTCGTGGGCAGATCGGGCGGCGGGCCGCACGCCCTCGCCTGCGCCGCACTGCTGCCCGAGCGCACCTCGAAGGCCGCCGTGCTCGTGGGCCTCGCCCCGCGTACCGCCGAGGGTCTCGACTGGTTCGACGGGATGGCCGAGTCGAACGTGGTCGAGTACAGCGCCGCCTCCGCCGGCTACGACGTGATCGCCGAACGCCTCGGCCAGGCCGCCGCGCGGATCAGGGCCAACCCCGCCCAGCTCGTCGCGGGCCTGTTCCACGAACTGCCGGAGGCCGACCGCAGGGTGGTGGCCGACGACGGCATCAGGAAGATGCTGTGGCGCAACTTCGCCGAGGGCCTGCGGCACTCGGCGGACGGCTGGGTGGACGACGCCATGGCCTTCACCCGCCCGTGGGGCTTCGACCCCGCGGTGATCGAGACGCCGACGCTGCTGTGGCACGGCGAGGACGACGTGTTCTCGCCCGTCGCGCACTGCCGATGGCTCGGCGAGCGGATCCCCGGCTCCGTCATGGCCGTGGAGCCGGGAGCGGCCCACTTCGGCGCGCTGTCGGTGCTGCCCGACGTGCTGCGCTGGCTCGTCACGTCGGCTGGGGTTCGAGATCCCTGTTGATGCGCCGCCATTCGCGCAGCGACTCGATGTTGGGGTGGCCGGCGCCCAGCACGTCCGTCATCAGCCCGATGACCTCGCGCTGCTGGCCCGCCGAGTGCAGGGTGATCGCGAGGTTGGCCCGGCAGGCGAGCGTGTCGGGGTGCAGCGGGCCGAGCACGTCCCTGAGCAGCGCCACGGTCTCGCGTTCGAGCACCTCGGCCGCCCCGAGATCGCCGAGGTCGCCGAGGCAGTTGGCGTGGTTGACGGCGCACGACAGGGCGAAGGGATGGTCGGCCGCCAGCCGCGCCCTGAAGGCCTCCAGGGTCTCCTCGCCCAGCTCGCACGCCTGCCCTACGTCGCCTGTGCCGCGCAGGTAGGTGATGAGGTTGTTGGCCACGACGAGCGTGTAGGGGTGGGTGGCGCCCAGGCCGGCGCGGAAGTCGTCGAGGATCCCCGTGGCGATCCGCCGCGCCTGCGGCTTGTCGTCCAGCGCCGACAGGCAGCAGGCGTACTCCAGCTCGGCCGCCCTGGTCTCCGGAGACGCCGGATAGTGCAGGACGTAACGGTCGTAGGTCTCCTTGGCCAGCTCGAGCGCCTCGGCCTGCTCCCCCGCCTTGCGCAACGAGACGGCCAGGCTCTTGGCGGTGCGCAGCGTGTCGAGGAAGTCGTCTCCCAGCACGTCCTTGTATTTCTCCCACGTGTCGCGCAGTTGCTCGACCGACAGCCTGAACTGGCCCGCCTCCCTGTGGTCGCGCGCCAGGTTCGCCTGGGAGAAGAGCGTGTAGGGATGCGTCGCGCCGAGCACCGCCCTGCGCCGCTCCAGCGTCTCCTGGTCGATCTGTCTGGCCGAGAAGCAGTCGCCGACCAGCCGGTAGGAGACGGCCAGGTTGTTGGCCGCCGCCAGCGTGCGCGGGTGCTCCTCGCCGAACAGCTCCTTGAACTGGGCGTAGGTGTTCTGGTCGAGCGTGAGCGCCTGCCTGAACTCGCCGAGGCCGCGCAGGTCGGCGGCCAGGCTGCCCGAGGTCATGAGCGTGTGCGGGTGCCGCTCGCCGAGCGTGGCCCGCTGCATCGCGACGACCTGCTCGTCCTCGTCCCTCGCCGCCTTGTACCGCCCCTGCGACCTGAGCACGTTGGCCAGGTGGAAGCGCAGGTAGAGCGTCTGCCAGTGGTCGGGCCCGTGCGCGTCCAGCCAGGCCTGCTCCAGCTGGCGGCCACGTTCCAGCGCGCGTTCGAAGTTGCCGCGCTTCCACGAGTAGCGGACCGAGTCGATGAGGAGCTGCCGGGTGTCCTCGTCGCCGCACTCGGCCGCCCGCGAAGGGGTCAGGTGCGGCCAGATCAGGCTGTAGCGGGGCCAGTTCTCCGGGTCGTCCACGTCGCCCTGGCGCGGGCGCGCGCCGACGAGCACGGTGTGCACGTCATGGCAGGCGCGGGTCTGGGCCTCCTCGTCCATCTGGCTGCGGATGACGGCCTGCACCAGGCGGTGCACCTGGATGGTGTTGTCGCTCTGGTCCACCCGCGCGAGCGCGAACCTGCTGATCTCCCTGATCACGCTGCCGAGCATGAGCTTCTCGCGCAGGCTGTCGTCGTGCTCGCGCAGCAGCCGCACCATCTCGTCGCTGTAGATCATGGTCATCGAGATCGGGTCGGCTGAGAAGAACGCGCACAGCTGCAGCAGCCGCACCGCCGCGGGCGAGCGGCGCATGAGCTGGTCGAGCGAGACGTTCCATGTCGCGGCCACCGGCTTGGGTCCCCTGAAGGTGGGCAGCGCCCTGGTCAGCTCGCTTTCGAGCAGCTCGACGTAGTCGCCGGCGGGCATGCCGGTCTCGCGCAGCCACGCGCCCGCCTGGTCGACCGCCAGCGGCAGGAAACCCAGCGCCGCGGCCACCTTCTCCGCGTCGTTCTCCGGCAGTCCCTGCACCTGGCCGCGCAGGTGTTCCACGCTCTCGTCCCTGCTGAAGACGTCCACCTCCAGCGGCGCCGCCACGCTCGACCACGCGGGGTTGCGCGAGGTGATCAGCACATGGCCCGCGGCCCCGACGGGCAGGTGGTCGGCGAGCTCGGCCAGCTCAGTGGCATTGTCGAAGATCAACAGCCACCTCTGGTACGGCTCGCCGCGCCGCAGGCTCTCCAGCACGGCCTTGACCGTCGCCTCCTCCGGCTTGATCCCGAGCCGGGGAGCGAGCTCGTCGAGGAAGTTGTCGGAGATGCCCGCGCTCTCCTCCGCCGACACCCACCACACGAGGTCGTAGTCGGCCATGAAGCGGTAGGCGTACTCCAGCGCGACCTGCGTCTTGCCGACGCCGCCGAGGCCGTACAGGGCCATGGGCAGCACCACCGCCTGCCCGGTGCCGACGAGCTGGTTGCGCAGCTCCTCCAGCACGGCCGCGCGCCCGGTGAAGGCGGCGTTGCGCGGCGGCAGGTTCCACACTCGCGGCGGGGTGCCGGGGTAGCGGGGACCGAGCGGGGCGGGCTCGGCCGGATGCTCGGGAGCCTGTCCTGCCCTGCCGAAGACCTGCAGCAGCATCTGCGCCGCCTCGCTCTCCACGAGCCGGTCGATGCGGACGCCCTCCTCGGTGGGCAGGTCACCGACCCTGATCGTCACGTGGGGCGGCGGCTCGTCGAGGAAGTGCCTGGTCCTGGGCGAGCGCTGGTAGGCGGGCGAGACCAGGGCGGCGACCCTGGCCGCGCCGGACAGCGTCTGCTCCCAGTCGGGCAGGTCGGCGCTGACGACGACGACCTTCATGCCGCTCCTGCGCAGCAGCGCCGCCACCCAGTCGGCCCACATCCTGTCCTCGGGGACGTAGCTGAGCGCCAGCGTCCCCTCCTCCTCGGGGTCGGGCGCCCTGCGCTCGAACAGCGACAGGACCTGGGCGCGCACCTCCTCGGAGACCTGCGGCAGCCCGCTGACGTCGCCGTCGGTGAGCGCGGAGGTCAGCCGCTCGTACGCGGAAAGGATCGACGAGGGCGAGGCGGCCACCTCGCCGAAGGTGGCCAGCGTCTCCTCGTAGGCGTAGAAGGGCACGTAGGGGATCTCGATGGTGGCCCAGTACTCCTCGGCGTCCACACCCTTGGGGAACCCGGCGAAGCGCCTGCGCGCCAGCGCCCGCCCCGCGTCGAGCTTCTTCTTCTCGCCCGACTCGATGCGCATCGGGACCGGCAGGATCCTGATGCCCCTGTCGCGGTAGCGCTGGTCGATGTGCCTGGCCACGGCCGCCGCGCCGTCGATGCTCTGGTCGCTGAGCGTGAAGCAGTCGACGAGCGTGTCGGGGAAGTGCACGGTGCAGATGTCGGCGATGTCGCTGAGCCCCGTGCGGCTGTCGATCAGCACGTAGTCGTAGTGGCGGCGCATGTCGGCCCGCAGCGCGTCGAGGAAGACGCCGCCACCGAGCCTTTCGTAGAAGTTGTCCCAGTCGAAGGTGGACAGCAGCGAGGAGTAGTCGCGGTTCTGGCGGCCCGCCGAGATGAAGTCGATGGTGCCGCTGCCGGGGAAGTGCTCGTACTCCAGGGACACCGCCCTCGGCAGCACCTGCGTGTACTCCAGGTGCCAGTCCGGTGCCCGCTCGACCGGCTGCAGGGCGGCGAAGGCGTAGTCGGTGATCAGCTCGATGACGCCGGGCGTCGCGCTGATCACCCCCGTGTCGAGGAAGGGGTGGAAGAACCTGTGCAGGCCGGGCGATTCGAGGTCCCAGTCGAGCGCCAGCACCTTTCTGCCGTTGGCGGCAAGGATCCAGGCGACGTTGGCCAGCGCCATCGTGCGCCCCGTGCCGCCCTTGTAGGAGTAGAACGTGATGATCCTGCCCTCGCTCATGACCACTCCTCGGGGCCGCTCAACCTCGGCTTCTCGCTCGAAGGACCAGGCGGTGGATAGCCGGGGGCCTCACGCAGCCGCCGCCACTCCGCCTGCCTGATCAGCTCGGCCAGCGCGTCCAGATCGGAGATCGGCCTGGCCTCCACCGTCTCGCGCAGCGCGCCCTCCAGCCGCCCGCGCTCCGACGCGCTCTGGAGGTCGCCGTCGTGCCACGGGACGAGCACGGGAGCCCTCAGCTCGGCCACCGCCTCTCTCACTCCCTTGTCGGCCAGCGCCCACGGGTCGAGCAGCACGACGCCCTGCTCGCCGTCGCGGTCGGCGTGCTCGTCGAGCGTGCCGACGACGGGTCGCAGGCCCTGCCTCCTGACGACCTCGGCCGCCGCCTCGGCGAGCGTGCCGGGTCCCGCGAAGGGGTTCCAGTCGAGCGGCGACCTGCCGTAGAAGCCGGGGTCCCTGTCACCTGGCAGCGCGCCCAGACGCGGCGCGACCACCGTCACGTGGTACGGCCTGCCGGTCTCGACGGTCGCGAACGCGTTCGGCTGCTCGCGGTAGTCGGGGATGGCCTGGTAGGGCACCTCCACGGTCCTGCCGACCTCGATGATCCTGCGCGCCAGCCACCAGACGCCCTCCTTGTACGCCTCGCGGAAGCGGCGCAGTTTCATGACGCCGTAGATGCCGCTTTTCGCGTACTCCTTACCGAAGGCGACGTGCTCGTAGTTGAGAATGCCCGCGCATTCGGGCACCACCGTGTCGTACAGCGGGGCCCACAGCACCGGCAGGATCGCCTCGGATCCCGGACCGCAGCGGCGGCTGAACGCGCCCCACTCCTTGCCGCAGTGCTCGCTGTCGAAGTAGGTCATCGAGTAGACGGGCACGAACACCCTGCAGGTGGACAGCGCCTGGGAGACGTGCGCGGGCCAGATGCCGCCGACGGGCACCTGTCTGTCCATGAAGCCGGGGTGCTCGACGTTGGCGACCGCGCGCACGTCGTCGGACACGTGTTTGAAGAATCGAGCGACCCAGAGGTCGCTCACGTCGTTGCGCCGGTAGCTCAGAAAGAAGTACGGGGATTCGGGCAACCCGCCTCCTTTCTATTTCACGGCAAGCCAATTCACTGCGAAATCCACCGCCGACGCAAGAGGCAGCAGACGACATTCTGCCCGTCCAATGCCGCCTTTCTGAGAGAAATCCGTTTTGTCTAGGTCGGCGCCGAGCGCCGCCAGGTGAGCGTCGCGCAGGTCGACGTCCCTGTACTCCCACCAGCCTTCCTCCACCACGCACCGGTAGGTCCTGGTCGGCGGGTCGGGGAGGCGGTACTCGGCCAGGTGCAGCGCCGTACAGGAGGTGTAGCCGACGCCCATGAGCAGGATCCACGCGTTCGCCTCGTAGAGCCTGGCCAGCGGGGAGCGTTCCCCCAGGTGACAGTCGCGGGCGTGGTCGTCCATGAGCTTGGCGGCCATGGGCCCGAGCGCGGCGAACGAGGTCTGCGGGTGCGCGCTGCGCACGGCGCCCTCGGTGGTCCTGATGTGCTCGGCGAGCCGTCCCATGCCGGTGGAAGGGGTGGTGAGGGGGTCGAAGGGCGGCATCGTGGCGCGGAAGGCGGCGATCTCCCCTGGCGACATGCCCGCGATCCGGTCCAGGTGCTCACGGGAGGTGTCGGAGTTGTGGGCGGTCTGCGTGGGCACCACGAGCGTGCCCTCCTCGCCGACGGCCTCCCGCAGCGCCGCCGCCGCCGTCGCGGGCGTGACGTCGCCGATCCTGCTCAGCGCGCTGTGGACGAGCAGGACCTGACCCGAGGCCACGCCCAACCGCCTCAGGTGGGCGGACAGCTCCTGCCTCGTCATCCGAACCTGGCGCGGTGCGCCGCCCGTTCCGCCTGCGCGCCGCGCTCGGCCTCCACGGGGACCGGCTCGTCCAGCCAGGGCAGGACGGCCGCCCTCATACCCGCCACGAACGCCGCTCCCAGCGACGTGAGCGAGCCCGCGCCGAGCAGGGTCTCGATGGCCATGGCGGTGTCCGCGCGCCAGCGGGCGAAGGCGAGCGGGTCGCGCCTCCGCCAGAAGTCGGTGACGGCCAGATGGGCGTAGGCGCCCTGCAGCAGGCCCTCCAGCGGGCGCGGGTCGTCGCGCCACGGCGCGTAGAAGAGCCTGGCGTCCCGCTCGTCGAACAGGTCGAACAGGTCGAGCACGCCGCCCAGCTTCACGTGCTGGAACTCGTGCATGAGCAGCAACGCGAGCGTCTCCGAGTCAGGGGGCAGCGTCGTGGCGATCGCGCCGAACGCGTGCCCCGCGGCCGAGCTGGTGGTACCCGCGGCCTGGTCGAGCGGGGTCAGCGTGGTCAGGCCCGCCCTGATGGCCGGCAGGTAGGCGGGATGGTCACGCGCGATCACCTGGACCGCCGCGGCGAACCGCTCCTGCCACGCCGCCGCCCGCTCCCCGTCCAGCCGCGAGGCGGGCGTCCACTGGTGGCAGTCCCTGTAGGGGTCGAGGTCCTCGAGCGCCACGTCGATGCCCATGGCCGTGAGCCGCCGCAGGGGCTCCCACGTCGCTCCCTCAGCCCAGGCCCCGCCGCGGTCGATTCGCACCATGGCGCCGCTCATGCCGGTGAGCGCGCCCAGACCGGGCAGGTAGGCGACGCCCGCGAGCACCTCGACCTCGACCTCGGCCGTGACGCCCGCCCTGACCGCGGCCGCCGCGGCGACGTTGCCGAGGTGGGCGGGGCCTGCGGTACCGGCGAGCCTCCTCACCGCCCATGCGCGCACGTACGGGTGGTCGAGCACGGCGGCCAGCGCGGCGGGGTGCTCGTCGTCGATCGCCGTCAGCAGCCGCCACGCGGGGCCTGGCCCTGCCGCCTTCGTCAGCGCCAGCCTGCGCAGGCTGACCTGGCCCGCGGCCAGCGCCGCCACGGCCTCCGCGCTGCCGTGGCCCGCGGCCAGCTCGCCGAGCTGCCCCGACGTCAGCTCGTGCGTACGGCGCAGCCGCCCCCGCACATGCGTGATCAGCTTGAGCAGGTCGGCGCAGTACACGCTCGGGTTGGCGAAGCCGCCCTCCTTGTAGCGGTGCGGGTAGAGCCCACCGCCACAGCTGTCGACGACGGGGCACCTCACGCACGCCTCGGCGAGCCCGTCGATCCCGCGCTGCCGCGCCGCGATCCCCGGGTGCCGCGCCACCTCGTCGAGGGTGTGGCCGAACACGTCGAGCCCCGTCTCCGGCGCGCCGTCGTAGGCCGCCTTCAGCGAGTCGACCTGTTCGTAGGCGCCGTCGGTCTCGATGACCACCAGATCGCTCGGCTCCAGGCCGAGCGCCTCGGTCATGCTGGGACCGCCCCGCGACGTCGACTCGATCGAGTCGAACATCCGCACGGCCATCGGCCTTCCGTCCGCGACCCACCTGTCGAACACCGCGATGAGCCAGTCGCCCGCTCCGCTCTCGGGTGGTTCGTCCCAGGTGGCGTGCTTGAGCAGGAAGTCGACCCGTGGCGGCGCCTGCTCGACCAGCGCCTCGTAGACGGCGATCGGGTCGTTGGCCACGTCGACCGTGCACAGCAGCCCCGCGTAGAGGTGCGGGCGCCCTCGCAGCAGGGCCAGCTTGCCGAGCACCCTGTCGTGGCTGCCCCTGCCGTCGGCGTAGCGCCTGTGCCGGTCGTGGGCGGCCCGGTCGCCGTCGAGCGAGACCCCCACCTTGACGCCCTTCTCCTCGAACAGGTCGAGGAAGTCGTCGTCGAGCAGCAGCCCGTTGGTGTGGACACGCAGGTCGAGACGGCACGTGCCGGTCAGCGCCGCCGCGATCGCCTCGGCGACGGCCTGCAGCCTGTCATGCCCGGCCAGCAGGGGCTCACCGCCGTGGAGCACGACCGTGACCTGGTCGAGAGCGTGGGTCTTGACGTGCTCGGCGATGCGCAGCGCGCTCCAGGCGATCGTCTCCCGCGCCATCACCTTGGGCCGTCGTCGCCAGCTCTGGTCGGCGTGCTCGTACACGTAGCAGTGGTCGCAGGCCAGGTCGCACCTGCTGTGGACCTTGAGGACGAACTGGCGGAACGGCACCATCGCCGCCCTCCCGTCAGATGGAGGAGTTGAACGCCGCCACGGAGATCCTGGGGGTATCGGGGACGACGCGGCGCAGCGTGCTCGCCAGCTCGGTGTCGCACAGGTCTTTCTCACACAGACTGCTCAGCGGGACGTCACGCACATCCACGACGCCCGAGATCACCGCTGTGGCCTCTTTGTCCATGTCTGATCCATTTCAAAAACCCTGCAGGGATTCAAGGGGAGTCTAATCCTGGCGGCGCCCGTGGCTTCTGACCGCCCGGAGCAAAACTCTCCTCGAGTGTTCTCTCACCTTCGGATACGCACCGAACCCGCCGACCGCCTCATCCCTTTCCGCAGATCAGGAGAACAGCAGCTCGGAGACGTCGGTGAACCCCGGCACCGCCGTCTCCGCCTGCACGGCGGCCCTGAAGAAGATCAGCGCGCTCGGGTCGCCCTGCACCGCCATGCCGGTAGCATGTCATGTCATGATCGCGCGTTCCTGGTGGCCCGTCTCCTAGGCGGTCCGTGCGCGATGTCCGATGACCGCCCTCGCGAGGGGGTCATCGATGGGTTGGCCTCCTCGTCCGCTCGACTGGAGGCTCACATGACGACCTGGCCCGCTCTTCTCGGCACGCTTCTCGACGGTGGATCGCTGCGCGCAGAGGACACCGCGTGGGCGATGGGACAGATCATGGCCGGCGCGGCGACCGACGCGCAGATCGCCGGACTCGCCGTCGCGCTGCGCGCCAAGGGCGAGACCGTCGAGGAGGTGTCGGGGCTGGCCTCGGCGCTGCTCGACGGCGCCACCCCGCTGGCCATCCCCTCCGACGCTGTCGATCTCGTCGGCACGGG
Organism: Nonomuraea sp. bgisy101; assembly: GCF_057708945.1. Taxonomy (NCBI): domain Bacteria; kingdom Bacillati; phylum Actinomycetota; class Actinomycetes; order Streptosporangiales; family Streptosporangiaceae; genus Nonomuraea; species Nonomuraea sp. bgisy101. The sequence goes on from NZ_JBYITD010000010.1 coordinate 39,521, forward strand.
CGGCGACCAGGCCCACACCGTGAACATCTCCACGATGGCGGCGATCGTGGCCGCGGCTGCGGGCGCGCGGGTCGTCAAGCACGGAGGAAGGGCGGCCACGTCGTCCTCGGGCGCCGCCGACGTGCTGGAGGCGCTCGGCGTCGTGATCGACCTGTCGCCTCGGGCGGCGGCCAGGGTGGCGGCCGAGGCGGGGATCACGTTCCTGTTCGCCCCGCACTACCATCCCGCGTTCCGGCTCACCACGGGTCCGAGGAAGGAGCTCGGGGTGCCGACGGTCTTCAACTTCCTCGGGCCGCTCGTCAACCCCGCCAGGCCCGCTGCCCAGGCGGTGGGGGTGTTCCATCCTCGGATGGCGCCGGTGATCGCGGGAGTGCTGGCGGCGCGGGGCTGCTCGTCGCTGGTGTTCAGGGGGGACGACGGGCTGGACGAGCTGACCACGACGGGGCCTTCCACCATCTGGGAGGTGAGGGACGGGGCGGTCACGTCGAGCCGGTTCGACCCGCTGTCACTGGGGATTCCCAGGGCGAGCGCCGACGATCTGCGGGGCGCGGACGCGGCGCACAACGCCAGGGTGGCGCGGGAGGTCCTGGAGGGGGCTCGAGGTCCGGTGCGCGACATCGTCTGCCTGAACGCCGCCGCGGCGCTGGCGGCGGCGAGCGGGGCGGGAGTGCCGGGGCTCGGGGCGGCGTACGAGCGGGCGTGCGCGGCGATCGACTCCGGAGCCGCCGCGATCGTGCTGGATCGCTGGGCGGCGGCCACCCGGCGCTGATTCCACGCATATTTCGAAGAAAAAGTCAAGGAACAGCAAGTGGATCATTACCTGTCGAGTTCTGGAACGAGCGAAAGAGACGATCTCGCAGGTCACCGGGAGCCCCAGAAATACGGATTTACAGCCGAAATGCGGTAGATCATCACCCGATTCAAGAGGATGTCAAGCGAGTTGCAGGCGAGATCGTGGACCTTGGGCACATGAACAGAGGCCCCTCCGCCGCGAGCGTCAGTGTCGTGGTTCCCGCACTGAACGAAGCTGACAACCTTCCACACGTCTTCGCGACTCTGCCCGCCTGGATCGACGAAGTGATCCTGGTCGACGGGAACTCCACCGACGACACGGTGGCGGTGGCCCAGAAGCTCCGCCCCGACCTGCGCGTGGTCACGCAGACCAGGCGCGGCAAGGGCAACGCCCTCACCGAGGGGTTCGCCGCCGCCAAGGGCGACATCATCGTCATGATCGACGCTGACGGCTCGACCGACGGTCATGAGATCGCCCTGTTCGTCAAGGCACTGATCGACGGCGCGGACTTCGCCAAGGGCTCGCGCTACGTCGAGGGCGGCGGATCGGACGACATCAGCCCGATCCGCTCCCTGGGCAACCGGGTGCTGACCTTCATCACCAACAGCCTGTACGGCACCAGCTACACCGACCTGTGCTACGGCTACAACGCCTTCTGGGCCCGGCACCTGGACGCGATGGCACTCGATTGCGACGGTTTCGAGATCGAGACGCTGATGAACGTCAGGGCCGCCAAGGCGGGCCTGGTCATCCGCGAGGTGCCCAGCCATGAGCGGTCCAGGATCCACGGGGAGAGCAACCTGCACGCCGTCCGCGACGGATGGCGCGTGCTCAAGACGATCTGGCGCGAGCGGGGAAAAGCCGTATCCGTCCTGAATGGTGACATGCTTGATCCATGCATTACGCAGTGATCGGAGCAGGGGCGGTCGGCGGAACCATCGGCGGTCGCCTTTTCCAGCACGGACACGACGTCACCTTGATCGCCAGAGGGCGACACTACGAGGCACTCCGCGAGCAGGGGCTGCGACTCGCCACCCCGGACTCCGACGAGCGGCTGAGCGTTCCCGTCGCCGACGGGCCGGTGGACGCGGACGTCCTGGTGGTGGCCACCAAGTCGCAGGACACCATCGCCGCGCTCGAGTCGTGGCCCACCGACCTGCCCGTGGTGTGCGCGCAGAACGGCGTGGCGAACGAGCGTATGGCGCTGCGGCGGTTCGAGCGGGTCTACGGCATGTGCGTCTACCTGCCCGCGCTGCACATGGAGCCGGGTGTGGTCGCCGCCTTCGGGTCACCGCTCTCCGGGCGGCTGCACATCGGACGTTATCCACAGGGTGTGGACGAACTGGCCGAGACGATGGCCGGCGACCTGTCCAAGAGCGCTTTCGACGCGCTGGCCGTACCCGATGTGATGCGCTGGAAGTACGGCAAGCTGCTCGGCAACCTCGGCAACGCGGTGGAGGCGCTCTGCGGCCGCGAGCCCGGCATCAACGAGCTGTTCGAGCAGGCCAGGGCGGAGGGCCTCGCCGTCCTCGCGGCCGCCGGCATCGAACACGCGCAGAGTGAGCCGATCCAGCTCAGAACCATCGAGGGAGTCGAGCGCGGAGGCGGCTCCTCCTGGCAGAGCCTCGCGAGGGGCAGCGGCTCGATCGAGGCCGACTACCTCAACGGCGAGATCGCCCTGCTCGGCCGCATGCACGGCGTGGCCACACCGGTCAACGAGGTGCTCCAGCGCGAGGCGGGAAGGGCCGCCCGCGAGCGACGCGGGCCCGGCTCGATGACGGTCGGCGAGCTCAGCTCGTTGATCGCCGAGCGTTCCGCAGCCTGATCCCGCTGAACTCCATCGTGCTGGCCGTGATCTGGTTCCAGAACGGCCAGAGGTTGTCCAGCACGCGCAACTGGATCCCCGCCTCCTCGTGCAGCTCGATCAGGTCGGTGACGGGCTCGGGTGGGCCGAGCGGCTCCACGGGCACCTCGGCGACCACCGCGTGCGGCGGCTCACCGATCGGGACGAAGGCGGCGGCGGGCAGGCGGTAGGCGTACAACCGCACCTCCATCATCGGTCTGAGCCAGCCGTACTCGATGGCGTGCACGCGCTCGCCGCACCCCGCGCCCACGATGCGCTCGACGTCCCACGCCCGGGTCCTGGATCCCTTCCAGGCCATGACACGAGGGCAGTGGCGCGGGAACCAGTAGTCGGGGCAGCGGTCCGCGCCCACCGCCCACACGTACGGCGTGCTCTGACGCGACGTCTTCGCGACATGGGGCACGAACCTCTTGATCGTCGGATCTTCGGAGAAGTGAAGCACCTGGCCCACGTCTGGTCGCATGACTCCATCATTCAGGGGCAGAGGGGTGCCCGTCCCTGAAGAGAGGTGAGCTCAGTGATCGTGTTGGGTCTGATCCTGGTCCTGATCGCAGCCGCGGCCATCTATCTGGTCGCGATGGAACCCGATACCACCTACACCGTTTTCGGCTACACCTTCGAACCGTCCCACCTGGAGATGTTCCTCGTGGGCGCGGCGACGGCCGGAGTCCTGCTCCTCGGCCTCTCGATGATCGGCTCGGGTTCGCGCCGGTCCGTCCTGCACCGCCGCAGGCTGCGGGAGGCGCGGGTCCAGACGAACGACCGGGTCGCCAAGCTCGAGGACGAGAAGCGGGCGCTGGAGCGGAAGCTGCACGACAACGACGACGTCGCCGCCACCGAGACGCGTACGGTCCCCCGCCAGGCGCCGCACCCCGATGATCACCTGGTGGCGGGTCCCCGCTCGGACGAGCGCTGAACCAGCTTGCCCTCGCGCCACAGCGCGAGACCGGTGACCAGGGCGCCGAGCCCCTCCCACAGCCCCACCCCGAAGAACTCGGCGGGTGCGGCGCCCGTCACCACCAGGGTGGTGAACACCGCGAACGTCACCATCCTGAACGGCACGGTCCACCGGAAGAACGGTGTCCAGTCGGAGGCCGCGGCCAGCATGTAGTAGACGCCCATGTTGACCGCGGCCATCGACGAGGCGGCCATGTAGACCTTCGTGTAGTCGCCTGGCCCGCGCGTCTCGAGCACCTGGAACCCCAACAGTCCGAGCAGATCGTCCGGCCTGATCAACCCGAAAAGCCCCAGGGCGAAGGCCAGGAGACCGAAGACGGCGATCGTCCATCCAGACATTGATCGGGGCAAGCGCACGGGAAACCTCCCAAAAGGGGTGTGATCTGCGAGACGATCTCACCATGAAAAGGCGCTTCACCCGCCCCGGTCGCCCCATCGCGCTCAAACTGCTCGTCCTGCTGTCGGTCCCGCTGATCTCCCTGGTCGGGCTGTGGGCGTTCGCGGCCGCGCTGACCGGCGGGGACGGAATGCGCCTCCTGGAGATCAACAACCTGGTGACCAACCTGGCCAACCCCTCGGAGCAGATCAACATCCAGCTCCAGCACGAGCGGCTGGCCTCGGCCGAGTTCCTCTCGTCCTCCGCGCCGTACAAGGAGCTCATCAACCAGCGCAGCAGGACCGACACCGCCGTGGCGACCTTCCGCCGGCGCGCGAGCCTGCAGGAGAACGTCTCGCCGGAGATGGCCCTCCAGCTCAAGGCGCTGAACAGCGAGCTGGACCGGATCCCCGAGCTCCGCAGAGGCGTCGACGCGCGCACGATCGACACGATCCAGGTGATCACCACCTACAGCGACATCGTGGACGCCTCCTTCCGCATGTACGACCAGATGATCCTGGTGCCCGACATGGCCCTCTACCGGCTGGCCAGGTCGGTCACCATGCTCGGCGAGGCCAAGGAGCTCCTGTCCAGGGAGCGGGCGATGATCGTGCACGTGCTCAAGGCCGGCAGGGTACGCCCCGCGGACCGGGCCCAGTTCACCGAGATGTCGGCCACGCGCCGCCTCCTCTACGCGCAGGCGCTCACCCACCTCGACCCCGACGTCTCCGGCGCCTACCACCAGCTCACCGACTCCGCCGTCTACCGCGACTTCGTCGCGATCGAGGACGCCATCCGCGGCCAGGCCACCGCCAACGGACTGCCCGCCACCGCCAGCACGTGGCTGTCGCGCGGCGACGCCCTGGCCGCGGCCGTCGAGCGCAACCAGTCCGAAGCAGTCCAGGGACTGGTCGACAGGGTCAACCCGACCGCCACGAACATCCTGATCAAGATCGGCATCGCCGGCGGCGTCGGCCTGCTCGCCGTCGTCACCTCCATCGTGCTCTCCCTGCGCTTCCGCGGCAGGCTGGTGCGCGAGCTCGCGGGCCTGCGCGACGCGGCGGCCCACTTCGCCGAGGTACGGCTGGCGGGCGTCGTCGAGCATCTGCGCAAGGGCGGGGCCAGGCCCGAGGTCGAACCCCTCGACACCGGCGCGCAGACCACCGAGGTGCGCGACATCCTCCACGCGTTCAACTCCGTCCAGTCCACGGCCGTCGAGGCGGCCGTCGACCAGGCCGAGCTGCGTGACGGCGTGCGCAAGGTCTTCGTCAGCCTGGCCAGGCGCAACCAGTCCCTGCTGCACCGCCAGCTGCTCCAGCTCGACAGCATGGAACGGCGGACGGAGAACCCGGCCACCCTCGACGACCTGTTCAAGCTCGACCACCTCACCACCCGCATGCGCAGGCACGCCGAGAGCCTCATCATCCTCTCGGACCAGACGCCAGGCCGCGGCTGGCGCAACCCCGTGCCCGTCATGGACGTGATCAGGGCGGCCGTCGCCGAGGTCGAGGAGTACGCCAGGGTGGAGGTGGCGCAGCCGCCCAGCGTGGCGGTGGCGGGCTCGGTCGTGACCGACGTCGTGCACCTGCTGGCCGAGCTGGTCGAGAACGCCACCCTGTTCTCACCGCCGCAGACCAGAGTGGACGTGCGCGCGCACAGCGTGTCCGACGGGCTGCAGATCGACATCGAGGACCGGGGGCTCGGGCTGCCCGAGGCTGAGCTGAGCCAGCTCAACGCCAGGCTGGCCGAGCCGCCCGAGTTCGACCTGGCCGAGAGCGAGAGGCTGGGGCTGTTCGTGGTGGCCAGGCTCGCGGCCAGGCGCGGGATCAAGGCACGGCTGCGGCCCTCGCCGTACGGAGGGATCACGGCGGCGGTGACGCTGCCCGCGGCCCTGCTGTCCGATCAGGCCGCGCTGACGGGAGGAAGGTAGCGGCTCCAGCCGCTGGCCCTGGCGGCGGCCGCGGCGGGCACCCGGTCGCCCGCCCAGGGTGGCAGCAGCTTCCTGGCCTCCTCCTCGGTGAAGAAGCCGTAGTCGTCGAGCTCCTCCGCCTGCAGGGAGACGGCGGTGTCGGCGGGAATAGTGCCGCAGTCGAAGAGGAAGTGGACCAGCGGGTGGGGCCGCTCGCCGAACGCTCCCACCCACTGCACGACGAGCAGGTCGCCGACGGGCAGCGTGATGCCGAGTTCCTCGACGACCTCGCGGGCGCAGGCCTGCGCGGGGTCCTCGCCCTCGTCGACGTGGCCGCCCGCGAAACCCCAGTGGTCGCGGTAGTTCGGCTTGACCAGCAGCGCCCTGCCCTGCGGGTCGGTGATGTAGGCGCCCGCGCCGGCGAGCACCTTGTTCAGCGACGCCCAGAACTCCGTGTCCACGCTCACGCTGATCAACCTACAACCCCTGCGGGGAGAGGGGCGCCGATCCAGGCCGGTGGCGCCTCCTGCGGCAAGGTGACACCCGGTGATGGGAAGATCCTACAAAAAAGATAGGATTTGTCCCCATGACAAGACGCGCGTTCATCTTCTGGTTGACGGGCGTCCTGGCCTACTTCGTCGCGGTCTTCCACCGCCAGTCCCTCGGCGTCGCCAGCCTCGAGGCCGCCGCCCGCCTCGACCTCGGCGCGTCGGGCCTGGCGACCCTCGCGATGCTCCAGCTCCTCGTCTACGCCGTCATGCAGATCCCCGTAGGCGTGCTGGTCGACAGGCTCGGCTCCAAGCGCATGCTGCTCATCGGGGCACTCGTCATGTCGTGCGGCCAGGTCGTCTTCGCCTTCGCCGACGACCTGCTGCTCGGACTGGTCGCGAGGACGCTCGTCGGCGCCGGCGACGCGATGACGTTCATCAGCGTGATCAGGCTGGTCAACCTCTCCTTCCCGGCCCGCCGCAACCCGGTCATGGTCCAGCTCACCGGCCTCATCGGCCAGTTCGGCGCGATCGCGTCCACCGTGCCGATCATCGGCTCCCTCCACACGTACGGCTGGACGCCGACCTTCCTCGGCGCCGCGGGGCTCGGCGTGCTGGCCACCGTCCTCGTCGCCGCCGTCCTGCGCGACGGGCGCCCCTCCGAGGGCCGGCCCGAGCCGGGACTGAAGGCCGCCTGGATGCAGCCAGGCACCAGGCTCGGCATGTGGACCCACGCCGCCACCCAGTGCTCGGCGGCGGCGTTCCTGCTGTTGTGGGGCTACCCGTACCTGGTGCAGGGCCAGGGCCTCGCCCCCGCCACCGCGGGCGTGCTGCTCTCGACGCTGACCGCCGTCGGCATGCTGTGCGGGCCCGTCCTCGGCTACCTGGCGGGTCGGTTCCCGCTGCGCAGGTCATGGATGGTCCTGGCCGTGACGGGCTCCACCGCGACCGCCTGGACGGCGGTGCTGCTGTGGCCGGGCGGCAGGGCGCCGCTCTGGCTGCTGGTGGTGCTGGTCGTCGTGCTCGCCACGAACGGACCCGGCTCGATGATCGGCTTCGACTACGCCAGGACGTTCAACCCCGCGGGCCGTATCGGCGCGGCCACCGGCATCGTGAACGGCGGCGGATTCCTCGCCTCGATGTCGGTGATCGCGCTGGTGGGAGTCACGATGGACCTGACCGGCGACTACCACTGGGCGATGGCCGTGCAGTACCCGGTCTGGCTGCTCGGCGTGGTGCAGGTGCTGAGGTACCGGGCCAAGGCCCGAAGGCTCCTAGCCCAGCTCGACGAAGGGCTCGGGGAAGTGAGAGGTGCCGAGCAGGCGGCCCTCCGCCCGCAGCCTGCCGACTAGGTCCAGCCGCGTCTTGGCGGCCAGGTCGGCGTCACCGTCGTAGACGTAGCGGATCGTCGGGTCGGCCAGCTGCACGGGGTGGTGCAGGACGTCGCCGATCATGGTGAAGTCGCCCACTTCGACGGACTGGTGTCCCGGCGTGTGGCCCGGTGTCAGCCGTACGACGACGCCGGGGGCGACCTCCGCGTCGCCGTCGACCACGTCCAGCAGCTCCCTGACGGGGTCGAGGACGGAAGTCGCCTCGATCTCGGCCCGCTGGACGACGTGGCGCGCGTTGGCGAACACCGGCTGGCCGTCGGCGATCGTGCCGCCGAAGTGGTCGCTGTGCAGGTGGGTGATGATCACGGTGTCGACGTCGCCGGGCGCGAGCCCCGTGGCGGCCAGCTCGCTCAGGAGCGCGCCGGGGGCGGGGGCCCAGGTGGAGGTGGGCCCGATGCCGGTGTCGACCAGGGTCACGTGACCCTGGCGGTCCCGCAGGAGGAAGCAGTGGAAGTGGAGGATCCACTCGCCCTCGTCGGCCTCCGCCCCGAGAAAGGTCTCGAGGAACGGCAGGCGGAGCGAGGGGCCCATCGGACCGATGGCATCACACAGTGGGGTGATCTCGACATCGGCCACGATTCTTGACTTATGCGGCATCCGACAAAACTAGCTGGGGAACGTACTCGTTCTCCAGGTCGGCGGCGAACACGGCGCGACGGCAGTGCGCGCAGCGGTACATGATGGGGCCCTCGTCGAGGGTCGTGTGGCACGTAGGGCACAGGGTCTTCTGCATGACATCCCCCTTGAAGTTCGTGACTCCATGAGAGCCTCCGACGATTGCAGAAGCCCTGCAGGCCGCTTGACAGATTGTGCTCCCGGAGATGGAGACCGCGTGGGGAAAGCGGAATAGAAATCTTGCGGTTCGCGTTTCACGTGGTATCTTGCGAATCAGCGTTGAGCGTCTACGGCTCCGCTGACTTCCATGAAGGGCCCGTGCTGAGGGCCCGCACCTCTTTTTCTTCACTCACCGCCTGTTCCCCAGGCGTGCCCTCGAGGAGGGTTCATCATGTCTGTCCAGACCATCCCCCACCCCCGCACGACCGCACCCGCCCGGCAGGTCACCGGCCTGCTGGAGGTGCGCGACAAGAGCGCGTTCCTGCGCCCCTCCGGCTACCGGCACAGCCCCGACGACGTACGGCTGCCGCTGGACCGGGTCAAGCAGCTCGGCCTGCGAAGCGGCGACCACGTCACCGCCACCGTCGCAGGCGCCAAGCTGGTCTCCGTCGAGCAGGTGAACGGCCGCGCCAACTGGCGCGACCGGCCCCACTTCGCCGACCTGACCCCCATCCACCCCCGCGAGCGCCTGTCCATCGAGACGGAGTCGCTGACCACCAGGGTCGTCGACCTGGTCGCGCCCATCGGCAAGGGACAGCGCGGCCTGATCGTCGCCCCGCCCAAGGCGGGCAAGACCATGGTCCTGCAGGCGCTGGCCGCCGCCATCTCACGCAACCACCCCGACGTGCACCTCATGGTCGTCCTGGTCGGCGAGCGTCCCGAAGAGGTCACCGAGATGCGCCAGACCATCGCGGGCGAGGTCGCCGCCTCCACCTTCGACCGGCCCGACAAGGAGCACGCCGCGGTCGCCGAGCTGGCGCTCGAACGCGCCAAACGCCTCGTCGAGCAGGGACACGACGTCGTCCTGCTGCTCGACTCGCTCACCAGGCTCGGCCGCGCCTACAACAACCTCGCGCCCGCCGGCGGGCGCATCCTGTCGGGCGGCATCGACGCCGGAGCCATCTACCCGCCCAAGCGCTTCTTCGGCGCCGCCCGCAACGTCCAGGACGGCGGTTCGCTCACCATCCTCGCCACCGCGCTCGTCGAGACGGGCTCCCGCATGGACGACTCGTTCTTCGAGGAGTTCAAGGGGACGGGGAACATGGAGCTGCGTCTCAGCCGCTCCCTGGCAGAGCGCCGGCTGTTCCCCGCCGTCGACCTCGACGCGTCCAGCACCCGTCGTGAGGAGATCCTCCTCCACCCCGACGAGCAGCAGGTCGCGTGGCGGCTGCGCCGCATGCTCGGCGGGCTCGACAAGCAGCAGGGCATGGAGCTGCTGGTCGGCAGGCTCCGCGAGACCCCGTCCAACGCCGCCTTCCTCACTCTCGCCGAGACGGCGTGACCGGTCCGGCACTCCGGTTCTCCACCCCCTTCCTCAGGTTCCCCACCTTCTTCCGCAAAGGCCGCCAGGCCTCCTCGAAGGTCTCCAAGCTTCCCCGAAGGCCTCCAGGTTTCCCCGAAGGTCTCCAGGCTTCCCCGAAGGTCTCCGGCGAGCGACGCGTGCCGTACCGGGTGCAGAGGAGCGCCATGATGGGGGGATGTTGGCTGACATCGTCGAACACCTCCGCTGCCCGGTCTGCCGCGACGGGCTGAGGCTCGAAGCGGGGGGCGTGCGCTGCGGGCAGGGGCACGTGTTCGACGTGGCCCGGCAGGGTTACGTGAGCCTGCTGACCGGGTCGCAGGCGCCGGGGACCGCTGACAGCCCCGCGATGGTGGCGGCCAGGGCGGACTTCCTGGCGGCGGGACACTACGCGCCGCTGGCCGGCGCGCTCGCCGAGACGGCCGGCGCCGTGATCCCCGCGAGCGCGGAGAGCCCCGTCGTGGCGGACGCGGGGGCGGGGACGGGGTACTACGTGAGCGCGGTGCTCGACGCGGTACCGGGCGCCACCGGCATGGCCTTCGACATCTCCAAGCACGCGGTGAAGCGCGCGGCGAAGGCGCACGACCGCGTGGGAGCGTTCGTGGCGGACGTGTGGAAACCGCTGCCGGTCAAGGACGGCGTCGCCGACGTGGTGATGAACGTGTTCGCGCCGCGCAACGGCGCCGAGTTCGCCAGAATCATGCGACCGGGCGGCAACCTCATCGTGGTCACTCCGGCAGGCGACCATCTGAGCCCGCTGGTGCGAGAGTTGGGCCTGCTGTCGGTGGACGAGGCGAAGGAGCACCGGGTCGCGGAGAGTCTGAGAGGCTTCACGGAGACGGACAGGCGGGAGGTGAGGTTCGAGATGGCGCTGTCGCGGGACGATGTGGCCTTGGTGGTGGGTATGGGGCCGAGCGCGTGGCACAAGGACCAGAGCCACCTCACCGACCAAATCCGGAAATTTCCGGAATGGACTCCAGCAATTGCCAGTTTTCGCCTGTCTATCTTCCGAGCGGCCCCCCAATCAAGGTCCATTCCTTGACGGGCATCCGGTACTGATGTTACTGATGGGGCATTTAGTCCGAAATTCCCTCACATTCCTCAGGTATTTCATCGACCCAGACGCAATACTGGACGGCAACTGAGGAGGGGGAGGCGGCGGATGAAGGCGGAGGAACGCTGGCAGGCCAGGTTCCGGGCGCCCAGCATGACGCTGCCCGTCTGGGCGCGCCAGGCCCCGAACCGCTCCCTGTACCGCTCGAACGCCTCGGGCGTATGGGAGATCTACGCGTGGGACCGCACGACCGGCCTCACCCGCCAGGTCACCAATCAGGCGCAGGGCACCGACCATGCCGCCCTCGACCCCACCGGACACTGGATCTACTGGTTCGCCACCACCGAGGGCGACGCCGTCGGCGTCTGGATGCGCCAGCGCTTCGCCGGCGGTACCGACGAGGAGGTCGCCCCCGACCTGCCGCCCAGCGAGCCGGGCGGCATCGCGCTGTCCGTCACCGGCCTCGCCGTCGTCAGCCTGGCCCGCGCCGGCACGTTCACCACCCATCTCGTACGGCCCGGCGAATCCAGCCGCCTGCTCTACGAGCATTCCGAGGCCGCATGGGTCACCGACATGTCGCTCGACGGCGAGTTCGTCGCCATCAACCACAGCGAGCACGGCGACTTCCGGCACCCCGCGCTCCGCGTGCTCAAGCAGTGCGGCGAGAGCGTCGGCGAACTGCACGACGGCCCAGGCAAGGGCGTGATCGGCCTGCGCTTCGGACCCATCCCTGGCGACCGCCGCCTGCTCACCCTGCACGAACGCCGCCAGCGCCACGAGCCACTGGTCTGGGACCCGCAGACCGGCGAGCAGCGCGAGATCTGGCTCAAGGACGCGGGCGAGCTGACCGCCGAATGGTACGACGACGGCAGAGCCCTGCTGATCATCAGGGAGAACCGCGCCCGCACCTTCCTCCATCGCTACGACCTCGGCGGCGGTGGCCTCACGCTGATCGACACGCCCCACGGCGTCATCGAGGAGGCCAGGCCCCGCCCTGGCGGCCACGTGGAGTACTCGTGGTCGAGCGCGTCGCGCCCGCCGGTCATCAGGTCGAGCAGCGGCCATGTCGTGATGAACGCGATCGGCCCCGCCGCCCCGACGAGCGTCCCCGTGGAGGACATCGACGTCCCCGGCCCGGGCGGGCGCATCCACGCCCTGGTCTCCAGGCCGGAGACGGGCTCGGCACCGTTCCCCGCCGTCTTCCTCCTGCACAGCGGCCCTCACCTGCACGACTCCGACGCCTTCTCCCCCGAGGTCGCCGCGTGGGTCGACGCCGGCTTCGCGGTCGTGCGCGTCAACTACCGCGGCTCGACGGGGTACGGCTCGGCCTGGCGCGACGCGCTGCACGGCGAGGTCGGCCATCTCGAGCTGGCCGACGTGGCGGCGGTCAGGGAATGGGTGGTGGCCCAGGGTGTCGTCGACCAGGACAGGACGGTGCTGGCGGGCACCTCGTGGGGCGGCTACCTCACGCTGCTCGGTCTCGGCGTCCAGCCCAAGCTGTGGGCGGCCGGCATCGCCGCGGCTCCCATCGCCTGCCACGTCACCGCCTACGAGGACCACGTGGAGGGCCTGCGCGCCCACCAGCGCTCCCTGCTCGGCGGCTCTCCGGACGAGCAGCCCGACCGTTATCGCGACAGCTCGCCGATCACCTACGTCGAGCAGGTCGAGCGGCCGCTGCTCATCCTCGCGGGGGTCAACGACTCCCGCTCACCGCTGCGGCAGCTCGAGTCGTACGTGAGCCGCCTGGCCGAGCTGGGCCACGAGCACGAGGTCCGCTACTACGACGCGGGCCGCGGCGCCCTGGTCGTCGCCGAACGCATCGATCAGATGTCGATCATGCTGAATTTCATGCGTAAGCATGGGATCACGACTGACATAGCGTAATAGGTTGGCCGAACTCCCGGCTTGAATGTCAGCCTCGGCCACTGTCACCATCGCGCCACTCCCCAGCCGAAGGGCGCGAATCTGTGAGCACCACTACCGAAACCGCCGGCGTCAGCCGCCTGAAGAAGGACGCCGTCGGGCTTGTCGGCGTCATCTTCATGGCCGTGGCGACCGCGGCACCCATCACCGCCATGACCGGCAACGTCCCCATCGTCGTCGGGTTCGGCAACGGCCTGGGCGTCCCCGCCGGCTACCTGTTCGCCACCGCCGTCCTCACGATCTTCTCGGTGGGCTACACGGCGATGTCGAAGCACATCACGGCGGCCGGAGCCTTCTACGGCTACATCTCGCACGGACTCGGCCAGATCGTCGGCATGGTCTCCGGGCTGCTCGCCACCATGGCCTACGTCGTCTTCGAGGCCTCCATCATCGGCTTCTTCGCCTACTCGGCCAACGACACGTTCAAGTCGCTGGCGGGGGTGGACATCCACTGGCTGTGGTTCGCCTTCCTCGGCCTGGCGCTGAACCTGATCCTCACCTACTTCGACATCAACCTGACGGCCAAGGTCCTTGGCGTCTTCCTCATCACCGAGATCTTCATGCTCGGCCTGGTCGCGGTCGCCACGCTCCTCAACGGCGGCGGGCCCAACGGCCTCATGGCCTCCACGCTCAACCCCGCCAACGCCTTCCAGACCACCGGCCTGCAGGCGGGCGCGGTCGGCCTGGGCCTGTTCATGTGCTTCTGGTCGTGGGTCGGCTTCGAGTCGACCGCGATGTACGGCGAGGAGTCCCGCGAGCCCAAGAAGATCATCCCGATCGCGACGCTCGTCTCGGTGGTCGGCATCGGCCTGTTCTACACGTTCGTCTCCTGGATGACGGTCGCGGCCAACGGCGTGAAGGCGCCGGAGATCGCCGCCAAGGAGTTCGCCGGGATCTTCTTCAACCCCACCGAGCAGCTGCTCGGCTCCTGGGCCGTCGGCCTGTTCAAGATCCTCATCCTGACCGGGTCGTTCGCCTGCTCGATGGCCTTCCACAACTGCGCCGCGCGCTACCTCTACGCGCTCGGCAGGGAGAACCTGATCCCCGGCACGGGCCGCACCCTCGGCGCGACCCACCCGACGCACGGATCGCCGCACATCGCGGGGTTCGTGCAGAGCGCCATCTCGGTGGTGCTGGTCCTGGCCTTCTTCTTCGCGGGAATGGACCCGTACATCCACATCTACACGCTGCTGGCCGTCCTGGGCACGCTGGCGATCCTCATCGTGCAGACGCTGTGCTCGTTCTCGGTGATCGGCTACTTCCACGTCAGGAAGAAGCACCCCGAGACGGCCGGCGTGTGGCGGACACTGATCGCCCCGCTGGTGGGCGGGCTCGCCATGGCGTACGTGGTGCTGTTGCTGTTCCAGAACCAGGAGGCGGCCGCGGGCGACGCGTCCAAGAGCGCGTTCTTCACCGCGATCCCGTGGATCGTGCTGGGCCTGGCCGTGCTCGGGGCCGCGACCGCCCTCTACCTGAAGGCGCGCAACCCCGAGAAGTACGAGGTCATCGGCAGGATCGTGCTGGAGGACACGGTCGAGCGCGACTAGCGGGCGCGCAGGACGAGGATCGCCAGGTCGTCCGCGCTCGGTTCGGGCGCGAAGTCGGCCGCTCCTCTGCGGATGCGCTCGGCGACGGCCCTGGCCGACAGGCCCGCGCACTCGGCCAGCAGCTTGGCCAGGCCGCCGTCGTCGTCGAGCAGCCGCCCGCCGCTGCGCCGCTCGGTGACGCCGTCGGTCACCGCCAGCAGCACGTCGCCGTGGTCGAGGTGGATGGTGTCCGCCTCGAACACCACCTCGGGGAAGACGCCGAGCAGCGACTGCGGGGTGGTGACGGGCTCGACGACGCCGCTCGGCTTGAGCCGCAGCGCCTCGGGGTGCCCGGCGGAGACCAGCCGCACTTCCAGTCCGCCGCTCTCGAGGGGGGTGATGTCGCCGTGGAGCAGCGTCAGGAACCTGGCGCGCTCGCCCTCCTCGAGGATGGCCTGGTTGAGCCGGCCGAGGACGGCGGCCACGCCGTACCCCTCCCTGGCGAGCAGGCGCAGGGTGTGGCGGGCCAGGCCCGTGACCGCGGCGGCCTCGGGGCCCGTGCCGCAGACGTCGCCGATCGCGAACCGCCACGACTCGTCGCCGGCCTTGAACAGGTCGTAGAAGTCGCCGCCGACCTCGTTGGCCTCACCCGCAGGCTCGTAGACGACGCCGTAGTCGAGCCCCGGCACCTCCGGCTCGTTCGGCGGCAGCAGGCTGCGCTGCAAGGCCCTGTTGGCGGCGGCCTGCTGGGCGTACAGGCGGGCGTTGTCCATGGCGAGCGCGGCGCGCCGCGCGATGTCCTCGGAGAACTGGATGCTCTCGTCGGTGAACCGGTCGGGGCGGCCCAGGCACATCGCGCCCAGCGAGCGCCCGCGCGCGATCAGCGGTACCGCCAGCACCTGGGAGTCGGCCAGTTGCAGGCTCGCCGCGGTGCTGTCGGGCACGTTGAGCTCCGTCAGCTGCTCGCGCAGCCCGTCGATGCGCGCCTCGTCGGCGTGCCACAGGTAGGCCAGTCTGCGCGGCCCCGACCCCGTGTCGGAGGTGTAGACGGCGCACCACGCCGACAGCCTCGGCACGACGATCTGCGCGATGATCGCCGGCACCATGTCGGGGTCGAGCGTGCCCGCCAGCAGGTCGCTGGCGTCGGCGAGGAAGCCGAGCCAGTGCGGGCCCCTGGAGGTCTCCTCCGCCCATTCGGCTGCCACCCGGTCCGCCGAGCCAGGTAGCGTGAGCCTTGCCCAATGGACACGGGAATCGCCCGCGAAGGTGATCCCCCATTCCTCGACATCCACGGAGGGGCCCTTCGGGTCCCCGTTGGGAGCGGTCCGCTGCCTGAACTCCACCTGTACGGCGTCGCCGTAGTGCTTCCAGACGATCTCGAACGGAGCCTCGGCGACCTGCGCGGCCAGCTCTTCCGCGAGCTGTTCCGCCGCAGGCAGCACCGTTGAGGCGGCCCACGCGGTCATCACCTCACGGGTGAACCTTCTCGCGGAGGGGACGGCGGTCTCGCCTGGCGCGAACGTGGCCGCCAGCACCGCGCGGGAAGAAGCTGTCATCGTTCCGTGCCTACCACACTTCCCATTGACTTGGGGTAAATCCAAGGACAGGACTACGAGCTACTCATCGTGACAGACTTGCATCACTCACGGCGGCACCCCGGGAGTGGAGGAGACCCTATGACGACGGCCAAGACCGCGCCTGCTGCGGAAGAGAGGACGTACTCAGAGTCCGACCTCGTCCCCGTTCTCGAGACACTTTTCGCATGGCGCGACGGCGACTTCCGGCGCCGGGTTCCCTACGCACCGCCGGGGATACTGAGCGAGATCAGGCTGTTGCTGAACGAAGTGGCCGACCGCAGGGAGCACCTCAGCAACGAGCTGTCGCGGGTGCGCAAGGAAGTGGTCAAGGAGGGGCGCTTCGGCGAGCGCCTGACGCCCGGCCCGGGTGTGGGGTCGTGGGCGGAGAGCGTCGAGTCCGTCAACGCCCTCATCGACGCGCTGGTCAGCCCCGTGACGGGTGCGGCCGACGTCATCGACGCCGTCGCCAAGGGTGATCTGACCCGCAGGATCGATCTCGACCGCTCGGCCAGGGGCGAGGTCAGGCGGCTCGGCAAGGCCATCAACGGCATGGTCGAGCAGCTCTCGCTGTTCAACAGTGAAGTGACGAGGGTCGCCCGTGAGGCGGGCACCGAGGGCAGGCTGGGCGGCGCCGCCAACGTCAAGGGCATGTCGGGCAGCTGGCGCGACCTGACCGAGGCCGTCAACACCATGTCCTCTCGCGTCTCCGCGCAGGTGCGTGACATCGCCGAGGTGACGACCGCCGTGGCGAAGGGCGACCTGAGCCGCAAGGTGACGGTCGACGCGGTCGGCGAGATGTTCGAGCTGAAGAACACCGTCAACACGATGGTGGACCAGCTGTCGGCCTTCGCCGAGGAGGTCACCCGCGTCGCCCGCGAAGTCGGCACCGAGGGACAGCTGGGCGGCCAGGCGCAGGTGAGCGGCGTGTCGGGAGTGTGGAAGGACCTCACCGACAACGTCAACTTCATGGCCAACAACCTGACCAACCAGGTGCGCCAGATCGCCGCCGTCTCCACCGCCGTCGCCCAGGGCAACCTCACCAAGAAGATCACCGTCGACGCCCAGGGCGAGATCCTCCAGCTCAAGGACACCCTCAACACGATGGTGGACCAGCTGTCCTCGTTCGCCGACGAGGTCACCCGCGTCGCCCGCGAGGTCGGCACGGAAGGCAAGCTGGGTGGCCGTGCCGAGGTGAAGGGCGTGTCGGGCGTCTGGAAGGACCTCACCGACAACGTCAACTCGATGGCCAACAACCTGACCTACCAGGTGCGCAACATCGCCCAGGTCACCACCGCCGTCGCCAACGGCGACCTCACCCGCAAGATCGACGTCGACGCCCAGGGCGAGATCCTCGAGCTCAAGTCGACGATGAACACGATGGTGGACCAGCTGTCGTCCTTCGCCTCCGAGGTCACCCGTGTCGCCCGCGAGGTCGGCACCGAAGGACAGCTCGGCGGCCAGGCCCAGGTGCGCGGCGTGTCGGGCGTCTGGAAGGACCTCACCGACAACGTCAACTTCATGGCCAACAACCTGACCAACCAGGTGCGCCAGATCGCCGCCGTCTCCACCGCCGTCGCCCAGGGCAACCTCACCAAGAAGATCACCGTCGACGCCCAGGGCGAGATCCTCCAGCTCAAGGACACCCTCAACACGATGGTGGACCAGCTGTCCTCGTTCGCCGACGAGGTCACCCGTGTCGCCCGCGAGGTCGGCACCGAAGGACAGCTCGGCGGCCAGGCCAGGGTGCAGGGCGTGTCGGGCGTCTGGAAGGACCTCACCGACAACGTCAACTTCATGGCCAACAACCTGACCTACCAGGTGCGCAACATCGCCGAGGTCACGACGTCCGTCGCCAACGGCGACCTGACCCGCAAGATCGACGTCGACGCCCAGGGCGAGATCCTGGCGCTGAAGACCACCATCAACAAGATGGTCGACCAGCTGTCCTCCTTCGCCGACGAGGTCACCCGCGTCGCCCGCGAGGTCGGCACCCAAGGACAGCTCGGCGGCCAGGCGCGGGTCGAAGGCCTCGAAGGCACGTGGAAGCGCCTGACCGAGAGCGTCAACGAGCTGGCCGGCAACCTCACCACACAGGTCCGCGCCATCGCCACCGTGACGAGCGCCGTCGCACAGGGCGACCTGACCCGGTCGATCGCCGTGGAGGCGCAGGGCGAGCTGGCAGAGCTCAAGGACAACGTCAACTTCATGGTGGCCAACCTGCGCGAGACCACGCAGGCCAACCAGGAGCAGGACTGGCTGAAGTCCAACCTGGCCCGCATCTCGCGCCTCATGCAGGGCCACCGCGACCTCATGGAGGTCGCCAAGCTGATCATGAGCGAGCTGACGCCGCTCGTCTCCGCCCGCTACGGCGCCTTCTACGGCGTCGACACCAGCGGCGAGGAGCACGACCTCATCCTCATCGGCGGCTACGGCGTACGGCCCGACCGCTCGCCGCGCCAGCGCTTCGCCTCGGGAGAGGGCATCGTCGGCCAGGCCGCGATCGAGGGCAGGCCGATCGTCCTCGACGACGTGCCCGCCGGGTTCATCACCATCGACAGCGGGCTCAGTCAGTCCACCCCCGCCCAGATCGTGGTGCTGCCGATCCTGTTCGAGAGCCGCGTGCTCGGCGTGCTGGAGCTGGCCTCCTTCACCAAGTTCGGCGAGGTGCACCTCGACTTCCTGACCCAGCTCGTCGAGACCATCGGTGTGACGATGAACACCATCATCGCCAACTCCCGCACCGAGGACCTGCTGAAGGAGTCGCAGCGCCTGACCCGCGAGCTGCAGGAACGCTCGGACGAGCTCCAGCGCCAGCAGGAGGAGCTGCGCCGGTCCAACTCCGAGCTGGAGGAGAAGGCGGGGCTGCTGGCCAAGCAGAACCGCGCCATCGAGATCCAGAACTTCCAGATCGAGCAGGCCCGCCGGACGCTGGAGGAGCGCGCCGAGCAGCTCGCCGTCTCCTCGCGCTACAAGTCCGAGTTCCTCGCGAACATGTCGCACGAGCTGCGCACCCCGCTCAACAGCCTGCTCGTGCTGGCCAAGCTGCTGACCGAGAACGCCGAGGGCAACCTCACCTCCCAGCAGGTCGAGTTCGCCCGCACGATCCACGGCGCGGGCTCGGCGCTGCTGCAGCTGATCAACGACATGCTCGACCTGTCCAAGGTCGAGGCGGGGCGCATGGACATCCATCCCGCCCAGCTGTCGCTGCCCAAGCTGGTCGACTACGTCGAGGCCGCCTTCGCCCCGCTCGCCCAGGACAAGGGCCTCGCGTTCATCATCGAGGTCGATCCCCGGGTGCCGCAGGAGCTGCGCACCGACGAGCAACGCCTGCAGCAGGTGCTGCGCAACCTGCTGTCCAACGCGGTCAAGTTCACCCCGAAGGGCGAGGTACGGCTGCGCGTCGTGCCCGCCCCGCACGAGGTCGACTACGACGACGACACGCTGCGCTCGGCCAACGACCTGATCGCCTTCCAGGTGGTCGACACCGGCATCGGCATCGCGCCCGACAAACTGGAGATCATCTTCGAGGCGTTCCGCCAGGCCGACGGCACCACCAGCCGCAAGTACGGCGGCACGGGCCTCGGCCTGTCGATCTGCCGCGAGATCGCCAGGCTCCTCGGCGGCGAGATCCACGTCGACAGCGAGCTGGGCTCGGGCAGCACGTTCACCCTCTACATGCCGACCGACTACGCGGGCCCGCTGGTCGCCCGTGACGGAGGGGCCGCCCGCAGGCAGGTGCTGACCATGCAGGTCGAGCAGCAGAGCCCGATGGTCGTGCCCGAGCCGCCCATGCCGCTCGACCTGCCGCTGCCCGAGGTGGTCCAGTCGTCCAACGGGAACCAGTGGCAGGGCGACGACCCGCTCAACGGCGCCAAGATCCTCATCGTCGACGACGACATCCGCAACGTGTTCGCGTTGACCAGCGTGCTGGAGCGGCACGGCTCCACGGTCGTCTACGCGGAGAACGGGCGCGAGGGCATCGAGCAACTCGAACGCAACGAGGACGTGGCCCTCGTCCTCATGGACATCATGATGCCGGAGATGGACGGTTGGGCAACGACGTCGGCCATCCGCCGCATGCCGCAGTTCGCCGATCTGCCGATCATCGCGCTGACCGCCAAGGTCATGCGGGGCGACCGGGAGAAGAGCATCGCCTCAGGCGCCTCGGACTACGTGCCCAAGCCGGTCGACGTCGACCAGCTGCTCGAACGGCTGCGTGGCTGGCTCAGCCGCGGGCGGGTGTCCGACTCGGCGGAAGAGGCGTAACACATGGCAGACCGAGCCAAGATCCTCCTGGTCGACGACCGTGAGGAGAACCTCATCGCCCTGGAGGCGATCCTCAGCTCGCTCGACCTGACGCCGGTGCGCGCCAAGTCGGGCGAGGAGGCGCTCAAGGCGCTGCTGGGCACCGAATTCGCGCTGATCCTGCTCGATGTGCGGATGCCCGGCATGGATGGGTTCGAGACCGCCGCCCACATCAAGCGGCGGGAGCGCACCCGCAACATCCCGATCATCTTCCTGACCGTCGTGGACAGCGCCCCCGACTACGCCTTCCGCGGTTATGCCGCGGGCGCCGTCGACTACCTCACCAAACCGTTCGACCCGTGGGTGCTCAGGGCGAAGGTGTCGGTGTTCGTCGAGCTCTACAACATGCACAAGCGGCTGACCGAGCAGGCCTCGCTCCTGCGGGAACGGCTGGCGGGCGAGCTGCCGCCGGGCAGCAGCACGGCCCAGGCGGCAGTCCTGCCGGAGCTGTCGCGGCGGCTGACGGCCGTGGAGGACGAGCTCGACCGGGTGCGCGAACTGGCCAAGAAGTCGGCCGACCCCTCGCTCGCCGCACCCCTGTCGGACCTGTCCGACCGCGTGTCCCACCTCCGGGCCGGCTTCGACGCGCTGGGCTGACCGCCGAGGACCCCTCGGCGCGTCCGGCTCCCCCGACCTCTTGGGGGAGCCCCCGGGCAGCGCGCCGACCTGCCGCGACCGCGTACCACCATGCTGCTTGCCTGATCGCTCAGGTCCATGGCCGGCGGTCACTGTCCGGACGCAGCGAAGGTGACAGCAGGACCTGCGCCCGATCTGGGCACCATCACTTCGACGGGCGTCGAAAGTCCGGCTGGCGCAGCCCTTCGAGCGGCTCGGCGGCGAACGTACCGGCTCCTCGGGGCTTGGCCTGTCGATTGTGGCGGCCGTGGCCGCCGCCCACGGCGGCCGGCTCGCCCTGCTTGCCCGGCCGGAGGGCGGCCTACGCGTGTCGATCGCCCTTCCGGCCGCGAAGGTGCCGGTGAGGGCGTGAGGATCTTGGTGGTCGAAGACGACGACGCCCTCGCCGAGGTCGTCGCCGAAGGGCTACGCGACCAGGGGATGGCCGTTGACCTGGCCTACGACGGGCTCACCGCCGTCGCCAAGCTGGACCTCACCGCGTATGACGTGGTGCTCCTGGACCGGGACCTCCCCAGCCTGCACGGCGACACCCTGTGCCAGATGATTACCGACCGGGCGGACCGGCCGATGGTGCTGATGCTGACTGCGGCCAGTGCGCCCGGCGACCGGGTCAGCGGGTTGACCCTGGGCGCGGACGACTATCTTGCCAAGCCCTTCCACTTCCCGGAGCTGATCCTGCGCATCCAGGCGCTGGCCCGCCGCAAACCGGACGCGCGACCCCGCATGCTGCACGTGGCCGGGATCGCGCTGGACCCGGTACGCCGCACCGCCGTTCGCGACGGGCGGCAACTTGACCTCTCAGTGAAGGAGTTCGCCGTGCTCGAGGCGCTGCTGCGGGCAAGCCCGGGCTTCCTGAGCACCGAAACCCTGCTCGAGCAGGTATGGGACGAAAACGCCGACAGTTTCACCAACACCGTGACGGTCACGGTGGGCAGGCTGCGGCGCAAGCTCGGCGACCCGCCGCTCATTGCGACGGCGCGAGGAGTCGGCTACCGGATCACTTGATCAACGACCTGCGGCGGTACCTGGGCGAACCGGACCGGCCGACGCACGGATCTCGGCAGAAGCGCGCACCGGCCAACCGAGGTCATCTCGGCCGCGGTTCATGGAGGGTGGCTCGATGCCCGCTGCAGCACCACACCTACCTCCGCTCTTGACGAATCAAATGAACGAATTTTTAATTCGTTTATGGGGCGTATCGCGGGCGTTACGGCCGCCGAAACGCGCGAGCGGTTGTTGCACGCGGCCGCCGACGTCTTCGCCCAGCGCGGGTACGACGGCACGCGGGTGGCCGACATCGCCGCGGCCGCGGGAGTGAGCAACGGCGCGCTGTACGCACACTTCGGTTCCAAGGCCGAGCTGCTCGTGGCCGCCCTGCGCGCGCACGGCCCGCGGCTGCTCGCCGACCTGCTCGCCGCCGATCCCGACCGGTCCATCACCGACCTGCTCCTCGTCATCGGCCGCCGGCTCCCCCGCCGCCGCGACGCCCACGGCTACCTCATCGTCGAAGCGCTGGTGGCGGCCCGTCGCGACGAGGACGTCGCCCTGCCGATGCGCGACTACGTCGGCGAACGCGCCGACTGGCTCTCGGGACTCGTCCACGTCGCCCAGACCGGTGGCGAACTCGACCCCGCGCTGTCACCGAACGCGCTCGCCCACTTCTGCCTCCTGCTCGCGATAGGCAGCGCCCTCGTCCCGCCCGACCTGCACGCGGTCGACGACGAGGAGTGGACCGCGTTGCTCACCCGCGTCGTGGCCGCCCTCGCCCCTGCCGACACCACAGCACAGAGGGGAGCACCGCAATGAAAGTGAAGATCGATCCCGGACGATGCCAGGGGCACGGCCGCTGCTACGACCTCGCGCCCAGTCTGTTCGGCGAGGACGAGGAGGGCTACGGCAAGGTCGTCGGCGACGGCGTCGTGCCCCCGGGCGAGGAGCAGCCGGCGCGGCTGGCCGTGTCCAACTGTCCTGAGAGAGCCATCGAGATCCTCTAGGAGCCGTGACATGACCGTCGACGACCGCTTCAACGAGCAGGGGTTCGAGGACGGGCTCCGCGACCGCTCCCTCGGCGCGCGCAGCGAGGTCATCACCGGCCCGGTCTCGGACTGGGCGACCGACTTCTCCCACGCCGAGCCCGAGTGGGCGGCCGACCCGTACCCCATCCAGGACGATCTGCGGCAGCGCTGTCCGATCGCCCACACCGAGCGGTTCGGCGGTGGATGGCTGCCGACCCGCTACGAGGACGTCGCGGCCATCGCCTACGACACCGAGCGCTTCTCCTCCCGTTCGATCATCGTGAGCAACGTCCGGCCGCCGCGCGAGCTGGCACCGGTGGGCGCGGTGCCGCCGATCTCCTCCGATCCGCCGTTCCACCACGACGCGCGCAAGCTGCTCCTTCCGGTCTTCACCAAGACGGCGGTCGCCACGCGGGAGCGGGCGACGCGGGCGTTCTGCCACTCGCTCATCGACGCGCTGGAGGGGCAGGACGTCGTCGACGCCGCCCGCGACTACGCCCAGCACATCCCGATGCGCGTCATCGCCGACATGCTCGGCTTCCCGCCCGAGGACGGGCCGCAGTTCCGCGAGTTCGTCGAGAACGCGCTCGAAGGCGTCGACCTGCCGCCGGAGGAGCGCGTCACGCGGGTGGAGAAGCTGTTCACCTACCTGCTCGCGCAGATCAGGGACCACGTCGACCACCCGCGCGACGACCTCACCACCTACCTGATCAACGCCGAGCTGTACGGCAGGAAGCTGGAGCCGTCGCACGTGGCGGGCACGATGTCCCTGCTGCTCATCGCCGGAATCGACACGACATGGAGCGCGATCGGCGCCTCGCTGTGGCACCTGGCCAGGACGCCGTCCGACCGCGAGCGCCTGGTGGCCGAGCCCGGCCTGCTGCCTACCGCGATGGAGGAGCTCCTGCGGGCCTACGCGCCGGTCACGATGGCGCGGCTGGTCAGGGACGACATGCACTGGCGCGGGGTCGACATGAAGGCCGACGACTGGATCCTGCTGTCGTTCCCCGCCGCCAATCGTGACCCCGCGCAGTTCGACCTGGCTGACGAGGTCGTCATCGACCGGGAGGTCAACCGGCACGCCGCGTTCGGCCTCGGCATCCACCGTTGCGTCGGTTCGCACCTCGCCCGCATGGAGCTCCGGGTCGCCCTGGAGGTCTGGCTGGAACGGGTCCCGGCGTTCAGCCTCGAGGATCCGGCGGCCGTGACCTGGTCCACAGGCCAGGTCCGGGGACCGCGCACGCTCCCGCTCCGCGTCGGCTGACCGTGCCGAGGGCCCGGCGAGCACCGCCTCGTCCTTCTGGCGGGTCTGGAGAACCGCTGGCCAGGCGCCGTTCCGCACTCGCCAGTGGATCCCGTCGATCAACTGCCGCTGCTGAACGACGACGACCGTCCCGGCCGCTTGTCGATCCAGACCGGCCCCGCCCCGGCAGTCCGGGCTCGCACGCAGCGGGCTTCGATACAGGTCCTCTAGCGGCGGGCGCGCTCCAGCGCGTCCCAGAAGCCGCGTCGCAGCGCGTGCCGTACCTCGTCGTGCAGCAGGAAGTCGATCGGTAGCGAGGATCCCTGCAGCAGGCGCGCCTCCAGGTCGGACGGCATGCGCGGTTTGCGAGCCAGCACCGCCTCCAGCCACAGCGCGGGCGCGTCGCGGGCGACCGACTCGCCGAAGTCGTGCCCTTCCTTGTGCGCCGCCTTCACCGCGTCGGCCAGCGTGGTCGCCGCGCCGGTGGCGGTCGCGGGGGCGGGGGCGACGGGCGCGGGCTGCGGGCCCGTGTAGGGGCCGAGCTGTGTGGGCTGGTAGGTGCCGCCGCCGGCGGGCGAGGGGAACTGGCTGGTGCTCTGCGTCGGCCCCGTCGGGCTGTGCGAGACGGTCGGCGCGGCCGGCGCGGGCTGCGGGGGCGGCGCGAGCGGCGGTGCCTGCGGCGCGGACTGCGGCTCCGGCTGGTAGCTGGGATAGGCGGACAGTGCGGGCTGCGGGGGCGTCTGCGCCCGGCTGGGAGCGGGCGTGGCGGCGGGGGTGACGGGCGGCAGCGGCTGGCTCTGCGTGGGAGCGTTCGCCAGGTGGGAGGCGTGACTGCCGGACTGCACAGGCGGCACGGATGGCACGGACGGCGCGGATGGCTGGAGCAGCGGCGACGGGGCCAGAGGTGAGGGGGCGGGGGTCGGCGGCAGCGCGTGGGAGGCCTGGCCGTTGCTGACGGGCTGGACGCCGTTGGACGCCTCGGTGAAGCCCGAGACGAGGTTGACGTAGGGACGCAGGTGGCCGCCGCCGATCTCGATGAGGTCGTCGCTCTCCTGGCGCAGCGACCGCGACACCGCCCAGCCGCCGTCGGCGGTGATGTGGACGACGGTGACGCGGATGCCGAGATCCTGGGCGTCACAGACCACCTGGGTGAGGTCCTCGTCGCCGCTGACCACGACCGCGTCGCAGATCGCGCTGTTGCGGGCGAGCGTCATCAGGTCGCGGTGCACCTGTGCGTCGACGCCCTCACGGCGGCCAGGCCTGATGCGCGACAGGCGGAGCTTCAGCCCCGGGATGTCGGCGAGCACGTCGTGCTCCGGCGTGCGCCTGCCCTCGACGGTCGCTTCGTACCAGTAGCAGCGCAGCAGCGGCAGTCCGGTGCGCTCGCGCGACAGGTTGGTCATCAGCTGCAGGAGGCCCGGGTAGTCCCACGAGACGGCTTCGCGATGGCGGGTCCCATGCACGGCCATCGCGCCGTCGGCCAGCAGATAGCCAGCGTCGACGAACAGCGCGCAGCGATCCACTGACACCGCCCCTTTCTCCAGGCCCGACCCCTACCGGCTCTGCACCGCCAGAGCCGGACTCGGCGGCCCTCTCTCAGGGTAATGAAGCATCTGATCGTTGGAGGGTGAATCCCGGCGAATCGGCGGGACGCCAGCGGATTCACGCAGACCGTACCAGTTTGTCCTGTTCTCGGTCACGACCGCGCCGGTACGCTCACGGCCGCCACGCCGAAGAGCACGACGTCGCGTTTCGTGGAGATCTTCAGCGTAGGACGGTCCGCCAGCGTGGCTCTGAACGAGTCGACATCGACGCCGAACGTCATCCCCGTCGCGCCGTTGGAGGAGCTGTCGAAGACGTTGCCCGCATCGTGGTCGCCGCTCTCGGAGACGCCCGCCGACACCCGGTCTCCCCGGAGGTCGGCGTCGCCCTCCCAGGTCACCAGCTCGATGTCGGCGGGGCTCGCCGCGGGGATCAGCCCGCTCAGTGGCAGTTCGAGGAGCGGTTCCTCGGCGCCGACGACCGTGGCCGCGTCCAGGACCACCGCCTGGCTGTACTGCCTGCCCGGATCGGTCGCGATCACCACCAGGCTCCATCCGGCGTGCTCGGAGACCCCCTCCCGCATCGGCGCGTCGGCGGCCCACCACGCCCCCGTGCGCGGGGTGTCGCTGACCAGGTCCGTCACGTCGGCGAAGGCCTGGTAGCCGGGCCCCGTGGGCAGTTCCCTCTCCGTGACCTCGTCAGGAAGGACCGTCCGGTAGCGCCTGGCCCCCGCCGCCCTGAACTTGATCGGGCCCGCCTGTTTCACGCTGCCCGACCAGTAGAGCCCCGCCCAGACGACCTGGCCTCCGTCGGGCATCTCCAGGCGGGCGCCGCTGGAGGACTTCGTCGACGCCACGCCGTCGGCGTCGAGGGCCACCATCGGCCACAGGTCGTTGTCGCGCCTGCCACGTTCCCTCCGCTGCCGCGTCTCTCCGCAGCCCTCGCGCTCGTCAGGGCAGGTCAGCAGCGTGTTGCCGACCGCCCTGACGACGACCTTGCCGTCGGTGGCGAACCGCGCGGGCGCCCCCTCGGCGCGCACCCCCGCGCTGGCGCTCGCGGAGACGCTGACCTCGCCGGACGAGATCCGTACGGCGGGGCCCCCTCCCTCAGGTGCGTGGGCGGCCACCTCGACGCGCAGGAAGACGGCCGTCGCCCTGCCCGCGGCCAGCGGGCCCCTGACGCACCTGGCCCCGCCGCCCTGCGGCTCGCACGACCAGCCGTCGACCGTGCCGACGGGGTCGACCGTGCCGGCCGCGTTGCCTCGGGCCCCGGCCGGGACCAGCGTGACACCCTCCGGCAGGTCGACCAGCGCGACGAGCTCCTCGCTCGCCGCCTTCCCGTTGTTGCGCAGCCGTACCGCGACGATGCCTGGCTCGGACTTGACCAGGGCGCCGAGCGGCTGGATCGAGGCGCGGAGCCTGGAGGCGCCCTGCCGATCGGAGGGGACGGCCGCCTCCACGGGCGGCGGCACCAGCCGGGGGCTGGGTCTCGCCCCCGTCCGCGAGGGCTCGGGGTCGGGCCGCACGAGCGGATGTTGCGGGACGACCGTCGGGAGCGCCCGGGGCGGTGGCAGGGGTTTGTCGTCGGAGGCCGGCATCAGCACGGCGGCCGTCGCGACCGCCACCGTGACGCCGCCCGCCAGCGCCACCTGCCGGCTCTTGGGCGCCCGCCTGATCCAGGCGAGCGCGTAGAGCAGGCCGCCACCTCCCGTCACGCCCGCCTTGGCAAGGCCCGCGACGTAGGCGGCGTAGAAGGGGCCGACGAACAGGGGACCGACGGTGACGCGCAGGCCCTGGTCGACGTCGGTCAGCTCGAGGAAGACCGCGCGGCATTCGCCGCACTCGCCGATGTGCTCGTCGACGGCCCTGCCGTCGCGCCTGGCCAGCCCGCCCCGCACGTGGGCGCCCATCTTGCCGAGCACCGGCCTGCACGCCTGGTGCGGCGCCCCCGCCAGGTGCATCTGCAGGTACGCCTGGCGCAGCCCTTCCCTGGCCCGGTAGGCCAGCGCGGCCACGCCGTTGGCCGACAGGCCGAGCAGCGGGGCCACGTCGGCGGGCCTGGCGTTCTCCACCTCGGTGTGCCACAGCACGAGCCGCCACCGCTCGGGCAGTGACAGGAACGCCCTGGCGATCAGCGACTTCTCCAGACCGGTGAGCGCGGGATCGATGAAGGGCACCCCGGGGTCGAACACCTCGATCCGTCCCGTGGCCACCTGGCGGCTCTCCACGCGGTCCCTGTCGTAGACCGTGCGGCGCACGACCGTCAGCAGGTACGGCCTGAAGGCCACCTCGGGCCCTCCACCGCGCCCCACCAATTCGATGATCTTGGTGAAGGACTCCGCGACCACGTCCTCGACGACGTCGTCTCCGTTGACCATCTGGCGGGCGAGAGAGCGGGCGGCGCCGACGTGACGCGTCCAGAGCTCTCCGAACGCGCTCGCGTTGCCCGCGCGAGCCGATTCAAGGAGATCCGCATCACTTTGCGGCGATTCGACACTCATAGTTACCTCACGATTACCCGGAGTTGCCACGCGAATCATTCCGCATTCCGCGTCATGACTAACTCCAAAGACCGTCTTTGGCTGTGAGGCGTCTTCGAGAGGAGGAGTGGCGCTTCCTGAAGACGCGCCGCGCATCAGATGGACGGAAGGAATCCAGGGGTCTTGGCGCCCGGTGGCGCCAAGAGAGCATGGCCGCGGGCTGGGCGGTGCCCGACGACTGGTGGACGCCGGCCGTCGAGCAGGCTGGGCGACCTGCGCTGCGAGGACCCGCTCACCGGCCTGGTCAGCCTCGCCTACCTGCGCACCAGGCCGGCCGAGATCTACCGCGAGGGCACCGCCCGGCTGCGGCCGGAGGGCGTCGTCGATGTCATCGCCCTCCCCGGTCGCTATCGGGACGCGCCGGCGACTTTAAGCTTGTGGACATGACTGACCGCGAGAACCTGCTGGCCGAGATCCTCAAGAAGGCCGTCGTGCACGGCAAGGTCGTGCTCTCCTCGGGTATGGAGGCCGACTTCTACCTCGACCTGCGGCGGATCACGCTCGACGGGGTGGCCGCACCGCTCGTCGGAAGAGTCATGCTCGACCTCACGGCCGACCTCGACTACGACGCGGTCGGCGGCCTCACCCTCGGCGCCGACCCGGTCGCGGGGGCCATGCTGCACGCGGCCGCGGCGCGGGGCCGTACCCTCGACGCCTTCGTGGTGCGCAAGGCGCAGAAGTCACACGGCATGCAGCGCAGGATCGAAGGCCCCGACATCGAGGGCCGCAGGGTCCTCGTCGTCGAGGACACCTCCACCACTGGCGGCTCGCCGCTGACCGCCGTCGCGGCGGCGCGGGAGGCGGGCGCGCACGTCGTCGCCGTCGCCACCATCGTCGAGCGGGGCGCGGCGGGCAAGATGGCCGAGGAGGGCATCGAGTACCTCAGCGCGTTCACCCTCCAGGACCTGGGGCTGAACGCGTGACGGAGAACGTCTCCCGCTGACCCGCCTTGCCCGCCGGGCGGGGCGTGCCGTTCACGGTGATCTCGACCGTGCCCGCGTCCTCGACCGCGACGTCGAGCTCGGCGTCGAAGAAGGAGATCCGCTCGCCGCCGCTCAGGTCACGGTCGTTGAGCACGTCGCCGCCCGGCACCCGTACCAGCACCGGAGGGCACGCCTCGGCCGTGCACACGATGGAGAGCGTCGGCACCTTCGCCGTCGCCGTGGCCGACTCCTCCGGCGTCGCGGACGGTCGCGGCATGGGGGCAGCGGCGGACAGCGTGCCCACGAGCGCGCGGGCTCCGGCGAGGACAAGGGCCACCAACAGGACGACCCCCAGGCCGATCAACGCCAGGCGAGCCATCCCCATCGGATCGGATCGATGCCGTCCCACAAGGGGGAGGGTAGCCAACGGGATGGCCGCCCTCCGAGTGGCATCACGGAATGCGGTGGTGTTTGCCCTGCGGCTCGGGAACCTTGCGGCCGCCTGCCCTGCGGCTCTTCACGACCTCGATGATGATCGGGATCACCGAGATGAGCACGATGAGGAAGACACCGGGCAGGATGTACTTGTCGATCTTGTCGGGGTCGACCTGGTTGCCCAGGAAGTGGCCGATGAACAGCATGCTCTCGACCCACAGGAACCCGCCGACGACGTTCCAGACGAAGAACCTGCGCGCGGGCATCTCGAGCACGCCCGCCACCGGGTTCATGAACGTGCGGACGATCGGCACGAACCGCGCGATCATCACGGCCTTGGCGGGGCCGAACTTCTCGAAGTAGTACTCGGCCTTCTCGACGTACTCGCGCTTGAACAGCCGCGAATCAGGCTTGTCGAACAGCCTGCGCCCGACCTTCGCGCCTATCAGGTGCCCCAGCTGCGCCCCCGCCACCGCGCACAACGGCGTGCCGATGACCAGCACGGGGAACGACAGCGGCTCGATGCCGATGCCCTTGGCCGCCGCCGCGGAACTGAAGATGCCCGCGGCCACCAGCAGCGAATCGCCCGGCAGGAAGAAGCCGATCAGCAGACCCGTCTCCGCGAAGATGATGGCGAGCACGCCGATCGTCGCGAAGGCGCCGAGCATGGTGAGCCACCACTGCGGGTCCACGAGGTCAAGGATCGATTCCACGGGCAGAGCCTACCTGGCAGGCGGCCACCGACGGGCGTGCGTTGTCACTACCCCAGCGGGTAGGGAGCCGGAATACTGGGCACCGCGAAGCCAAAAGACATTCCAGGGAGATGAACCATGCCTATCGCTACTCCAGAGGTCTACGCCGAGATGCTCGACCGGGCCAAAGCGGGCGGGTTCGCCTACCCGGCGATCAACGTGACCTCATCGCAGACCTTGAACGCGGCCCTCCGCGGATTCGCCGAGGCCGAGAGCGACGGAATCATCCAGGTGTCCACCGGTGGCGCCGAGTTCCTGTCCGGCACCACGGTGAAGGACATGGTCACCGGATCGGTGGCGCTCGCCGAATACGCGAGGGTGGTGGCCAAGAACTACCCGGTGACCGTGGCGCTGCACACCGACCACTGTCCCAAGGACAAGCTCGACGGGTTCATGCGGCCGCTGATCGAGCTGTCGCTCCAGCGCGGCGGCGACCCCATCTTCAACTCCCACATGTGGGACGGCTCCGCCGTACCGCTGGAGGAGAACCTGTCGATCGCGCGCGAACTCCTGGAGAAGTGCCACCGCGCGAACATCATCATGGAGATGGAGATCGGCGTCGTCGGCGGCGAGGAGGACGGCGTCGTCGGCGAGATCAACGAGAAGCTGTACACGACCGCCGAGGACGCCCTGGCCACCGCCGAGGCCGTCGGCATCGGCGACCGGGGCCGCTACATGCTCGCCGCGACCTTCGGCAACGTGCACGGCGTCTACAAGCCCGGTCACGTCAAGCTGCGCCCGTCGGTGCTCAAGGAGATCCAGGACGCGGTCGGCGCCAAGTACGGCAAGGAGAAGCCGTTCGACCTGGTCTTCCACGGCGGCTCCGGATCGCACCTCGAGGAGATCCATGAGGCGATCTCCTACGGCGTGGTGAAGATGAACATCGACACCGACACGCAGTACGCGTTCACCCGCCCGGTCGCGGACCACATGTTCCGCAACTACGACGGGGTGCTGAAGGTCGACGGGGACGTCGGCAACAAGAAGGCCTACGACCCCCGCTCGTACGGCAAGTCGGCCGAGGCGGGCATGGCGGCTCGCGTCGTCCAGGCCTGCCAGGACCTCATGTCGGCGGGAACGAAGCTCTGACCGCACGGGCCCTCGCGCGCTCCGCGGGTGAGGGCCCATGCTTCTTCGTGCGGGGAGCCGGCTCCCCGCACCACGGACGCCCGACCCGGCGCCCCGGACACGCCGGACACGCCGCCTGGTTCTCTGGACACGCCGGACGTCGCCTGGCGGCCCCTGGGCGCGCCTGCTGGCGGCCCGCCTCGGCCCGGGCGTCCGTCCGGCTCGGCCGGAGCGTTGGGCGGCGCCCTCGAGAGTGGGCGCGTCATCCGACAGGGGCGTGAAAACGCATGCTTGAACCGTGGAAGATCCTTCTGGACGGCGACCACACCGAGGCGGTCTGGGCGGAGATCACCAGACACGCCGAAGGGCTCCCGGCCGAGCGGCTCGAGGTCCTGAGAGACGATCTGCGCGGCTGGGCCGGGAAACGCCCGATGCCGGAACGCTGGTGGCGGGAGTCACGGCGCGGCGAGCACCACCCCTGGCACGCGCTCTGCGACCACTACGTCCTGTGGCACCCGAGGATCGGCCCGGACGATGACGACGACGTCGATCCGCCGGAGGGCGAGCCCGATCTCGAGCACGGCGTCGCGACGGGGGCGGTGAGTCCCGACCTGCGGTGGCTCGTCCTCGCGGCGGAGCCGGAGGGTGACCGCCGCGGCGGCGACATCGGGTTATGGGATACCGCCGCCGGATCGTGGCGACCGATGTCGGCCTCCGGCCATGACGACCGGCTCTCGGCCCACGACGTGCGGTTCAGCCCCGACGGCTCCCTGGTGGCGATCGGCATGCGCGCCGGGGGCGATCGCATACGCCTGGCGGTGTGGCGTACCGATGATTCGGAACTCCTGTGGTCGGCGGGCCCTGGCGAGGCGGACGACACCGACCCCTGGCGGTTCGATCCGCGTGACGGGTCGAAGGTCGTCGTGGCGTTCAGCGGAGACGGCCGACGGCTGGTCAGCGTGGACATCGTCGCCGCCGAGGCCGGGAAGGGACGCGTCGTGGTCGTCGAGTCCGAGACCGGCGAGGTCCGGTTCGGCGCCGCGGCCCGTGTCCACGGGTCGCCGGTTCTGGACCACACGGGAGAACGGCTGGCCTACCTCGGCCAGGACGGGAACCTGGTTGTCCAGGCGGTCGCGTCAGGAGAGATCCTGGTCGACCACCCCATCGGCGGTCCCACGGACGAGCCCGCCGACCGGCCCACCGGGGGTCTCACCGGGCGACTCACCTGCGGGCTCACTGGCGGACCCACGGACGAGCACAAGCGCGAGCCCACCGGCCGGCCCACCAGGAGTCTCACTCAGTGGCTCGCTGGGGGGCTCGCCTTCTCGCCGGATGGGGGCACGCTGGCGATCGGGGGCGAGGGAGCGGTCGGGCTGTTCCGCTTCGAGACAGGGGAGTTGGAACACTTCGAGAGCTCCGGCGAGCGAGCGGACGTGCTGTGGCCGCGGCAGGGCCTGCGCGTCGTCCATCACGAAGGCGATCGCGTCACCGTGACCTCCGGCGTCGAGGGCGAGGTGCTGTGGTCGAGCCGTCCTGAGGACCTCCACTCCTTCACACCCGCGGGAACCGAGCTGGTCACGACCCGGCTCGGCCCCGGCGGAGGCGAGACCACCGTCTGGTTCCCCCGCGATCCCGGCACACAGATATGACACCCACGGCCACCGCGCCGGCCGCCACCCCCACCCGACCTGGGCGGAGGCAGGACCACCATCTGGTCCCCCGGCGACCCCGGCACACAGATATGACACCCACGGCCACCAGGCCGGCCATCACCCGGGCCGGCCTGGGCGGAGGCGAGACGACCATCGGGTTCTCCCGCGACTCCGGCACGGAGGTATGACCCCCGCGTGGGCCGGGACCGGCGCGTCCTCTCGGTCGGCTGCGACAGGGGCTGAGTCGCCGGCGCGGTGAGCAGCCGCGTCCTCAGGCGGGCCGCGTCGTCCTCCGCGTCGGCGCCAGGCCGGCACGCGTGCCCACGTTCGGCGATCGCTGCGGGTGAATTCTTGGGGCGGGTCGGTGAACATCGTCGCCTCGCTCTCGTTCACCCACCGTCAACTTGTCTAGCTTAGTGCGCATGCCTATAGCGACATTTCGCACATTTCATGCTGGGCGGATCCTCTGCACCTTAGTCGCCTCACTGATCGTTGCATTGGGAATCACCGCTGGTCCAGCCTCTGCACACCTGAGCCGGCAGCACGCCGAGCTGGTCGTCCACTCCACCACAAGCGTGACAAGCGGCCGCTTGGTTGTGCACAAAGACGTGGTCACGCCGGACCAGGCGGGAGCCTGGGCGAAGGGGCTGCTCGAGGGTGGGTGCCCGGTCACTGCGCAGGGGATCTCCGGTGACACGGGCGGCATTCCCGGTGGTGTGGTCATCGAGCTCGCGTGGCCGTGCCAGGTGGACAAGCTGGATCTCGGCGGCGTGCTGAAGTCCGGCGGACTGTCGGAGATCATCACCGAGTTCGACGGCACCACCGTGAACGTGACGACCGAGCTGCCCGTCGTCGACGGCGTCGGCGCGCACGCCGCCGCCGCTTCGGTGTCGACCGGCCTGGTCGCCGCGGGTCTCGCCCTCACCGTGATCCTCGCGCTCCTGGGCGGCGTCCTGGCCGCGTCGCGGCGTCGCCGTACCGGCTCGCGTGCGACACGGACGCCCAGGCGTACCGCCGGCGCGGCCGTCGCGGCGGTGCTGACCGCGGTCGTGCTCGCCCCGGGTGCCGCACTCGCCGACCCGAGCGAGGCGGCCCCGTCCGCGGCCCCGTCCGCAACCACGGCCCCGATCACGGACGGGATCCCGGCAGCGGACCAGACCCCGGCCCCCGATCCCGCCACGGCCACGAGCACGAGCACGACACCGAGCGCGACGCCGAGTACAGGCGCGACGCCGAGCGCGGGCGCCGCCGGTGGCGGGACGCTCGCGATCACGACGGCGAACCCGAGGGCCGGACAGCCGGTCACGTTCAGCTACACCACCGACAAGCCGGGCGCGCTCAACTGGGTCGGGCTCTACGCGGCCGGCGACAAGCCGGGCCAGGTCGCCTCGCGTACCTGGGTGCGGGCACCTCTCGCGTCGGGAACGGTCACCCTGTCCACCGGCGCGCTCGGTGAAGGCGCGTGGAGCGCGCACTTCTTGGCCAACGACGGCTACGAGCCGCTCGCCGATCCCGTGACGTTCACGCTGACCGGGCCCGGGGCCGAGCCTGTGAGCGTCGAGGGCGCGGTCTTCGCCGACCAGGACGCCGACGGCGTCAGGGACGAGGGCGAGAAGGGTCTGGCGGGCGTGTCCGTCACCGACGGCGCGGTCTGGGCGACCACCGGCGCCGACGGCGGCTACACGCTGACCGTCGACAAGGCTCGCAGGGAGACCGACCTGGTCAACGTCGTCTCACCGGACGGCTACACGCCCGTGCTGCGCGACGACTACGTGCCCACCTACTTCCGCGAGGTGAAGGACGGGCAGCGCCTCGACTTCGCGCTGGTGCCGGACACCAACGCGGCCGACCCCAGAGAGAAGTGGCTGATGGTCTCGGACGTCGAGGTGGGCAACCGCACCGACGCCGAGGCGAAGAGCGCGCTCCCGCAGTGGCAGGGGCACGTCGAGGCGATGTCCGAGGTGCACCGCGCCACGCTGACGATCACCACGGGCGACCTCACCGTGACCGACTACGCCGAGGAGCCGCGCCGCCAGGGCGGCTACGACATGCTGAGAGAAGGCCTGCGCAAGGGCGCGCTCGGCATGCCGTTCTATCCGGTCATCGGCAACCACGACGTGGGCGGCACCGCGACCTCCACCGGTTACGGCGGCAGCCTGGAGTACTGGCGCAGGAACCTCGGCCCCGAGTGGTACAGCTTCGACCGCAACGGCCGGCACATCGTGGTGCTCGAGGACAACTACGACGCCCGTGGCCTCGTCCCGCAGCTGGCCTGGCTGCGCGAGGACCTGCGCAGGCACGCCACGGGCAAGCAGGTGCTGGTGTTCGCCCACCGCTCGCTGTTCACCCGCTGGGGTCCGGGCGCGGGGATGCAGCCGACCGTCGACGAGCTGGCGAAGTACGACGTGCGCATGTTCGCGGCGGGCCACAACCAGCAGGCCGAGTACAGGCGCGGCGCGTTCGCCAGGTCGGTCGAGGTCAACAACATGGGCACGTACGGCATCGACGCCGCCAGGCCCGACTACAAGGTGCTGGACTTCAGCGGCATCACGGGGAAGGACACCGGTTACGTCACGGGCACGCGCCGCCAGTTCGAGGTCGACGACGACGTCGCACTGGTCAGCCCCGCCCAGGACAGTGTCCACAGCGCGTGGTCGGGCGTGCCCGTGGAGCTGTACGCCGAGGACGACGGCCGCACCCCCGCGACGGCCTCGCTGACCCTGCGCCTGCGCGGCACGACCGTCTGGCGGGAGAAGGCGATGCCGTTCGGCCGCGCCACCTCGCCCAAGGGGATCGTCAACTGCTACACACCCCCCGGCGGTACGGCGGAGCCGTGCCCTCAGGCGCACGTGTCGTGGACCAGGGTGAGCGAGCGGATCAAGGGCCTGCTTCCCGGCACGTACACCGCGGAACTGGTTGTCAAGGACACGGCGGGCAAGACCTGGCCCACGGTCAGGACCACCTTCAAGGTGACCGGCGACCCGCGCTCCGGCAGGCCGTCCACCGGCCAGGACTGGACCAGGCAGGGCGGTGACGAGGAGGGCCGCTCGTCGGCCAATGACGACCCGGGCGCCACGCTCGACCTGCGCTGGGCGGCCAACACCGGTGAGCAGTTCCACCTCAACGGGGCCGCCGTCTGGGACGGCAATGTGATCGTGGCCTCGCAGGCCTTCGACTCGCCGTACAGCATGATGCTCGCCTACGACGCGCGGACCGGCGCGGAGAGGTGGCGCACGTACCTGGACGGCGACGCCGAGTCGTTCCCGACCGTGCACGACGGCAAGGTCTACCTCACCACGGGAGTCGGGCGGGTCTACGCCCTCGACGCGAAGACCGGCAAGGTGGTCTGGGAGACGATCGACGCCGAGCAGGTCACCGGGAAGACCGTGCGTCGCTACGGCCGCGCCGGCGGTCCCGTCAGCGTCTTCGACCTGCCCGACGGCCGCGCTGTCGCCGTCTACCAGGAGTGGGACGGCGTGCGCTGCCGCGACGCCAGGACCGGCACCCGCCTGCCCGGCGGGTTCAGCGCGCCGGGCGCGTGGGGCGAGTTCCACAGCGTCGCCGTACGGCGGGCCGGCTCGACCACCGCCTACCTGCACTCGGGCTCCAGCCAGTCGCTGATCGCGATGGACCTGGCCACCTGCAAGCAGCAGTCCTCGGTGGACACGGGCGGCGACCTCTTCAGCCAGTCCTCCCCCGTGTTCACGGACACCCAGATGGTGACCGCGACCACTTCCGGCGTACGCGGTCACGACCTGCAGGCGGGCGGCAAGGTGCTGTGGCAGGCCAAGCTCGGTACGGCCGCCGTGTGCGAGCCGGGGCCGCCGCCGGTGACCAGCCCGGCGACCAGGGGCGCGATGGCCTACGTGGCCAGCATGGACGGCGTGGTCAGGGCCTACGACACCGCCTCGGCGACGCCGGGGAAGCCGGTGTGGGAGACGCCGCTGGGCTACCTGCCCGGGGAGAGCCCGATGGATGACAAGTGGCGGGTCGCGGCCGGGTGCGCGGGCGCCGGGCCCGGATCACCGGCGATGCACGCGCTGGCGACGGAGACCGTGGTGTACGCCACGACCTGGGACGGGCGCGTGGTGGCGCTGGACCGGGCGAACGGGCGGAAGCTGGCCGAGCACGACCTGGGCGGAGGTGTGGCGTCGGCGCTGTCGGTGAGCGGGAACGTGCTCTACGCGCTGACTGACGACGGCTCCATCCACGCGCTGGTCACCAGGAAGTCGCGCGGCCGCGGCGGTTCCAGTCAGTGATCGTGCTTCTGACACGGGTCCTGGCTCGCGTGCTCGCGGTGGCGGGCGTCGCGGCTGTGGTCCTGCTGGCGGCGGCGGGCCAGGGGTGGGCGCACCCCTTCGGCCCGCCGCTGGTGGCGAAGGTCACGGCGGACCGCGACGTGGTCGAGGTGACCTGGTCGGCGGCCGAGGACGACCTTGCGGCCCTCGTCCGGACCGGCCCCGTCCCTGACTATCTCGGCGCGCACATCGGGGTGGCGCAGGGCGGAAGGACATGTGCGCTGGAGGCGGTGAGGGCCGAGGCTTTCGCCGCCTCCGGGGCGGTCCTGCGTTTCCGGTGCCCGGCGCGGGTCGCGGCGGTGACGCTGACGATCACCATGCTGACCGACGTGAACCCGAACTACCGGACGGTGTCCACCACACCGGCAGGCGGCGGCGCCCTGCACACGGCGACGGCTCCGGCCCACGTCCTCACCCTCGCGGGCGGTCCGGGAACCTCGGATCCGCCTGCCCCGGTGGGGGCCGCGTCGGTCTGGGCGGCGGAGCTGTCGTCGCTGGTGGAGTCGGACGCGGTACTCCCGCTCGCGCTGCTGGTGGCGCTGGTGGCGGGCGCGGCGCACGCATGCGCGCCCGGCCATGGCAAGACGCTGACGGCCGGGTACCTCGTCGGCGGCAACGGCCGTGCCAGGGACGCGGTGTGGCTGGGCGTGGTCGTGGCGGTCATGCACACGGTGTCGGTGGGCGTGCTGGCCGTCGGCTGGTGGATCGCGATGGACGCGGCGCCGGACCTGGGTGTGGTGACCCGGTGGCTGCAGCTGGCCTCGGCGCTCATCGTGCTGGCGGTGGGCGTCGGCCTCGTCCACCGCCACCTCCGCGGCCGCCGCACCCATGACCATCACGGCCATGGGCACGGCCACGGACACGGGTCCGGGTCCGGGCATGGGCATGGGTCCGGGCACGGTCACGAGGTCGGGCATGGGTCCGGGCATGGGTCCGGGCACGGTCACGAGGTCGGGCATGGGTCCGGGCATGGGTCCGGGCATGGGTCCGGGCATGGGTCCGGACACGGTCACGAGGTCGGGCACGGGGCTTCGTTGCTCACCTGGCGAGGGATCGTGACCATCGGCGCATCCGGAGGACTGCTTCCCTCGCCCTCGGCCTTCCTCCTCCTGCTCACCGGTCTGCTCACCGGCAGGGCGGCCTTCGCCCTCGCCATGGTGGCGGCGTTCGGCGCGGGGATGGCGATCACCCTGGCGGGCGTCGGCCTTGCCGTCCTGCGCGGGCGGGATGTTCTCGCCGGCGTGACCACGCGGCCCTGGCTGCGGAAGTGGAGCCTGCGCCTGCCGCTGGTCGCGGCATGCCTGGTGGTCGCCGGCGGGGTGGCGGCCTCCCTCCTGGCCGCCGTGTCGCTGATGAGCGCCTGACGCGCCGCCCCGGCCGCGATCGTCCCGCGGGCCGAGGGCGGCGCGTCGGGAGGGAGCGGCGCGTCGGGGCGGGGTCAGGCGGGCGGGGCGGGGTCAGGCGGGTCGGGTTGCCGGTGGCGGAGGCGTTCCCGGGGACGTGGCCGGTGGCGGGATGAGGTGGGTGGCGGGTCGGGTCGCCGGCGGCGTTCCCGGGGACGCGGCCGGTGGCGGGATGACGCGGGTCGCGGATCGGGTCGCCGGTGGCGGTGGCGTTCCCGGGGACGTGGCCGGTGGCGGGATGACGCGGGTCGCGTCGGGGGCCGCCCACTGGTGAGCGGTGCCCTGGTGGACGGCGGCGTAGACGTGGTCGCGCAGGGCGTTCGCCTCCTCGTCCGACAGGGTGCGCGCTGGATCACGCAACACGATGCGCAGCAGGACGTTCTTGTGGCCCGGCCGTGCCCCCAGACGTTCCACCGCGGCTGGAGGCAGGTCGCCGATCGAGGTCTCGGAGACGACGCGGATCTCCTCGATCGCGTCGGCGTGGGGGCCGAGGGCGTCGCGGACCGCTCCCCCGAGGGTCTCGGCGTCGGCGTCGGCGGGCACGGCCACCGACAGGTCGCGGGAGATCGGCGGGTGCTTGGACACCGGCCGGTAGGGGTCCAGGTCGAGCATCTGGCCGGCGATGCGCGCGTCGGCGGCCGTCAGCAGGCGGATGTCGGGGATGCGCTTGCGGAGCATCAGCAGCCGGTCCAGCCCGAGGCCCATGGCCAGGCCGCTGACGGTGGCGTCGAGCCCTGCCCCTTCCAGGACCCGGCGTGAGGCCAGGCCGCATTCGGCGATCTCGATCCACTCCTCGCCGACCCGGACGTCGATCTGGCGGCCGTCCGCGGTGTAGGGGTGGGATGCCGGGATGGTCCGGTACGGCAGGCCGGGAAGGATCGAGCCCACGACGGCGGCGATCATCTCCTCGAGGTCGCCGGCGTCCATCGGCCGGCCTGTGACGATGCGCCAGAGGTCGAGCTGGTGCGGGGTGCCGGTGTGGATCCGGTCGACGACGTCCCGCCGGTAGACCAGCCCTGGACAGGCCAGCAGGACGTCACGCCAGCCGTACCCGCCGCCGGCGGTGTTCTGGGCCGCCAGCCCGCGGAGGGCGGGCGGGATGGCGGCGCTGGTGTGGCTGCGCAGCATGCAGGTCTCGCTGGCGTAGCGGGTGTAGCGGGCGTCTCGCGTGACGGCGTCCGGCGGATAGCCGAGCCGTTCGTAGTTGTCCTCGACGGGGACCAGGGGATGGGCCCTGACCACCCGGACGTCGTTGCGCCATGAGGCCTCAAGAGCCCGTACAAGAGTGTCGACGACGAGTTGGATGGCGTGCGGTCCTTGGGACGGGTCGCTCAGGTCGCGGACCGTCAACGCGCGAGCGAGCTCGCCGGCGTCGAGCACGTGGGAGGGGACGGTGAGCACAGGAGAAGACATGGGAATCCGATCGGTTCGCAGCGGACGGGGGTCTCCCCCGGCCGGCCCGCCGCTGGGCGTCGATGCGGCCGCCGTCTTCCTGTGGTCAGGTCAGAGCACGCCGATGCGCCCCAGCGGCCGGCATCGCCGGCCGGGGGCGGATAAATCGCCTAGTGCCCGACATGGTCACGACCCTAACATCCGCCGCACGCCGATGATCGGCCCTACGGCGAGCGGAACCATGGCCGGGACCCGCTCCGCCGCGCATCGGGGCACGCCCCCGCCGCGGCCGGCCATCAGGGCACGCCGCCCGCGGGCCGGCCATCAGGGCACGCCGCCCGCGGGCCGGCCATCAGGGCACGCCGCCCGCCGGGGCCGTTACGGCACGCCGTCCGGCAGGCTCAGTCGAGGAGGGCGGCCGCCTTGAGGTCGTCGAAGATCAGCTGATCCACCGGGGCGATCCTGTCGCGGTCGGCGTACGTCAGCCACGCGACCTCTTCGATCTCGCTGCTGGGGGTGAGCGTGCCACGATAGTCGCCGCTGTAGCAGGTCATGCGAACCAGCACGCCGTCCGGATGACCGTGGGCCTGCGCCTCGTAGACGCCCAGGTGGGCGATGGTGTCGGGCTGGAGCTCGACGGCGAGCTCCTCCTCGATCTCCCGCAGCAGCGTCTCGGTGTCGCTCTCGCCCTCCTCCCGCTTGCCGCCGGGGATGTAGTAGGTCTCCTTGCCGCGGGAGCGCGTGCTCAGGATCTTGCCGTCCTCCAGCCGCACCCACGCCACCTTGTCGATGACCGCCGACATCGTGATACCTCCCGTGCTCTGGAGCCGTCCGGCCCCACCGCACCCTATCGACCATTGATCGTTTGGCGGGGCGAACGTCAAGAGGCCGAACGGCCCAGGGCCGCCATGTGCCGCTCGGCTGGCACGTGACCAGCCGGGGGATGCGCGCGGGGCCCGAGGAGGGCGGCGACCGCGTCGCAGGGTTGACCTGGAGTGTGCTCCACGTCCCAGACTCCCGTTCAGAGGCCGGGGAGACGATCCGGCCGCACTGGAGGGACGCCATGAAGTACCGCACCATCGGCACCGACCCGAAGACCCGCCGCGAGGTGAGCGCCCTCGCGTTCGGCGCGATGCTCCTCGGCTCGGTCACCGACGAGAAGACCTCCTTCGCCATCCTGGACCGGTACGTCGAGGCCGGCGGGACGTTCATCGACACCTCCGACAACTACGCCTTCTGGATCGACGGCGGTCAGGGCGGGCAGAGCGAGGAACTGCTCGGCCGGTGGCGGCGCAGCCGCGGTGTCGGCGACGAGATCGTCATCGCCACCAAGCTGGGCGCGCGGCCGCTGGCCCCGGGCACCGGTTACGTCGACAACGCGGAGGGGCTGTCGGCCAAGGTGATCAGGGAGTCCGCCGAGCGCAGCAGGGAGCGGCTCGGCGTGGACAGGATCGACCTCCTCTACGCGCACATCGAGGACCGCACGGTGCCGCTGCGCGAGACCGTCGAGGGCTTCGCCGAACTGGTGGCGGAGGGGACGGTCGGGCTGCTCGGGGTGAGCAACCACGCCATCTGGCGGGTGGAGCGGGCCCGCGCCATCGCCGCGGCGGCCGGGCTGCCCGGCTACGAGGTCCTGCAGTACCAGCACAGCCACCTCCGTCCACGCTTCGACGTGCCCGAGTCGATCTTCGAGGACGGCAGCCTCGGCCACGCGGGCGCCGAGCTGCTGAGCTACCTGCGTGCCGAGCCCGAGCTGACCCTGGTCGCCTACTCGCCGCTGCTCGGCGGCGCCTACGCCAGGGCGGACAAGCCGCTGCCACGCGACTACGACCACCCGGGGACGCCCGCCAGGCTGGCCGTGCTGCGCGAGGTCGCGAACGAGACGGGGGCCACCGTGAACCAGGTGGTGCTCGCCTGGCAGATCGGTGGGAGGTTCCCGGTGATCCCGCTGGTGGGTGCCTCCTCCGTGGCGCAGCTGGAGGAGAGCCTGGCCGCCGTCGACCTGGAGCTCACGGAGGAGCAGCGAGGACGGCTGGACGCGGCCAACTAGGCCGTCGCCGCAGGTCGGATCGACCTGGCCCGCTTCCCCATGGGGTCACGACAGGTCGGCCCGACCAGGCCCGCTTCACCCACGGGGTCACGACCCCCGGGCCGCGCTAGGGGGTCGCGGGCCGGACGCCCACGAGTTTGGTGAGGAATCGATCGACCTGCTCCTCCAGCGGCGGCCACGGGAGGTCGGGCTGGTTGACTCGCATCGACACGGCGCCGTGGACGGCCGCCCTCAGGTCCAGTGACACCACCGCCGCGTCGTCGGCGGGGGCGAGCCCGGCGTCCATGCATCGCCGGACCGCGGCGGTGGTGCGTTCGGCCAGCTCCTGCTTGAACGACATGGCCGTCCGCTGATTGAGGGTGCTCTCATGGAGCACCTTGTAGAGGCCGGGGTGCCGCTGGACCCACGTGCCGAGCAGAAGGACCCGGGCGCGCAGCCCGGCCACCGGGTCGTCGGCGCCCGCCTCGGCCTGGTCGACGGCCCGCACGAGGTCGTGGTGAAAGCGTTCCAGCGCCGCTAGCACGAGCGCGTCCCGGTCGGCGAAATGGATGTAGACCGAGGTCGCGGCGATGCCGACCTCGCGGGCCACGGCGCGCAGGGACAGCGCCTGATCGTCCGCGAGCTCGTCGAGCATCCGGAGTGCCGCGGCGACGATGTCCTCGCGCAGCCGTTCGCCCTGGCCGCGCGGGTTACGGCCGCGGCCGCCGCGTCGCGCGCCGTCCTGGGTCGGTGAGGTCACGTCCATGATCCGCCATTGTATGCGGACGCCCGTTGCACTACAGTCGTAGCGCTACAGTCGTTGTGTCAGAGAGGAAGATCATGAACTTTTCCACCACGGCACAGGTGAAGGCACTGGACCCGGTGTTCGCGGAGATGAGC
Organism: Nonomuraea sp. bgisy101; assembly: GCF_057708945.1. NCBI lineage: Bacteria > Bacillati > Actinomycetota > Actinomycetes > Streptosporangiales > Streptosporangiaceae > Nonomuraea > Nonomuraea sp. bgisy101. The sequence continues at coordinate 82,645 of NZ_JBYITD010000010.1, forward strand.
GCGGCGACCGACCACGCGGTCTGGGAGGAGATCCCGGAGCTGACGATGCGGGAGAAGGTCCTGCTGTCCGTCGTCGCCGACGTCTGCCAGCAGACCCTCGGGCTGCCGTTGGAGCTGCACGTGACGATGGGCCTGGAGCACGGCGTCTCCGCCGACGATCTGCGGGAACTGCTTCGCTTCATCTCCTACGACAGCGGCTACCCCGCGGCCCTGGCGGCGTTGGCGCGCCTGACCGAGATCGAGAGGGAGCGGGGCCTGGCCGGCCCCACGGGAGAGGGCCACCCGATCGACGCCGGCGGCTCGGGAAGCCCGATCCCCGCTCCGACCAAGCAGGCTGTCCGCAACCTCCACGCCCGGTTCGCCGACTACATGGACTTGCAATCCCGCATGCGCGCCGGCATGCGGCGGCTGAGCGTGCGCGAGCGCGCGTTCGCGACGATGACCGTCGACGTGCTGTACCAGACGCTGGAGGAGAGCTTCCGCGTCCACGTCACGCGCGCCCTCAGCGCCGGCGCCACACCGGACGACGTGCGCGCCGTCGTGCGGTTCTCCGCCCGGTTCGGCATGACCAAGGCCTGGCGCGGGCTACGCGTGCTCGAGGCGCTCTTCACCGAGACCGGCACCGTCTTCGCCTGACCCTGCCGCACGGGCGGCCCCGGCCCGTCCAGGCCGGGGCCGCCCCAAGGTCACGGCCCCGGACCGGGGACCAGGCCGGGGCATCCCACGGTCACGGCCGGACCGGCGGTGACCAGGCCAGGGCCGTCCACGACCCCGCACCATCTCCGGGCGAGGGGCGCGCAGGGACGAAGCCCGCGGCGGAGTGGACGCTCGACGTACTGCGACAAAGATCTCCTAGCCACTTTCCGTGCCTGACGGGTATGACTTGTCCTATGGATAACCTTCTCGCCGGGCCGCCCCCGACTCACCTGCCGGACCTGCCCGAGGCCCGAGAGGCGCTGGAATCCGGCGCCAAGGCGTCCGACGTGGCAGCTCGCTTCCCCGCCTACCCGGCGGCATGGGCCGCGCTCGCGGAGGAGTACTTCGCCAATGGTCACGCCGTGACCTCCTACGCCTTCGCCCGCACCGGCTACCACCGGGGACTGGACCAGCTCCGCCGTAGCGGATGGAAGGGGCACGGGCCGATCCCGTGGGAGCACGAACCCAATCGCGGCTTCCTGCGCTGCCTCTACGCGCTGTCCAGGGCCGCTCAGGCGATCGGCGAGAAGGACGAGGCCGAGCGGTGCCTGCAGTTCCTGAAGGACAGCAGCGCCGAGGCCTATGACGCGCTCGCCAAGAGCTAGCTCTTGGGACGTTTGGGCATACTCGGGTAGTCTCTCCACGCAAGAGCCCCTGTCGCACTTGCGTCAGGGGTTTTCGTTTTGCTCGGGAGAGATAACCATGCCGGCTGTCGTTGTCTTGGGCGCCCAGTGGGGCGATGAGGGCAAGGGGAAGGCCACCGACCTGCTGGGCGGTGCCGTCGACTACGTGGTCCGCTACCAGGGCGGTAACAACGCGGGGCACACCATCGTCATCGGCGACCAGAAGTACGCCCTTCACCTCGTGCCCACCGGCATCCTGTCGCCTGACGTGGTACCCGTGATCGGCAACGGCGTGGTGATCGATCCCGGCGTGCTGCTGTCCGAGCTGGACGGCCTCGCCGAGCGCGGGATCTCCGCCGAGCGGCTGCTGATCTCGGCGAACGCCCACCTGATCATGCCGCACCACAAGGCGCTCGACAAGGTGACCGAGCGCTACCTCGGCAAGGCGAAGATCGGCACGACCGGGCGCGGCATCGGTCCCGCCTACGGCGACAAGATCTACCGCATGGGCATCCGCGTGCAGGACCTGCTCGACCCGGGCATCCTCGCGCAGAAGATCGAGGCGGTGCTCGGCGAGAAGAACCAGGTGCTGACCAAGGTCTACAACCGGCGCGGCATCGACGGGCAGAAGGTGCTGGAGGAGTACCTCGGCTACGCGGAGCGCCTCAAGCCGCACATCGCCGACACCTCGCTGGTGCTGAAGAAGGCGCTGGACGAGGACAAGTTCGTGCTGCTGGAGGGCGGCCAGGGCACGCTGCTCGACATCGACCACGGCACCTACCCGTTCGTCACGTCGTCCTCGCCGACCAGTGGCGGAGCGTGCGCGGGCGCGGGCATCCCGCCGAACCGGCTCACCCGGGTGATCGGCATCCTGAAGGCGTACACGACACGCGTCGGCTCGGGCCCGTTCCCGACGGAGCTGACCGACGAGATGGGCGACTGGCTGCGCACGACGGGCGGCGAGTACGGCGTGACGACCGGACGCAACCGCCGCTGCGGCTGGTTCGACGCGGTCATCGCGCGTTACGCCACGAGGATCAACGGAGTCACCGACTTCTTCCTCACCAAGCTGGACGTGCTGTCGGGGCTTGAGCGGATCCCCGTGTGCGTGGCGTACGACGTCGACGGGGTGCGGCACGACGAGATCCCGATGACGCAGACGGAGTTCCACCACGCGACACCGATCTACGAGGAGTTCCCCGGCTGGCAGGAGGACATCTCGAAGGCCCGCTCCTTCGAGGACCTGCCGCCGAACGCCCGGGCGTACGTGCGGACGCTGGAGGAGCTGAGCGAGTCGCGCATCTCGGCGATCGGCGTCGGCCCTGGCCGCGACCAGACGATCGAGCTCCACTCCCTGGTCTGACCCGCCCCGACCGGCCCCGCGCCTGCCTCCCGACACGCGAGAGGCGGGCGCCGGTGCCCGATGCGAGGCCAGGCCGCATGTGCCCCACGCAGGGCCGGGCGCCGGTTCCCGATGCGAGGTCCGGCGCCGGTTCGCGCCATCCGTGCGCCGGCGCCGGTGGCCTCGGGCGGCCGGCCGATCGTCCCGTACGGCAAGCCGGGTCAAGCCCACCATGGTCACCGGCTGACGTCCGTCCATCACGCCGCTCCTGCGACGCCGCCGGCCCGCCGCGACGTCCGGGTCACCCGGCCTTGCGGGGACGACGTGACGGCGGGGACCGGAGTCCTGCTGGAGCACGCGTGATGGACGGACGGTCGGCGGTGACCACGGTGGGCCTTCCCGTGCGATAGCCGTACAACGGCAGCCGTGGACGACCCGCCGGACGGAAGCGGAGAGACCGGGACAAACAGCTACCGGCGTGGCAGGCGCGCCAACGCGCCGGGCGGACGGTAAGGTCCCCCGTGTGCATGTCGAAATTCACGGTCACCGAGGTGCGAGAGGCCTCTGGCCCGAGAACACCCTGCCCGGGTTGAGCCATGCCATGGAGCTCGGCGTCCATGCGCTGGAGCTCGACGTCGCGCTCACCGCGGACCGGCGCATGGTGCTCACGCACGACCTCACCGTCTCCGCGGTGACGAGCGCGGACACGCGGCCGCTGACGGCGCAGGACCCGATGTTCCCCTACGTGGGCAAGCCGATCAACGCACTCACGCACGCCCAGCTGCGCATGCTGGACGTGGGGGTGCGGCTGCCGCGGCATCCCGACGACCCGTTCGCGCTCACGCAGAAGCCCATGCCGGAGACGCGCATGCCGACGCTCGGCGCGGTGCTCGGGCTGGTGAACGCCTACGACGCCGACGGGGTGCGGCTGCACGTCGAGCTGAAGTCCGATCCGACGAGGCCGGAGCTGACGTCGGACCCGCTGGAGTTCACCGAGGCGGTCGTGGCCGAGCTCGACAGGCACGGCAGGCTCGCCAACGCGGCCATCCTCAGCTTCGACTGGCGCATCATCGAGCACGCGGCCAGGCTGGCGCCGGACACCCGGCGGTTCGCGCTGATCGAGCTCGACACCCTGGACTGGAACGGCGACCTCGGCGACGACGTCCCCGCCGCGGCGCGCGCCGCGGGCGCCACGACGCTGTCGCCCGAGTACGACATGGTGGACGAGGCGCTGATGGCGCAGGCGGCGGCCGCCGGGCTGACCGTCGCGGTGTGGACGGTGAACGACGCGGCCACGGCGGGGCGGATGCTCGACCTCGGCGTGGCGGGCATCGTCACCGACTATCCGGACCGGATGCGCCAGGTGTGGGAGGAGCGCGGGCTCGCCCTGCCCCGCCCCGTCGGCCCTCTCAAGCCGGTCGGCGTCTGACCTTCACCCCGGCCGGTGACCTTCGCCACCCGGCCGGGAGCGCCGGTCCTGCGGCCTGGATGGCCGCCCCTACCCGCCAGGAGCACCGGTCCTGCGCCTTGGACGGCCCGCCCATCTCGGCCAGGAGCGCCGGTCCCGAGCCAGGGAGCGCCGCGCCGATCCTGCGCCATGGATGGCCGCGGCGTGGCCTCGTGTCCCCCGGGGTTAGAGCCAGCCGTTGCGGCGGAAGCCACGGTAGAGCAGCGTGCAAGCGGTGACCATGATGGCCAGGACAGCCGGGTAACCCCATGCCTGCTTGGTCTCCGGCATGAAGTCGAAGTTCATGCCGTAAACGCCCGCGATCATGGTGGGCACGGTCAGAATCGCCACCCACGACGAGATCTTGCGCATGTCCTCGTTGGCGAGGGTGTTGGAGCGGGCGAGCGCCGCCTGCAGGATCGAGTTCGCGAGCTCGTTCGACGACTCGACCTGCTCGCACACCCTGGCAAGGTGGTCGCTGACGTCGCGGAAGTACTCGCGCATCTCGCTCGGGATGATGCGACGCTGGGGCAGCGAGGCCATCGGGGGCTGGAGCGGGGTGACGGCGCGCTTCATCTCCAGCATCTCCCGCTTGAGCTGATAGATGCGGTTGATGTCGCGGGAGCTGACGTCGGCGAAGACGGTGGCCTCGACCTCTTCGAGTTCGAGCTGCATGAGGTCGGCGACCTGGAGGTAGCGGTCGACGACGTGGTCGGAGATCGCGTGCAGCACGCCGGTGGGGCCGCGGTTGATCAGCTTGGGCTTGTCCTCGAGCTTCTCGCGCACCTCGGTGAGCGGGCAGTGCCGCCCGTGCCGTACGGTCACCACGAAGTCGGCGCCGAGGAACACCATGATCTCACCGGTGGCGATGATCTCGCTGGTCGCGGTGAGCTCGTCGTGGTCGAGGTAGGCGATGGTCTTCAGCACCATGAACAACGAGTCGCCGTAGCGCTCGATCTTGGGGCGCTGGTGGGCCTTGACCGCGTCCTCGACCGAGAGCGGGTGCAGGCCGAACACCTCGGCGAGCCACTCGACCTCGGGAGCCTCGGGCTCGTGCAGGCCGACCCAGACGAATGCCTTGGCACCCTCGTTCTCGAGGTTGTGCTGGCGGACGAGCTTGAGCGACTCGACGATGCCGTCGGCGCAGATCTTCTTGCCGTTGATGTAGGCGCCGTACTCGACGATGGAGTCGACGGGCGGTACGCACTCACCCATGGGCCTGGCCAGCTGGCGAGCGGTGTGCACGGGCACGGGGTGACGGTTGATGCGACGGAAAATGGTGGACGAGCGCATGGCAGTCCCTTCCCGCCCGACCTGGCACGGTCCACGCAGGACGAAAGATCACCTCAATCTGGAGATGCGTGGAGGCACGATCAGGCTGCCGAATTGGAGTGGTCGGGGGTGCGCACGATGATCGTGCGCGGGCGAGTACTGCTGGGATCACCAGGATTCATCCCGGACCACCTCCAATCACACAAGACGCCGCAAAGCCGACCCAACCTACCACAGGCTGGGGAACCCCCCACACCTTACTCGGTGCCGAGTCCGTCGATCACGTAGAACCTCACAAAGATTCCTCCCGATTCCCGCACATCCGCTTCCCTCACGGGCGGTCTCGCCCGGCGCACGCACCTTGTACGGCGCGCACGTGGCATCTCTTGTATGGCGCACGTGGCATCCACGGATCCTGTACGGCACGCACGGGAGGGCGCCTCCGTCCGCACGGGGCTCGGCCCGTCCAGGGGACGCTCCTCGTGCGGCGAGGGCCGGCCTCTCGAACGGCGCCCGGTCACGCGCCTCCTTCGAGACACGACCGTGCGGGCGGTCCTGCGGCGGAGATCCTTCACGAGGGGGGCCACGGCCGTGCGGTCGGGCCATGCAGATGGGCGCGGGCCGTGCGGTGGCGGGTCGTGCGGACGGAGGCGCCCTCCCGCGCGGTGGCGGATCGTGCGGTGGCGGATCGTGCGGTGGCGGGCCGTACCGGTGGCGGGCCGTACCGGTGGCGGGCCGTGCGGGTGGCGGGCCGTGCGAGGTGGGCGCGGGTCCTGCGAGGTGGGCGCGGACCGTGCGGATGGCGCGGGCCGTTTGGATAGGCGATGGTCGCCGGAAGGGGGTGCGATCGCGCGGGTGGTCCGGTGGGGCGTTCCCGGGAGGGCGGAGGGGTCCGTGCGGGCGGGTCGAACGCGGGTGAGAACGGTGGCGTGCGAGCTGGGAGAATGGGTGGGTGCGCGTTCTTGTGATTGGATCCGGCGGGCGGGAACACGCCCTGTGCCGCTCGCTCAAACTCGACCCCCAGGTTTCCGAGCTCCACTGTGCGCCCGGCAACGCCGGCATCGCGGAGATCGCGACCCTGCACGACATCGTCCCCACCGACCCGCGGCAGGTCGCCGAGCTGGCCGAGAAGCTGGGCGCCGACCTGGTCGTCGTCGGACCCGAGGCGCCGCTGGTGGCGGGCGTGGCCGACGCGGTGCGGGCGAGCGGTATCCCGTGCTTCGGCCCCGGACGCCAGGCGGCGATGATCGAGGGCTCGAAGGCGTTCGCCAAGGACGTCATGAACGCGGCGGGCGTTCCCACCGCGCGGTCGCGCACCTGCGCGACGCGCGAGGAGGCCCGGCAGGCGCTGGAGGAGTTCGGCGCGCCGTACGTGGTCAAGGACGACGGGCTGGCCGCGGGCAAGGGCGTGGTCGTCACCGGCGACCTGGAGGCGGCGCTGGAGCACGCGGGCGCGTGCGAGCGGGTGGTGATCGAGGAGTTCCTCGACGGCCCCGAGGTGTCGCTGTTCGCGCTGTGCGACGGTTCGACGGCGGTGGCGCTGCAGCCGGCGCAGGACTTCAAGCGCGCCTACGACGGCGACGAGGGCCCGAACACCGGCGGCATGGGCGCCTACACGCCGCTGCCGTGGGCGCCCGAGGGCCTGTCGGAGCAGGTGATGCGCGAGGTCGTGCACCCGACGGTGGAGGAGCTGGCGCGGCGCGGCCTGCCGTACAACGGGGTGCTGTACGTGGGTCTCGCGCTGACCTCGAAGGGGCCGAAGGTCATCGAGTTCAACGCGCGGTTCGGCGACCCGGAGACGCAGGTGGTGCTCGACCGGCTGCGGACGCCGCTGGCGGGCGTGCTGATGGCGTGCGCGACGGGCACGCTGGCGGAGCAGCCGCCGCTGGCCTACCGGGAGGGTTCGGCGGTTGCGGTGGTGGTCGCGGCGGAGAACTATCCGGCGGACCCGGTGAAGGGCGACGTGATCACGGGCCTCGAACCGACCGAGCACGCCTACGTCCTGCACGCCGGCACGGCGGTGAAGGAGGGGCGGACGGTCTCCGCGGGAGGCAGGGTGCTGGCCGTGGTCGGCACGGGCCATGACCAGGAGAGCGCCAGGAACAACGCCTACGAGCTGGTCGGCAGGGTGCGACTGCGCGGCTCCCACCACAGGACGGACATCGCCCGATGAAGCACCTCCACTCCGGCAAGGTTCGCGACCTCTACGAGACCGACGAGGGCCTGCTGCTGATGGTCGCCTCCGACCGGCTGTCGGCCTTCGACTACGTGCTCGAGCCCGAGATCCCCGACAAGGGGGCGATTCTCACGCAGCTGTCGCTGTGGTGGTTCGAGCAGCTGAAGGACATCGTGCCCAACCATCTGGCGGGCACCGCGCCCGACGCGCGCAGCATGGTGTGCAGGCCGCTGCGGATGGTGCCCGTGGAGTGCGTGGCGCGCGGGTACCTGGCGGGCGGGGGCCTGGCCGAGTACCGCCGCGACGGCGCGGTCTCCGGTGTACGGCTGCCGCAGGGCCTCGAGGACGGCTCGCGGCTTCCCGAGCCCGTCTTCACGCCGTCCACCAAGGCCCCGCTCGGCGAGCACGACGAGCCGATCTCCTTCGACGAGGTGGTCGCGCGGGTGGGTGAGGAGACGGCGGAGGAGTTGCGCAGGATCACGCTCGCCGTCTACGCCAGGGGCGCGGAGATCGCCCGCGAGCGCGGCATCATCCTCGCCGACACCAAGATCGAGCTCGGTTGGGATTCCAACGGAGTTCTGACGCTCGGCGACGAGGTCCTCACTCCTGACTCTTCGCGCTTCTGGCCGCTCGACGAGTGGGAGCCAGGCCATGCTCAGCCCTCTTTCGATAAGCAATATGTCCGTAATTGGCTGACATCGCCGGAATCGGGATGGGACAAATCCTCCGGCGAAGCGCCACCTCCCCTTCCCGACGAAGTGGTCGAACGGACCCGCCGGCGCTATGTCGAGGCGTACGAACGCCTCACAGGACACTCCTTTACCGGGTAGTCACGGGGCGAATCGGCCGGGGCAGGCGTCCGCAACGGCTACTGTGGGCGCGTCCGAATCACTTTAGCGAGATCTTTTACCGAGGGAGAGCGGAAGCGAATGGTCCGTTACCGCGTGCGCGGTGGCAACGCACTGCGTGGAACCGCGTTCATCCAGGGCGCGAAGAACGCCGTGCTGCCCATGATCGGGGCCGCTCTGCTCGCGGCCAAGGGCCGTACGGTCCTCCGCAACGTCCCGATCATCGAGGACGTGCGGCGCGCGGTCGAACTGGCCCAGTCCGTCGGCGCGCACGTGGAGCTCCACGAGTCCGAGCGCACGCTGGTCATCGACGCCTCCCGGCTGACCAGCCCGATCCTTCCGGCCGAGATCGCCAGGCGGTTCCGCGGTTCGGTGCTGTTCACCCCCGCGCTGCTCCACCGCCTGGGCGAGGCCGTGGTCGAGGGTGTCGGCGGCTGCAACCTGGGCAGCCGCAACCTCGACTTCCACTACCTCGGCTACAAGCGCCTGGGCGCGATCGTCGACGAGAGCGAGACCGTCATCCACGTCAAGTCCTCAGGGCTGACGGGCGCGACACTCTACCTCGACACCCCCTCCCACACCGGCACCGAGAACCTCATCATGGCCGCCGCCCTGGCCAGCGGCACCACCGTGATCGAGAACGCCGCGCTCGAGCCTGAGGTGCTCGACGTCATCGACATGCTCACCAAGATGGGCGCGAAGATCAGCGGCGGCGGCACGGGGTTCATCACCGTCGAGGGCGTCACCGAGCTGCACGCGGTCGAGCACACCGTGATGCCCGACCGGCTCGACGCGGGCGTGTTCGCCATGGCCGCGGCCATCACCGGCGGCGAGCTGAACCTCGTCGGCACCGGCCTGGACCTGGGCGTGGTCCGCTACAAGCTGGAGCAGATGGGCGTGGAGTTCGCCACGCAGGGCGCGGTGCTCAGCGTCCGCTGCCACAACAGCCCGCTGAAGCCGATCAACGTCATCACCGACACCTATCCCGGCTTCGCCACCGACCTGCAGTCGCCGATGATGACCGTGGCGTGCTTCGCCGACGGCATCAGCTACATCCACGAGCGGATCTTCGACGGCCGGTTCGCGCTGGCCGGTGAGCTCAACAAGATGGGCGCCGACGTCAGGGTCAAGGACAACGCCGCCACCGTTCACGGCCACACCCCGCTCAAAGGCACCGAGGTCACGGCCCACGATCTGCGTTCGGGAATCGCGCTCGTTCTGGCGGGGCTCGCGGCCGAAGGGGAGACGGTCATCGAGTCGGGCTATCTGATCGATCGGGGCCATGCCCATCTGGCCGAGCGAATGCGGGCGTTGGGCGCGGATATTATCCGCGAAGTTCCTTAGGGCTGAGCTGGTGAAACGCTTTCCAGAGTGACTTTCTGGAAAATTTGGGCGTGACATTATGGCCCTCGCGAGCGATCGTTCCAAAAGAGAGCACTGCAATGGACGGCAGGATGGGACGAACATTGGTCGAGCGGACCGAAGAGCCTCCCCGAGTATCACGCCCGGGCGCCATGACACCGGACCTCACGATCGGTGTGGTCGGACCTCACGATCTGGTCGAGCGTGTCATGTTGATGGGTCATGCCGCGGCACCCCTTCCCTGCCGCCTCGTGGCCGCCGCCTACCGCGACGAGCAGGAGGCGGCGGACAAGGTCACCAGGCTCGGGCCGGGGGTGGACGCGTGTCTTTTCGCCAGCCCGGTCCCCTATGACCTGGCAAGGCGGTCAGGGGTGCTGACCATGCCGGCGACGTATGTCCAGCTCGGCGGTGCCGCGCTGGTCGCGGCGCTGGCGAAGGCGGCGATCGACCCACGGCTCGACCCGCAACGGGTGAGCATCGACGTGGTGTCGCGTGCCGACGTCGAGGAGGCCTACACCGATCTGGGCATCCCGGCGACGGACGTGCACAGCCGCGACGAGCCGGGCGCGACAGGCACGATCGCGGCCTACCACGAGAGGCTGGCAAGGCAGGGCGCGACGACGGGGGCGCTGACGTGCCTTCCCGCGGTCGCGGACAGGCTGCACACCGCGGGCGTGCCTGTGATACGGATCAGACCCACATCGGCGGCCGTGCGAACGGCGCTGCATACCGCGGCGCTGCTCGGCGCCCACCACAGATTGGAGGAGTCACAACTCACGGTTGTCCTGGTCGAGGTGCCGACGCTGCGGGAGCCCGTGCGCAGGGCCGCGCCCCGCTACTGGCGTGACGAGCTGCGCCTGTCGTTGCACCGGCTGCTGGTCCAGGAGGCCAACAGGATCAACGCCACCGTCTGGCCCATCGACGACCACAGCTACCTGGTCACCGCCACCCGCGGGTCGATCGCGTCCGCGACGGACGGTTTCAGGGTGCTGCCGTTCGCCGCCAGGGTCCGCGACGAGCTCGGCCTTGCGGTCGAGGTCGGCGTGGGCATGGGCCGTACGACACATGACGCCGAATCCCATGCGCGCGCGGCGCTGGCCCGCTCGCAGGCGGGCAAGCAGGCGCAGGGGTTCGCGGTCGACCGCGAGGGGCGGGCGCTGATCCCGGCGCCGAGGATGCCTCCTCAGGGGTCGACGCCGCTCAAGCCGAAGGGCATCGAGGTGCTCGCGCGGCTGGCGGCGAAGCTGGAGGGCGGCGACACGGTCGTGGACGCCGAGGGGGCGGGGAAGATGCTCGGGGTCACCCCGCGCACGGCTCGGCGGTTGCTGCGCACGCTGGTTGACGAGGGACTCGCGTGGCCGCTTCCGCCGAACCGCACGCCACAACCCGGGCGCCCGCGCCAGCTGTACCGGTTGATCGTGGAGAAGCTCGGCCCGCGCTGACCCGATCCACCAGTCCGGTCCGTCGCCCCCCTTCCCCTTCCCAGGGGCGGCGGACCCCCGCTCGCGTCGGATGATGTACGGCAGGCCCGGCCCCGCGCCACCTTTGGCGCGGGGCCGGCGCCTGTCCAGGGATACGCGTCACCGGGAGCGCGGGGCCGGGCCGGGCGACGGAAGGTCTGCCAGGTCCCCGATCGGGGGGGCGGCCTTACCACATCACATGGCGGGCGGTTATTGTAAGGAGCCATGGGACAAGACACCACTGACAATCGGCTGCTCGTCTGGGTGGCGCTCGGCATCGTCTACGTGGTGTGGGGGTCGACCTATCTCGGCATCGCGATCGCCGTCGAGACCATCCCTCCCATGTTGAGCGGGGCCATGCGCTTCGTCGCGGCGGGCATCCTGCTGGGCGGCTTCCTGGTGGCCAAGAACGGGACCGCGGCGTTCAGGATGACCCGCAGGGAGTTCGTCGGCGCGGCCGTCGCAGGACTGCTGCTGCTGACGCTGGGCAACGGGCTGCTGGCCGTGGCCGAGCTGCACATCTCCTCCGGCCTGGCGGCGCTGCTCGTCGCCTCCGTTCCGCTGTGGCTGGTGATGTTCAGGTTCGTGGTGAGGGACCGGCCCAAGTCGCTCACCCTGGCGGGCGTCCTGGTCGGGCTCGCGGGAGTGGCGGCGCTGTCGCTGACCGGCGGGCACGGGGTCAACTCGACGACGGGCATCATCGTGGTGCTGATCGGGTCGCTGTCGTGGGCGGTGGGGTCGTTCCTGTCGAGCAGGATCTCGATGCCGTCGAACCCGTTCGCCGCCAGCACGATCGAGATGCTCGTCGGCGGGGTGGGACTCGCCGTCCTCGGCACCGGGCTCGGCGAGCGGTTCGACCTGTCGGCGGTGTCCGGGCGGTCGTGGGCGGGGCTGGCGTACCTGATCCTGGTCGGGTCGCTGGTCGGGTTCACCTCGTTCGTCTGGCTGCTGGGCAACGCCCCCATCTCGCTCGTGTCGACCTACGCCTACGTCAACCCGGCGGTGGCGGTCGCGCTCGGCGCGCTCGTGCTGAGCGAGCCCGTGACCCTGCGGATCCTGGGCGGCGGGCTCGTCATTCTCATCGGGGTCGCGCTGGTGATCTCAACCGAGCGGAAGCGTCCGCAGGGCGTCACCGAAAGCGTCGACCGTGGCGGCGACGTCCGCCTCGGTGTGAGCGGTGGACAGGAACCATAGCCCTCGCGGCACCATGTTGACGCCGCGCTCCAGCAGCGCGGCGTGCAGCAGCGCCATCCGCGCCCGGTCGGTGCGGGCGAAGTCGCGGTAGTCGCGCACGGACTCCGCCTCGGTGAAGTACGTCTGGAAGACCGGCCCTGGGCCGTCCACGAGCATCGGCACTCCCGCCTTGGCCGCGGCCTCGCGCAGGCCCTCCATGAGCGCCCTGCCGCGGGCGTAGAGGGTGCCGTAGACCTCCTCCCTGCGCTCGTCGAGGACGCGGAGGGTGGCCTCGGCGGCGGCGATGCCGACGGGCTGGGAGTTGAACGTGCCCGCGTGCGCGACCCTGCCCGTGGAGATCGTGTCCATCACCTCGGCGCGGCCCGCGAGCGCGGAGACCTGCATGCCGCCCGCCATCGCCTTGCCGAAGATCGACAGGTCGGGGGTGACGCCGAGGTACTCCTGCGCGCCGCCGGGGGCCAGGCGAAAGCCCGTAATGATCTCGTCGAAGATCAGGAGGCTGCCGTGGGCGTCGCACAGCTCGCGGACGGCCCGCAGGTAGCCGGGGTCGGGCTCGATGGCGCCCGTGTTGCACAGGACGGGTTCGGCGACGACGCCCGCGATCTCCCCCCGGTGCCGCTCCATGAGGCGGGCCAGGGCGTCCAGGTCGTTCCACGGGGCGATGACGAGGTCGGCGGCGGGCGGCTGGCCTGCCGTACCGGGGACCGCGAAGGGGGCGTCGGCGGGGCCTGCGGCGTCCACGGGCGGGTGGACGCTGTAGAGGACGGGGTCGAGCCAGCCGTGGTAATGGCCCTCGAACTTGAGGATCTTCGGGCGGCCCGTGTGGCCGCGCGCCAGGCGCCAGGCGGCGTGCGCGGCCTCCGAGCCGACGGTGTTGAAGCGGACCCGCTCGGCCGACGGCACCATCGCGCACAGCCGTTCGGCCACGCGCGCCTCCGCGGCGTGCTGGGCGGAGTAGACGATGCCGCGCGCCACCTGCGCGGTGACGGCTTCGACCACCTCGGGAGGGCAGTGGCCGAGGAGGGCGGGCCCCTGGCCGAGGACGTAGTCGAGGTAGACGTTGCCGTCCACGTCCCAGAGGCGCGCGCCCTCCGCCCTGTCGACGTAGAGGGGCACGCCCGCCGTAGACGAAGGTGAGGGGCCTGCGACGATACGGCGGGCGTCGCTGGAGACGCCGCCCGCGATGAAGCGCTTGGCGTGGGCGTAGAGGTCGCGGCTGACGTCCAGAGAGCGGGTCATGGCGACCATCAAAAGGCGGCGCTTCGCCCGGCGACAAGCAGGAGGGCAAGAAGTGAGTCGTCAGCGCAAATTTCGGTGCTTGTGAGCCTCCGAGCGCGCTGATGGGCTTGCTGCCATGTTCCTTGGACGCATCAGGCGGAGCGCCTCCGCCCCCGTCGAGCTGGTGGCCCTGCGCGGCGGCGCGCTGGTCAGCCTGGCCGACCTCGGCACCGACGACCCCGTGGCCCTGCTGAACTCCTACGGCCTCGACCGCCTCACCGAGGAGGTGTCCAGGCGCAGGCCCGTGCTCGACGAGGCCGACGTGCTGTTCGAGCCGCCGGTGGCCACCTGCACGAAGATCTGCTGCCTGGCGCTGAACTACGTCGCGCACGCCGAGGAGAGCGGCATGCAGGTGCCGCCCGAGCCCGTGCTGTTCTTCAAGCCGCCGTCCGCGCTGACCGGGCACAACCAGCCGGTGGTCGCCCCCGCGCGGACCGGGCACCTGGAGCACGAGGTGGAGCTGGCGGTGGTGATCGGCAAGGTCACCAGGGACCTGCCCGCCGAGCGCTGGAGCGAGGCGGTGGCCGGGTACACGGTCCTCAACGACATGACCGCGCGCGACCTGCAGCTGGCCAACATCGCGCGGAACGTGCCGTGGGACCAGTCCAAGGGCTTCGACACGTTCGCGCCCGCCGGGCCGTACCTGGCCACGGTGGACGAGGTGCCCGACCCGCAGTCGCTCGACCTCACGCTGGAGGTGGACGGCGAGGTCAGGCAGCGGGCCAACACCAAGCAGATGGTGTTCGGCATCCCCCGGCTGATCGAAGACCTGTCGGACGGCATGACGCTGATGCCGGGCGACCTCATCGCGACCGGCACCGTCGCGGGGATCGCCCCGCTCAAGGACGGCGACACGATGCGGGCCACAGTGGCAGGCGTCGGCACGCTCGTGAATACGGTCAAATTTCGGTCCGCCTAAAGTGGAGGCATGAGCTATGCCGTCGCCGCCCTGGTCGACATCGATGACTACGTCGCCTCCTCGCAGGTGCAGGGGCAGGTGTGGGCGCGCCGCCAGCTCCGGCGCGCCGACCGGGCCGTGCACGCCGCCGCGTCAGGACGTCCGGGCGTGACCTGCCGGCCGCAACCGCCGGAGGAGTGGCTGGTGCTGCTGACCGGCGCCGATCCCGAAGCGCTGATGTCGGAGGCGGCGGCGCTGGCGGAGGAGGTGCGGGCGCGGATCGTCCGCGAGACGGCGTGGACGGCCACGGTCAGCCTCGGCCTTCCCAGCCTCGCCCATGGGGAGGCCGAGCGGGAGGCGCGCAGGTCCAACGACTACAAGCTCGTCCTCGGCGGCGACCGCGTGATCGCCCCGGCTGCCGCGCGTCCCGCCCTGACGGCGCGTCCCTCGCCGGGCGGCGCGGCCTGCCCGCCGGTGGGCCTCACCCCTCCCGTGCGCATCGAGGAGGAGCTGACCAGGCGGGTGAGGGCGGGCGACCGCAACGGCGCGGCCGGCCTGCTGGCCGGATGGGTGGACAGGTGCGCGGCCGAGCGCGACGCCGACCCGAGGACGCTGCGCAACTGGCTCATCGGCCAGCTGCTGTTCGTCGTCGACACCGTCAACAGATCCCGCCTGGCCGACGGGTCGACCGACTGGGTGGAGGCGTGCGCCCGGCTGCCGATCGAGGACATCGTCACGGTCGGAGACATCCATGAGCGCTCCTACCTGCACATCTGGCTCCGTGACACGCTCGCCAGGCTCATGCCGCCGCCACCGCGCACCGACATCCTGGCGATGGCCGAGGCGTACCTGGCCGAGCACTACGCCGATCCTGGGCTGCGCCTGGCGACCGTCGCCGAGGCGGTCTGCGCGAGCCCGTTCTACATCTCGCACCTGTTCGCCGAGGAGCGGAGCACGACGTTCCTGCGCCACCTGACGGGGCTGCGGCTGCGGCACGCCAGGCGGCTGCTCACCACCTCGGCGCTGCCCATCGACGTGATCGCGGCACGGTCCGGCTATCCGAGCGCGAAGGCGCTGCGCGGCGCCTTCCGCAGGCACGTCGGCTGTTCGCCCACCGAGTACCGGCGCGCCGGCATCCGCCACTGAGGAGGAGCCCATGGATCTGGCGATAGACGGCGGGCAGACGGGGCTGCGGCTCGGGCTGTCGTCGTCGGGGCGCGTGCTGGAGACGCGCGAGGTGACGGGCCTGTCGTACGCCGAGGGCTCGCCGGTCACGGCCATCCTCGACCGGATCGGGACCGGGTGGGGCGAGCTGGACACCATCTGTCTCGGCCTGACCATGCTCGTGGACGCGCCCACCGCGCTCACCGACCGGCTCCTCTCGATCGCCAGGCGGGTGCTTCTCACGACAGACGTGGTCACCTCGCACGCGGGCGCGTTCGCGGGCGGCGACGGCGTCGTCCTCGCGGCGGGAACCGGCGCGATCGCCCTCGGCGTGCGCGCCCCTCACCCCCACCACGGCGCCCTGGACGGCCCCGAGGCGGTCCAGGTGGACGGCTGGGGGTTCCTGTACGGCGACGCGGGCAGCGGCTTCTGGATCGGCTCCAGGGGCATGGACGCCGCCTTCAGAGGCCACGACGGCCGCGCCGAGCCGGGCCCGCTCACCGCGAGGGCCCGCGAGGTCTTCGGCGAGCTGAACGGCCTGCCCCGGCGGCTCTACCTGTCCTCCGACGCGGTGGCGCGGGTCGCCCGCTTCGCCGTCCACGTCTTCGAGCTCGCCGCCCACGACGCCACCGCCCGTGCCATCGTCACGTCCGCGGGGGCCGAGCTGGCGGGAACCGTCACCGCGGCCGCTCGGGACTTCCCCGGAGGCACGGCGGTGCCCGTCGCCTGGACCGGCCGCCTGCTCCGCGACCAGACGCTCAGGGACGCGTTCGAGGCCGAGCTGGCCCGGCTGCTCCCCCGCGCGCACCTCGCGCCCGCCGCCGGCGACAGCCTCGCCGGCGCCGCCTTCCTGGCCGCCGCCACCGACCTCGGTCCCTACCGCTCCCTCGTCATGGAGGCACATCGATGACACCCATCAGGCCCGTGTCCGCGACCGCGAGACCCGCCCGCCGCGCGGCCTGCGCGACGTGCGCCCGCTCCGGACGCCCCGGACGCCCGACGAAGCCGATGGAGCCGCAGCCGAACGGAGGAGCCAGGCGATGAGGAGCGGGACTTCGACGGGCCGGACTTCGACGGGCCGGACTTCGGTGGGCCGGACTTCGGTGGGTTACGGGGAGGCGGCGCTCGTCGTGCCGGAGGGGACGCCGATGGGCGGCTACGTGGACCGGGAGGGGCCCTCCACGGGGGTGCTCGACCCGCTTCAGGTCAGCGCCGTGTCCTGGTCCGCGGGCGGCCGCAGGTTCGCGCTGGTCACCGCGGACGTCATCTGCGTCAACGAGGACCTCGCACGGCGGGTCAGGCGGGAGGCGGGCGGTGAGGTGTGGCTGGCGGCCAGCCACACCCACGCCGGGCCCGAGACGGGCTGCGTGCCGGGCGGAGCACCCACGCCTGGACCGTGGCTGGACGCGATCGCCGCCGCGTGCCGCTCCGCCGTACGGGCGGCTGCGGAGGCGGAACGGCCGTGCGAGGGGACGGCGCATCGTGGCGAGCTGCACGGGGTCGGCGCGGACAGGAGCAGGCCCGACGCCGAGGCCGTCGTGCCGCTCGACGTGATCGCCGTCAGGGACGGCGGGCCGGTCGGGGTCCTGGTGGTGCTGCCGGTCCACCCGACCGTGCTGCCCGCCGCCAACCGGATGGTCAGCGCCGACCTCGTGGGAGCCGTGCGCAGGCGGCTGAGGGAGCGGCTCGGAGACGGCGTGTGGGTCATGGTGGCCACGGGCGCGGCGGGCGACATCAGCACCCGTCACACCCGGCGCGGGCAGGACCAGGCCGAGCTGGACAGGATGGGGGACGTGGTCGCCGCCCGCTGCGTCGAGCTGCTGTCGGAGCGGGGAACCCCTGCCTGGCCCTCCTCGGGGGGCGCGGGGCTCGCGTGGGCAGGGCGGCGGCTGACCCTCGAGAGGGCGGCGGTCGCGGCGGACGTCGACGCCCTGAAGGCGGACGCCGCGCGGGCGGCGGGCGATCCTGTCGCGGCGCGGCTGGCCAGGAGCAGGCTGGAGGGTCTGCGGGCGCGCACCGGTGGGACCGGCCCGATCGGCGTCGAGGTGAGCGTCGCCAGGCTGGGCGACCTCGCGCTCGTCGGGCTGCCGGGCGAGCCCTTCGTCGCCGTCGCCGACGACATCGCCGGCGCCTCCCGCGAGCGGGCGACCGTGGTGCTCGGGTACGTCAACGGATATCCCGGCTACCTGCCCACCGCCGACGCCTACCGGCGGGCGGAGTACGAGGTGCTGGCGAGCCAGGTCGCGCCAGGGAGCGCCGAGCTGCTCGCGGGGACCGCTCGCGAGCTGCTGGCGGAACTCAGGCCCTGACCAGCCGGTACGGCTGCCGCGGCCGTCCCGCCTGGGTGCCCTTCACGGGCGGCATCGGCCACGCGAGGCCCTCCTCCGCCAGGCTCTGCAGCACCCGCCTGGCGCTGCGCGGCGCGATGGCCAGCACATCGGCCACGATCTCCGCGTCGACGACGAGCGCCTCGGGCCCGTCGCCGAGCCCCTCGACCAGCCGTTCGAGCAGCTTGGCCGCCTTGGTGGTGACGACGGGCTCGCTCTCGGCCCTCCTGCGCTGGCGCAGCGGCAAGGACAGCACGACCCCGTCGCCGCCGACCAGGTAGGCGGCCGCGGCCCCCACGCCGCGCGCCTTCTCGACGGCGACCATCGCGTTGGCGTCGGCGTCCCGAGCCGTGGTGCCGAGACCGATGCCGACCTCGACGGCCACGCCCGCGTCCGCGCGGATCCTGTCCATGAAGGGCGCGACGCGGAAGCCGTCGGTGGCCTGGGCGAGCGCGCCGACGGTGGCGGTGACGACGTAGCTGTTCTCGTCGCGCGGCACCACGGTGGCGCCCATGAGCCTCGCGTCGGCCAGCAGCGACTGGTGCAGCGACAGTTTGAGCTCCTGCTGCCAGTAGTTGCCCGGTCCCGAGTAGCTGGGCCTGGCGGAGGCGGCCAGCTCGACCACCACGATGGCGATCTGCGACTCCTCCAGCCTGCTGCCCGTTCCGAGCAGCGCGGCGGTGTTGAGGGCCAGACGCAGCGTGTGGGAGGTCGGCATCATGCGTATCACCGGCACGCCGGCGGCCGTCAGCTTCGTGGCCACGCTCCTGATCGTGGTCAGCGCGGCGGTGGTGGCCCCCTGGCGGTAGAGCTGCTCGTGGAAGGCGGCGAAGCCGCGCGCCGACTCGGGCCTGTCGTACTCCGACAGGTGGACGCCCTCCGTGCCGACCCCGATCTCGCCGTACGCCTCGTCGACGTCGGCGGCGGGCAACGAGTCGATGCTGACCCTCGCCGGGTCGATGCCGTGGGCGATGACGCCGCGCAGCAGGCTGGCGTAGAGGCTGGCGCCGCTCATCGGCACGAACGTCGCGGGGACGGGCAGCGCGCCCGCCTGCCTGGCCAGGTCGTGCTGGAGCGGTCCCGTGAACAGCGCCACGTCGATGCTGTCGGCGATCCTGGAGAACTTCTCGTAGGTCTCGTGCTCGCCCGCGTGGGGGGCGCCGACGAGCCGCCAGTCGGCCGCGCCCGGCAGGTCGGCGCCGATCATCATGATCTGCTCGACCAGGTCGTTGGGGCCCACGACCCCGATCGCCACCCTGGACCGTGCCTCCGCACGCAACCGATCCATGATCGTGATCACCCCAGTCCGGATCGCCACTGAAGCAGGCGGGTCATCGTTCCGCCGAGCACCGCCGCCCGATCCTCCTCAGCGAGACCACTGAAGATTACCCGTCCCAGTGACATCCGCAGATCGATGAAGGGGAAGTCGGAGCCGTACACGACGCGGTCAGCGCCTACCTCTCTCACCATTGTGGCGATGTCGGCGCCAGTGTTGAAGGAACCGCACACCTCCAGCACCACCCCTGGCCGCCGCCGCGCCACCTCGATCGCCGCCTCGAACCCCAGCGGCGTGGCGCCCGCGTGCCCTGCCAGGATCACCACGTCCGGGTAGCGCGCGGCCACCTCGTCCACCATCGGCAGGTCGTTGTACGGCGAGCCCTCGTAGGTGTGCGTCAGCACGGGACAGCCGGTCCGCTGCGCGAACTCCCACACGGGCGCGTAGCGGCCGCCGGTGAGCGGGTAGTCGTGCAGGTCGGGGTGGAGCTTGACGCCGCCGAAGCGCGGGTCGTGGCCCCATTTCGACAGCTCGCCGACGGGGTCCTGCCACGGGTTGACGGTCAGGTAGCCGGTGAACCTGTCGGCCGCCCTCGCCACGATCGCCGCGGTCTGGGCGTTGCCCTCGGCGGCGTCGAGCTGGATGGCCAGATGGCTGGAGACGACCGCGTGGGACACCCCGCACCTGTCCATGACCCTCGCCATCCCCTCGGGCCCCGCGTCGGGGATGAAGAACAGGCTGTACGGGCCCGCGTGGGCGTGCGCGTCCACGATCCGGAGCGCGCTCTGCGGCTCGCGCTTCCAGAGCGCGGCGGTGAGGACGTTCAAGCGACCCTCGCTTCGTCGTGGAGCAGGCCGCGCACGTTGCCCGACCCGATGGCGGCGACGGCGGCGTCGTCGAGCTCCGACCACAGCAGCCTCGTCACGGCCTCGGCGGGGTCCCTGGCGGGCGCTCCGGTGCCGAAGACGACGCGGTGCGGGCCGTACCGGTCGACGAGCCATTCGAGGCCGCAGTGGGAGGAGAGGTTGGCCAGCCCCACGTGGACGTTGGCGGTGCGGGCGAGCACGCCCGCGGCCTGCCTGAGCACGCGGTAGCCAAGGCCGCCGACGACGACTGGCAGGCCCGGATGGGCGCCCGCGATCGACTCGATCGAGGACCAGCCGGCTTGCGCGGCGTCGAGCAGCAGCGGCAGCGCGGCCTCCTCCAGCGCGCGCAGCATCGGGGCGGCGTCGCGGCCCGCCAGGTCGTAGCCGTGGTCGGCGGGGTAGGCGCGGACGGCGACGACGCCCGCCGCCGCGGCGGCGGCCACGAACGCGTCGGGCGCGCCGGTCTCCCCGCAGGTGTCGGGGAGCAGCACCCAGCACGGCCGCAGCCTGGGCTCGCCTTCGACCAGGTCGAGCAGCCTGTGGTTGCCCGTGTCGGGGTCGTGCAGCCATGACAGCGTGTGGCTCACGACGGCCTCGGCGATGCCGAAGCGGTCCATCCTGGCCAGCGCCTCGGCGACAGTCCCCTCGCCGACGTCCCTGCGCGGGTGCCGGCCGAGCAGCGCGTCAGCGTCGATCAGCATGGACCGTCCATCCGTCGGGGATCGTGGGGGGCTCGTCGAGGAACGGGAAGATCCCGACGGTGAACCCGCCGCGGCCGCGCAGGCCGAGAGAGTGGATCTCGCCGTACTCGGCCGTCCTGGTGGCGGGGTCGGGGATGCGCGCGGGACCGTTCCCGAACAGGACCTCGTCGGGCTCCTCCAGCGGGACGACGAGCAGGCCAGGGGCCCGCTCGGTGCGGTACCCCGCCCCGTGGCGCACCCACGGGGAAAGGCCGTGCACCTGCCAGATCGCCTCCGCCTCGATCCGGTCGGTGACCACCCAGTAGCCCTCGTCGCGGACGAAGACGACCGTGCGGTCGTGGCGCGCGCTGTAGCCGTGGTGGTGCCCGGCGAAGACGTCCACCCCGTCGCCCATCTCGTGTCCTGACGAGAACAGGTCGCAGGCGGCCCTGCGGTCCTCGGTGTACTCCTCGCCCGGCACGAGCAGGGTGTTGTGCGCCCTGGTCGCCTGGTACCAGTCGTAATAGCCGGGGTCGTCGTAGGAGGGCGGTCCTCCTCCCTCCCATGCCAGCGGGACGCCCCATCCGGCGATCACGAAGTCGAGCGCGGCGTGGTGGCTGTGCGGCTCGAGCTCGTGGCCCACGTAGGGGCCGTAGTTGATCACCGTGTGGAAGGTCCCTGAGCGGAAGACGGCGTAGCCGCTGGCCTCCAGGTTGGTCGAGCCCTTCGCGGGCTCGATGCCGGAAGGCCAGACGATGCCGCTGTCCTGCAGGTGCGGCACCCACCCTCCCGAGGTCATGAGCGCGGCGAGCCAGTCGTGCATGGCCAGGTAGCGCGGGTGCGTGGCCAGTCCTGGCTCGACGGCGGCGGCCCGCCTGAGCGCGTCGAGGCACATGCCGTGGTAGCCGGGCGAGCGCTCGTGGTGGCCGCCGTCGGCGCGCACGTCGCGCTCCAGATGCTCCATGATGCGCGCCGTGGCGATCTCGGCCCACTGCGCGGCCTCGGGCAGGTCGGCGAACACCCTGGCGGCGTGCAGCAGCTCGCAGACCGTGGCGAACTGCCAGTTGCCGTGCCTGAACTCGTCGTGCTCCTCGGCCGCCCACCGGGCGCCGCCGAGGACGGTCTTCATCATCTCCTTCCAGCACTCCTCGCCGACCGCCTCTCCGAGGACGGCCAGCGCCTGCGTGACGTACATCGTGCGGGCGCAGACGCCGAGGGAGTACCAGACCACGTCGAGGCCGGGCCAGTCGCCCTCGACCAGGTCGCGGCCGGCGTACCACTGGCGGAACAGGCGCTCCCACTCCGCCGCGTGACGCGGGTCGCCGGTCTCGGCGTAGGCGGCGACCAGCGGGGTCATCCAGCGCAGGTAGTGGAAGCCGTACAGGCGGGAGCGGCCGTGCCCCTTGTCGAGGAAGTCGACCTCGGCCCCGTGCAGTGCGTCGGCCCCGTCGGACGGCAGTCCAGCGGGCACGGGCGCGCGCCACCGCCACGCCCTGCTGTCGCTCCCCAGCGCGGCGAAGAGGTCCTCGTCGGAAATGTGACGCATCCGCGTGGGATGCACGTGCGGTGCCTTCTCCACGGACATCAGAGCTTCACCGGCGCTCCCGTGCGGGCCGACTCGTGGGCGGCGGCGAGGACGGCGGTCACGTGCCGCGAGCTCTCCACGGTGATCAGCGGCTGCGCGCCGGTGCGGGCGCAGTCGACGAAGTGGTGGATGGCGTCGCGGTAGGCGCCCGCGGGCACGCCGTGGACGACGCGCTGCAGCATGTTGCGCGGGTAGGTGTAGGCCTTCTCCGTGGCGAGCTGGATGTTCTCCTTCTGCCTGTCGAGCTGGATGACGCCCGACTCGCCTGTCACGGTGACGTAGCTGTCGACCATGGTCGGGAAGGTGTTCGGGTAGATCCACGCCGACTCGAAGGTGGCCACCGCCCCCCTGCTGAAGCGGGCCTGGATCTGCATGGCGTCGGGCGTCTCGATGCCCATGCCGCGCAGCTTGCCGTACCTGGCCGTGGCGAAGACCTCGACCACCTGGTCGTCGTAGAGCCAGGTCACCAGGTCGACGTCGTGGCTGGACAGGAACCACGCGCAGGTGGTCCTGTCGGCCCAGCCGATCATCTCGGTGGGCACGTGGATGGTGTCGTCCTTGCGGGCGTAGCCGACGACGGGTTCGCCGACCAGCGGCATCTGCTCCTTGGCCTGGGCGTAGGCGGGTACCCACCGGTGGTTGAACAGGCACATCGCGGTCACGCCCGCCTGCCTGATGGCGGCGACCGCGCGGTCGGCGTCCTCGACGGTGGTCGTGAACGGCTTCTCCACGAGGATGTGCGCCCCGGCCCGCGCCGCGGCCACCATCACGTCGGCGTGCAGGTGGTCGGGCGTGGTGATCGAGACGGCGTCGACCAGGCCCGAGGCGAGCAGGTCCGCGTAGTCGGCGAACACCGCCGCGTCAGGGGCGTCGTCGAGCGGCCGGCGGGACACCGCGGTGATCTCGACGTCAGGGTGGGCGGCCAGGACCTCGGCGTGGCCGCGACCCATGATCCCCGCGCCGACGATCCCCATTCTGAGCTTAGGCAAGTGCGTCATTCCATCGCTTCTCTGCTGTGTCGAGCGCCTCCTTGGCGCTCTTGGTCCCCGTCAGGAACGCCCTGACCTCCTCGGAGAGGAGCTCGCCGAGCTCGGCGTCCTTGGCCGTGCCCATCGGGGTGTACTCCAGCTCGGGCAGGCCCTTCACGATCACGCTTCTGGCCACGGCCATCGGGTCGTCGCCCGCGCTTCCCGAGAAGAACGGGTCCTTGGTCGAGGAGACCGTCGACGGGTAGATGGGGACGATCTTGCAGAAGGCCAGCTGGTTGGCGCCGTTGGTGAAGAACTTGATGAACTCGGCGGCGGCCTTCTTGTGCGTGGAGGCCTTCGGGATGGAGAAGGCCTGCTGGGCGAGCAGCAGGAAGCCGCCCGTGCTCATCCTGACCGGCGTGGTGACGGTGAGGTCCCGGTAGACGTCCGGCGCGTTCTTCTGGATGTTGAGCAGCTCGGCGGCGTTGGCCGTGGCCTTGAAGGCGACCTGCCCGTTCTCCAGCGTCTGCGGCAGATTGCGGATGTCCTTGGAGACCGCGCCCGGCGCGATGCCGTGCGCGTCGTAACTCTTCTTGAACCTCTCCAGGATCGCGACGGCCTCGGGGGTGTTGAACGTCGCCGTCTTCTTGTCGTCGGACAGCAGCTTGATCCCGTAGTAGCGCAGCGCGTTGTGGTCGGGGATCGCGTTCATGCCGTTGATCTCGGTGGTGGCGTAGATCTTGTCGGCCAGGGCGAGGGCCTCGTCGAAGCTCTTCGGCGGCGCCTTCTCGTCGAAGCCGGCCTTGCCGACCACCGACGTGCGGTACATGGCGACGGGAGCGCCGCCGTTGTACCAGGGCACCGCGTAGAGCTTGCCGTCCACGCGCAGCGGTTCCACCAGGTTGGGCTGGAAGTCGGCCAGGTCGGCGGGCTTGAAGTGCTCGTCGAGCGGGGCGAGCGAAGGGGCGAACCTGCCGAGGTCGAGGGAGGAGATGTTGACCGCGTCGGGGACGTCGCCGCTGGCCACGGCGGCCAGCAGCTTGGTGGCGCTCTCCTGGCCCGGCACGTCGACCCACTTGACGGTGACCTTCGGGTGCTGCTTCTGGTACTCGCCGATCAGGCCGGTGATGAAGTCGCTGTAGTTCTTCTTCAGGTTGATGGTCCAGAACTCGACCTCGCCCTCGAAGGGCTGGTCGTCGGCGGCCGGAGCGCCCTGGGACGAGGCTCCGGCCACGCAGCCTGAGACGAGCAGGGACAGCGCGAGCGCGCCTGCCGTTAAGACCCCTCTGGTCATCACGGCGCACCTCCCAAGATTATGGCCGTCCTCAACGGCAACTTTCGGCAGAATCTCACCAGAGGGAGGGAGCGTCAATCCCTTTCCTTCGCGAAGGCCGGAGGAAGCCATTCCTGGCACTTCCGAGCTCGTGGACCAACGAGGGGATTGACGGCCTTCTCGAAACCCGCTTACGCTGCACCAAATTCTGGCCGCCGTTATACGGACTTTAGGACTCGCATGGCAGTCGACAGGATCCCGGGGCAGCAGTGGTACACGCCGTACCTGTTCGCGCTGCCCGCGCTGGCGCTGTTCGGGGTGTTCTTCGTCTGGCCGGCCTTCACCGCCGTCCAGCTCTCCTTCATGGAGTACGACGTGGTGTCACCGCCCGAGTTCGTGGGCGTGGACAACTTCGTCAGACTGGCGGGCGACCCGAAGTTCTGGACGGCGACGCTCAACTCGGTGCTGTTCCTGATCGGGCTGTTCCCCCTGCTGGTCGTGGCGCCGCTGCTGCTGGCCGTCCTGGTGAACCAGAAGCTGCCCGGGATCAGGACCTTCAGGATGCTGTACTACCTCCCGGTGGTGACCTCGATGGTCGCCGTCGCGGTGGCCTGGGAGTACGTCTTCCACCAGCAGGGCGTCCTCAACTGGATCCTCACCGGGGCCGGGCTGCTCGACCAGCCGATCCAGTACCTGCTCGACCCGTTCTGGGCGCTGCCCGCGCTCATCCTGGTCGAGGGCTGGAAGAGCATGGGCTTCTACATGATGATCTATCTGGCCGGCCTGCAGACGATCGACAGCTCGCTCTACGAGGCGGCCAGGGTCGACGGCGCCAGCGCGTGGGACAGGTTACGCCGCATCACGGTGCCGCTGATGGTGCCCTACATCGCGGTCGCGATCACCATGGAGATGCTCGACGCGATGCAGGCCTTCACCTCCGTCTACGTGATGACCAGGGGCGGGCCGCAGGACGCGACCCTGACCCTCGGCTACTACATCTGGTCGGCCGGCTTCGAGCACTACGACATGGGCTACGCCAGCGCGGTCGGGCTCGTGCTCTGGGTCGTGATGATCGCGATGGCCATGCTCAACTACCGCATCACCAGGGGGCGAGCATGATGAGACGCGCAGGCATGTACGTCCTGCTCACCGCGATCGCGCTCGCCTTCGTCGGCCCGTTCCTCGTCCTGCTGTCCGCCGGGCTCAAACCGTCGGGCCAGGCGGTCTTCTCCTTCCCTCCTGACATCATCCCCAGGCCGCCGGTCCTCGACTGGGTGAAGGAGGCGTGGACGGCGATCCCGTACCCGCGCTACCTGCTCAACTCGGTCATCTACGTCGGCGTCATGGTGCCGCTCCACATCCTGGTCTCCGCCCTGTGCGCCTACCCGCTGGCCCGGATGCGCTTCCGCGGCAGAACACTGATCTTCCTCGCCATCCTGTCCACGATGTTCCTGCCGGGCGAGGTCATGCTCATCCCCAGGTTCCTCGTGGTCTCCCAGCTCGGCATGGCCGACACGTTCGCGGGTGTGATCCTGCCGGGTCTGCTGTCGGCCTTCGGGATCTTCCTGGTCAGGCAGACCTTCGCAGGCGTGCCGCGCGAGATCGTCGATGCCGCCCGCACCGACGGCTGCCACGAGCTGCGCATCTTCTGGCACGTCATGCTCCCCGCCGCCAGGCCCACACTGGCGATCCTCGGCATCTTCGGCTTCATCTCGGTGTGGAACAGCTTCATCTGGCCACTGGTCGTGCTGAAGGACTCCGCGAAGTACCCCATCGCGCTCGGGATCGCCTACCTCGCCGGGATCACCGGCACCGACGTCCGCACGCTCGCCGCCGGCACCATCGTCTCGATCGTCCCGGTGGTGGTCGTCTTCATGCTCATGCAACGCCACGTCCTCGAAGGCATGCGCGGCGCGGTCAAGGGCTGACGCCGCAGAAGGTGAGCCATCCATGTTGACTCGCAGGCAGTTCGGTCTGGGCGCGCTGGCCATGAGCGCGCTCGGATTCACCGGCGCGGCCGGATACGACTACACCTCGCGGGAGACCTTCGACCTGTTCGACAAGGCCTTTCACGACAGCGGGGCCACCGGGCAGCCCACGCACACCAACGAGCAGGGCGCACTGGGCTGGGGCCAGTCCTACGTGCTGGCCGCCTTCGTCAGGATGTACGAGGCCTACCGGGACACCCACTACCTCGACCGGCTCATCACCAACATCGACCTGGTGCTGGCCGGTCGCGACTCGGTGCGCGGGGTGACCGACTACCGCGGCCTGTCGCTCCCCTCCTGGCGCAACACGAGCTACTCGGCCGGCGGCGTGACCCTGCTGGACGCGGAGGGCCGGCCGACGCTCGAGGTGCGCAGCGCCCTCACCAACGTCAGCGACGCCGTCGTGACCGTGACGGCGGGCAGCAGCGAGGGCCGCTTCACCCTCGTGGTGAACAACCCCAAGAAGAAGCGGGTCTCCACCTTCACCGACCTCACGATGGACCAGGCCGGCCCCGACCACGTGGTGCGACGCGTCCTGGCCGCCTACCCCTCGCCGAACATGGTGACGGCCAAGGTCCTGTCCGGCGGCTCGACGCCGGCCCTCGGCACCTTCGCCATGGCCGCGGCACCGGTGCTCTTCTCCGTGCACACCGGGATGATCACCTACCCGATGGCCTCCTTCGTACGGCTCGTCCACCACAGCCCCAGCCTGCGCAGGAATCCGCGCTACCGGGCCAAGGCCGCCGAATACCTCACCGCGGTCAGGGAGGCGGCGGCCGTTCACGAGCGGGAGTGGATGGACGACGGTTACTTCATCTGGCCCAAGCACATGCCGGTCCCCTACGACGGCACCGAGCAGCCCACCAACCAGACCCTCGGCCTGGGCCTGACCTACGCCGAGCTCGCGGCGGCGACGGGTGAGCGGGTCTACCGCGACCGCACCAGGCGCCTGGCCGCCACCTTCGCGGGCGACCTGACGGCCGACGCCGACGACGCCTACGTCTGGCCGTACTGGCCCGCGTTCGGGAAGATGTACCGGGGCTACACCCAGGCCGACGACGTCTCCGAGTGGACCCCGTCGTACGGCAGCCCGCCCGTCGGCGCGCAGCAGCGGGAGGACCTCAGCCACGCGGGGATCGACGTGGAGTTCGCCGCCGTCGCGCATCGCTGGGGCCTGGGCTTCCGAGGGCTCGACATGGCCCGCTTCGCCCGCTCCTACACCAGGAACATGGCCACCACCGACAACGGCGTCGCCACCACCTTCCTCTACGTCGACGGCGGCGGCGGCCTCGCGCCGGCCGGTCAGTACCTCCAGGCCCCGAGGTTCATGCCGGTGGCCCCGTGGGATCCGGGACTCTTCACCCACGCCCGCCAGGTCTACGACGACCACGCCGTCGAGTCGCAGATGGGCTCCACCCTGCTCTGCGTCGCCTACCTCAACTGGTTCGCCAAGCGCCCCTGACCCCCCGGAGGCACGTCCATGCAGCTGTCCCGCAGACGATTCACCCTCGGCGCCCTGGCCATGGGCGCCCTCGGCTCCTTCACAGGAACGGCCCGCGCCGCGGCGGGCCACGACTACACCTCGCGCGAGACCTTCGACCTGTTCGACAAGGTCTTCCACGAGAGCGGCAACGCCGGCCGGCCCACCGACACCAACGAGCACGGCGGCCTCGCGTGGGGCCAGTCGTACGTCCTGGCCGGGTTCATCAGGATGTACGAGGCCTACAAGGACACCCACTACCTGGACCGGTTCATCACCAACGTCGACCTGGTGCTGGCCAACCGCGACTCGGTGCGCGGGGTCAAGGATCACCGGGGGCTCTCGCTGCCCGCGTGGCGGGCCATGGCGCCCTACACCGCGGGCCTCGTCACGCTCAAGGACGCGGGCGGGACGCCGCTGCTGGAGGTGCGGACGGCGCTGACCTACGCCGACAACGCGGTGGCGACCGTACGGGCGGGCACCGCCGAGGGCCGCTTCACCCTGGAGGTGAGGAACAGCAGGACCAACCTGGTGGCCACCTTCCCCGACCTGTCGCTCGACCCGGCCGCTCCCGACTACGCGGTGCGCAGGATCTTCGACGCGTTCCCGACGCCGACGCTGGTGACGGCCAGGGAGCTCAGGCCGTCGCCCGCGGGCGACGCGGCGCCCGTGCTCGGCGCGACCCCGTTCGTCTCGCAGCCGGTGGTGTTCACCGTGCACACCGGGATGATCACCTATCCGATGGCGTCGTTCGCGAAGACCGTGTTCAGGAGCCCGCGGCTGCTGGCCGTACCGAAGTACCGGAGCAAGGCCGTGGAGTACCTGAGGGCCGCCAAGGACGCGGCGGCCGTCCACGACGACGAGTGGCGCCAGACCGAGGACGGCCACGGGTACTTCGTGTGGAACAAGGGCACGCCGCTCGGCAACGACGGCGCCGAGCAGCCCACCAACCAGAGCCTCGCACTCGGCCAGACCTATGCCGAGTTGGCCGCCGCCACCGGCGACCCGTTCTACCTGGACCGCACGAGGCGGATGGCCCGCACGTTCGCCCGCGAGCTCGAGGTCGACGCCGACGACGCCTACGTGTGGACGTACTGGCCGACGTTCGGCAAGGTCTACAGCGGGTTCGCCAAGACCGACGACATCTCCGAGTACACGCCGTCGAGCAACCCGGGGCAGGGCGTCGAGGACCTCAGCCACGGCGCGATCGACGTGGAGTTCGCGGCGGCGGCCTTCCGCAACCGCCTGTTCTACCAGGGTCAGGACATGGCCCGCTTCGCGCGCACCTACAGCAGGAACCTGGCGACCACCGGAACCGACGGCATCCCCACCGCCTTCCAGCGGGTGAACGGCACGGGCAGCACCACCAGCGCGGGCCAGTACCTGCAGGCGCCCCGCTGGATGGCGGTGGCCCAGTGGGACGACACGGTGTTCAGCCACTCCCGCTCGATCTACGACGCCCGGGCCGTGGAGCCGCAGCTCGGCTCCTACCTGGGCTGTGTCGCCTACCTCAACTGGCACGCCCGTAGGGGGTCATGATGTTGTCGAAGCTGATCGCCGCAGCGACCCTGCTGCTGACCGCCGTCCCCGGCCAGGCTCCCGCCTCCTCGCCGTCGGCTTCGGTCTCGTCGACCGCCTCGGCGGCCGAGAGTGTGTGGCTCACGAAGTACAAGGCGCTGGAGGCGGCGATCGGCGACGCCGTCTACACCGACCCGAGCAGCGCGAACCTGGCGTGGGGCGAGAGCTACATCCTGCGCAGCTATCTCGACGTCTACGCCGCGACGCAGGACACCGCCTGGCTCGACAAGATCGTCACGCATGCGGACACGATCATCGCGAACGCCGACGACATCGACAACGACGGCTTCAGTGGCTGGAGCACCAGCCAGTACTCACCGCCCGAGCTGGCCAACACGAGCTTCGAGTCGGCCGCGAGCGGCGACACCACGCTGCCCGCCAACTGGACGAGGTTCCAGGACACGGGCAGCCACATCTACCGGACCACCGACGTGCCGGGCAGCGGCACGGGCACCCAGTCCGTGCGCGTCGTCTCCGACCAGACGAAGTGGAAGAAGCTCCGGCAGAAGATCGGCGCCGACTACGCGGGCGGCACCAAGCACGTCCTGCGGGCCTGGGGCAAGCGGACCGGCTCGGTCGTGGGGCGGGTCGTGCTGCGCGACGGGTCCACGACGCTGTGCATGCTGGAGTACGCGTCGACCGCGTGGCAGCTCAAGCAGACCACCTGCGACATTCCCGCGGGGCGGGCGCCCGAGGTGTGGCTGGAGCACGCGTCCTACACGGTGAGCGGGTCGGCGTACTTCGACGACGTGCGGTTGAACGGGATCTTCCCCTACATCGTGCACGACGCCATGATCGGGATCCCGATCGCGGAGTTCGTCCGCCTGGTGGCCAAGACTCCTGCCCTGTCCGGATACAGCGCGAAGGCCGCGGCGTACCGGGCCTTCCTCGAGAACGAGATCGTGCCGCGCTGGGAGCAGAGCGGCTACCTCGGCAACACCTGGAACGGCACGTCCTACCAGCAGTCGCCGAACGTCGACACGTTCAGTCACGTCAGGAGCTCCAACGACCTGCCGTTCAACATGCCGCTGGGCTTCGCGAACCTGCTGACCGTGCTGCACGAGGTCAACGGCAACCCCACCTACCTCGACAGGGCCACGAAGGTCGCGCAGTGGGCGAAGGGGCATCTGACCGGCTCGGCCGGCGCCTACGTCTGGAACTACGCGACGTACACCACCAAGAAGGAGGACCTTTCGCACGCGAACGTGGACGTGTCCGCCTTCGTGGAGTTCTACCGGCGGGGGCAGGTGTTCACCGCGGCCGACATGACGGCGTTCACGAAGACGCTCAAGTCCAAGATGTGGAACGGGTCGACGAGCGCGCCGGGATTCAGCCTGTACGTGGACGGGACGGGGGCCGCCAACGGCGTCGACTACTTCCTGCACTCGTGGCTGGAGCTGTCGGAGTTCGACCGGCAGGTGTGGACCCTGGCGGCCACGAAGTACACCGGCTTCACGGCGACGAACGCCTCCCACCTGATCACGCTGTCCCGCCTGTTACGCCTGGAATGACCTCGTCCAAGGGCCGTCCTCCCTCGGGGGGACGGCCCTTTTTCGTTTCCACGGGTGCCGAACGGCGGATCCATCGACCGCGCCCAGCTCGTCGACCGGATCACCGGCGCACTGAAGATCCCCGAAACGGCCGCGCAGGCGGCGCTGACCGAGCTCACCGACGGCCTCCAGGTGGCCCTGCGGCGGTCTACTCCTTGGCGAGCAGGGCGCGGGCGGCCGGGACGACGTCGCGGGCCCAGGCGGTCAGCTGGGTGGCGTCGGCCTGCTCCGGCCAGTAGACGAACGAGTCGAAGCCCACGTCGGTGGCCAGGTGGGCGATGACCTCCGCCCACTGTTCCGCGGTGGCCCGGATCGGGGCCTCGCCGCGCAGGACGACCTCGCCGGGGGCGTCGGTGATGTGACCGACCAGCTGGGCGATCCTGGTCATGTCGGACGGCTGTCGCCCGGCCTCGGCGGCGGCCCCGTCGATGATGTCCTGGGACGCCCGCCACTTCTCGTAGGGCAGGTAGTGCGGGATGGGGGCCGCCCAGCCGTCGGCGACGCGGCCGGTCTGCGCGAGCGCTTTCGGACCGACGCTCCCGAACCAGATCCCGATCGGGTGGGCGGGGGCGGGGCCGGCGTGGACGCCGTCCATCGAGTAGTGCTCGCCGGACACCTTGACGCTCTCGCCTGCCCGCCACAGACCCCGGATGATCTCGACGGCCTCCTCCAGCGCGACCTGGTTCTGGCCGGCGGTCCGGTCGGGGCCGCCGAAGGCGGTGATCGCCTGGCGGAAGCCCCCGGCACCGAGACCGAGTTCGAACCGCCCGCCGCTGAGCAGGTCGAGCGTCGCGGCGGCTTTGGCGATCACACCGGGCCCTCGAAGCGGCAGACTCGCCACATCAGGAAATATCCGGATCTGCGTGGTGTCGGCAAGCATGGTGGCGATCAGGCTGAACGTGTCGACCAGACCACCCGCATAGGGGTGGTCCTGCACACCCAGGAGGTCGAGCCCCTCCCGGTCAGCGAGCCTGGCCAGCTCACGGAGCCCGGGCAGGTCGCCCGAGGAGGGGGAGAGCTGGACACCGAAGCGATAGGACATGACGCGCCTGCCGTCAGGACTTCAGGAAGGCGGCCGCGGCCTGGAGGAAGGCGTCGTTGGCCTCGGGGGTGCCGATCGACACGCGGGCCCCCTCACCGGGGAACGGCCGCACGGCCACACCCTCGACCGCGCAGGCCGCCGCGAAGTCCAGCGTCCGCTCGCCCACCCGCAGCCACACGAAGTTGGCCTCCGACGGCGGCACCGTCCAGCCCTGGGCGATGAGGGCCTCACGGACCCTGGTGCGCTCCTTGACCACCGAGTCCACCCGCTCCAGCAGCTCCTTCTCCGCCGGGTCCGCCAGCGAGGCGACGGCGGCGAGCTGGGCGAGGTGGTTGACCGCGAACGGAACGATCGTCTTGCGGACCGCCGCCGCCACGGGCTCGTGCGCGACGAGGTAGCCGACGCGCAGCCCCGCCAGGCCGTACGCCTTGGAGAACGTGCGCAGGACGCAGACGTTCGGCCGGTCCCTGTAGAGGGTGAGCCCGTCGGGCACGTCGGCGTCGCGGACGTACTCGCGGTAGGCCTCGTCCAGCACCACCAGCACGTCGGAGGGCACCTTGTCGAGGAACGCCTCGAGCTCCGCCCGCCTGATCGAGGTCCCCGTCGGGTTGTTCGGGTTGCAGACGAAGATCATCCGGGTGCGGTCGGTGACGGCCGCCGCCATCGCGTCGAGGTCGTGGTCCTCGCCGTCCAGCGGCACCCGCACGGAGGTGACCCCCGCCAGGTCCGCCAGCAGCGGGTACGCCTCGAAGGAGCGCCACGCGTAGATCACTTCGACGCCCGGCTCGCCGAACGTCTCGAACAGCTGCTGGGCCACGGTGACCGAGCCCGCGCCCAGCGCCACATGCTCGGGCGGCACGCCGTACCGGGCGGCGATCGTCTCGGTGAGCCTGGTCGCGGCCGGGTCGGGGTAGCGGTTGATCTGCCTCGCGCCCTCGGCGATCGCCTCGACGACCGACGGCAGAGGGTCGTAGGGGGACTCGTTGGAGGACAGCTTGAACGACCGGCCGTCGGCGCTCACTACGGCCTTGCCCGCCTTGTACGGGGGCATTGTGTCAAGAATCGCACGGAAACGAGGCATGGCCCCATGGTAGTCGTGGCCGGAACCGCAGGTCTCCCGCCGGTCCACCCGGCGGACCCTCTACCGGCCGACCGGTGCCGCCGGCCCTGATGCCCGCGATCCGGGCCGGTCCGTCACTCCTTCAGCGACCGCAGCATCGGCGGGTGGAGCAGTTCGGCGGGCCCGCGGCGGTACAGCTTCGCCGGACGCCCGCCGTCGCGGGTGGTCGTCGAGCCGGTCTCCACCAGGAAGCCCTCGGCCTTGGTGACCTTGCGGTGGAAGTTGCGCGGGTCGAGAGCCCGCCCCCAGACGATCTCGTAGACGCGCCGCAGGTCCGCCACCGTGAACTCGGGAGGGCAGAACGCCGCCCCCAGCGAGGTGTACTCCAGCTTGGCCCTGGCCCGCTCGATGCCGTCGAGCATGATGCGCCGGTGGTCGAAGGCCATGACGGTGAGCTCGCTGACCGGCACCCACGCCATGTGCGCCTTCTCCGAGGCGGGCAGGTCGGGGGCGAGCCCCAGGTAGGCGACCGACAGGACGCGCTGGCGGGGGTCGCGGTCGGGGTAGCCGTAGGTCTGGAGCTGCTCCAGGTGGACCGGCGCGCCCGGCAGTCCCGCGCGTTCGTCGAGGATGCGGCGGGCGGCGTCGGGCAGGTCCTCGTCGAGCTGGATGAACCCGCCGGACAGCGACCACCTGCGCAGGAACGGCGGGTTGTCCCGCCGCCACACCAGAGCGGAGAGCGCCTGGCAACGGACAGTGAGCACGACGAGGTCCACGCTCACCGGGACGCTGGGGACCATGCCAGGCACGTTACACGCTGACGCGCATGTGCAGCGGCTCCGTCGCCTCCAGTCCCGAGGGCGAGCGGACCCCGACCGACACCCAGACGCCCAGCGGGACCTGCGACCAGTCGAAGGGCACCCAGGCCACCACGATGCGGTCGGCCATGGCCTCGTTGGGGGCGTCGGTGGCGTTGATCAGGAGTTCGGCCGAACCGCCAGGCCAGGTGAGGGTGATGGTGCCGCCGCGCTCCAGGTTGTAGCCGCGGATCTCGACGCCGTCCTCCTCGTTCGGCGACGTCCTCACCGCGTCGACCGCGATGGGCCGCAGGTGGTCGGCCATGACCTGGTCCTTGAGCGGGGTGTCGCCGCAGGTGAAGAAGTCACTCCACATGTAGGAGACGACCTTCTGGACGTAGCGTCCCGTCATGGCGACGGCGGCGTCCAGGCGCTTCTTGTCGGTGGCGCCGCGGGTGCCCTGGGGCTGGCACGGCGTGACGGCCGAGGGCTCGAACGATTCGACGTTCGCCCACAGCTCCACCTCGAAGCCCTCCTCGACCAGGAGCTCGCGGGCAAGGGCCATCTCGCGGTAGTAGTCGCGGGTGGAGCCGTGGTAGGCGGTGTCGTAGGTCGTCTCGCCGACGACCGGCCGCAGGCGCGGGTCCACCTCGTTGTCGCGCTGGTCGGGCCAGAACAGGCCGACCTTGCCTGTGCCCCTGCTGTCCTGCGGGGCGATGATGCCGACACCCGACTTGGCCAGGGCCTTGAAGCCCTCGGCCACCTGCTTGGGCGTCTGGCCGAACGGCACCCGCTTGCGCGCGTCCATGTAGGGGCTGACCAGGATCGGCTTGCCGGGCAGCTCCTGCTCGATGATGGTGTGCTGCTCGGAGTAGACCTGCAGGGTCGGGTTGGTCGCCATGGTGGCGCCCAACTGCAGCTCGAAGGGCTGGTAGAAGCCGCCGAGTGAGGCTCTGTCCTTGAAGCGGTCGCCGTAGTCCTGCAGGATCCTGCGCGTCAGCGTCACGAGCACGGGGAGGTGCTTCGAGCTGGCTCTGGTGGCCACGGCCGAGTCGCGCGGCGCCATCGGCAGCGAGGGGAAGACCTGCACGCCGAAGATGTCGCCCAGGCGCAGCAGCTCGGTGAGGCTGTCCTCCGACGAGCCGGCGACCAGGATGAGGTCGTAGGCGCGCCCGGTGCTGGTGAAGTCGCAGGTGGCGTCGTCGGAGCCGTCCGGGGCGGCGAGGAGCCGGTAGTAGACGCGCTTGCCGTGCCTGATGGCGCGTTCCATCTGCGGGCAGCGGAGCAGGCCGGGGCCGAAGCTCTCGTCGGTCCTGTAGACGAAGGTGCGGCCGATCCTGTTGTCCGGGTTGGCCTGCCTGAGATCCTGTTCGGCCTCCTGCCAGCAGCCCTCGCAGTCGGTGTAGCGGGCGTCGACCTCGCCGTCCCTGGTCAGGATCCGGCCGTCCTCCACCGTGCGGTACTGCAGGCCGTACCCGATCCTGATGACGGTGTCGCCGCCGGCGGCGTGGATCTCCTCCATCTGGTGGCGCCACGTGCACGGGTTGCTCGACGGGGTGATCCAGTAGCCGGTGACCGCGTACGGCTTGACGTCCTGCAGGTCGAAGGTGCCGCAGGCGTCCTTGTACTCCTTGACGGTCGGCTGCGGCAGCGGCTTCTTCGACGTGGAGGGAACGGCGGAGGCCCGGGTGTCGCTCGAGATCGGCTCGTTGTCGGGAAGGACGACGACCACCGCCGCGATGGCGGCGAGGATCGCCGCACCCAGAAGCACAGTGAGCCAGCGCACGTTCAGGAACCTACCGCCCTCGTGATCTGCGGGGGATAAACCGCTACTTCTTGACGCCCGCCCAGGACTCCAGCTGGGAGACGAACCTGCGCGCCGAGTTCGGCCAGTGGTGGTTGGCGCGGGCGGCGGCGTAACCGCGCGCGCCCATCGCGTGCCGGCCGCGCCGATCGTCCCTCAGCGACAGGACGGCCTGGGCGACGGCCTTGGGGTCCTCCCACGGCACGACGATCCCGCTCTCGTACCGCTCGACCAGCTCCACCGCGCGCGGCGAAGGAGTCGTTATCACCGGGATGCCGTGCGCCATGTACTCCACGATCTTCGTGGGCATGGAGTGGCGGTAGTTGGGCTCGTCGTGCAGGAGCGACAGGCCGCCCAGCGCGCCGTCGAGCCGCTTGAGCGCCTCGTCGTTCGGCATGAAGTCGCGCCACTCCAGCACGCCCTCGGCCACCGCCTGGTTGAGCGCGGGGCGCGACTGCGGGTCGGCGTAGCCGATCAGCTCCACCGCCACCCTGTACGGCTGCAGCAGCCTGCCGACCTCGATCGCCTCCTGGACGCCGCGCGCCCTGGACAGCCAGCCGAGGTAGACCACCCTGTCGTCGCCCGGCGGGGTGACCGAGTCAGGCACCCACGTCTCGTTGGGGACGATCAGGTGCGCGTGCTTGAACCTTCCCGCGTAGGCGGTCTCCGCCAGCAGCAGGTGCAGCCTGCGCTCGGCCGTGCTCTCCAGCAGCCGGGCCAGGAAGCGGACCGGCGGGCGCAGGAACGACGGCAGCCACGGCTTCAGCGACAGCGTCGCCGGGGTGTCCTCGTGCACGTCCCAGACCACGGGCGGCCTGCGGCGGACGCCCCAGACCGAGAACAGCAGCTCGGGGTCGTGGATCAGGGCCAGGTCGACCTTGTCGCGCAGGCGTTTGAACACCCTGCGCGCGGCCCACACGGCGCGCATGCGCTTGCGCTGGGCCGCTCGGGGCAGGTCGATGCCGTTGACCCACGGCCTGGCGACCACGCCGTGGGCGGAGAAGGACGCCGCGTACGTGACCTCATGACCGGCATCCACGAGGGCGCGGATCTGCCGGTGCAGGATCCGGGCGTCCTCGGGGTTATGCACCACCGTCATGACGAGCACGTGCACTGCGCGCAGCCCCCTGTCGCTACAGCCGCTCGACGCGTTCACCCTCGGCGAGCACGCCTCGGGTGTCCAGCACGAGCCTGGCCTTGTCCTCGACCATGTCGAGGTCGAAGGCGGCGTGCTGCTGCAGCAGCAGCGTCACGTCCGCGTTCACTACGGCCTCGGCCAGGTCCTCCTCACGCGGCACCTCGGTGCCGTCCACCGACCACTTCTTGACGTGCGGGTCCACGAACGTGAGCTCCGCGCCCAGCTCCAGGAGCGCCCGCGCGACGGGCAGGGCGGGGGTCTCGCGCTCGTCGGCGATGTCCGGCTTGTAGGTGACGCCGAGCAGCACCACCTTGGAGCCGTTCACGGCCTTCTTGTGCCGGTTGAGCAGGCGCTGTACGCGGTTGACCACGTACGACGGCATCCGCTCGTTGATCTCCTGCGCCAGCTCGACGAACCTGAACGGATAGCCGAGCTTGCGAACCGTGTAGGACAGGTAGCCGGGGTCCACCGGGATGCAGTGCCCGCCGACGCCGGGACCTGGAAGGAACTTCTGGAAGCCGAACGGCTTGGTCGCCGCGGCCTCGATCGCCTCCCACAGGTCGACACCCAGCTCGTCGCAGAAGATCGCCATCTCGTTGACGAGGGCGATGTTGACGTGCCGGTAGGTGTTCTCGAGCAGCTTGGCCATCTCGGCCTCGCGGGTGCCGCTGACGGGCACGATCTGCTCGATGAACTGGCCGTAGAAGGCGGCGGCCCGGTCGCGGCAGGTGTCGGTGAAGCCGCCGACGACCTTGGGCGTGTTGCGCAGGCCGTACTTCGGGTTGCCCGGGTCGATGCGCTCGGGCGAGAAGGCGAGCTGGAAGTCGACGCCTGCGACGAGACCCGAGGTCTCCAGGAGCGGCCTGGCCACCCCGTCGGTGGTGCCCGGGTACGTCGTGGACTCAAGGACGACGAGCGTGCCCCGCGTGAGGTTGCGCGCGACCGACTTGGTCGCGCCCTCGACGGCCGACAGGTCGGGACGGTGGTCCTCGTCCAGCGGCGTGGGGACGCAGATGACGATCGTGTTGCTGTTGGCCAGTACCGCCTCGTCGAGCGTGGCGCTGAAACCGTTGGCCAGCATGTGCTCGAGGTCGGCGTCGGTCAGGTCGTCGATGTAGGACTGACCGGCGTTGAGCGCGTCGACCTTGCGGGGGTCGACGTCCACGCCGACGACCCGCAGGCCTGCCGCGACGGCCTCCTTGGCCAGCGGCATGCCGACGTAACCCAGGCCGATTACCGCCAGGTCGAAATCCGTCACGACATCGCCTTAGAACACTTCATGGTCGCAAAGGTTATCTCAAGTCCACCTAGCTCACGCCTAATGCGACCGAACCCGTCAGAACAGACAGCGAACTTGTAGGTCATTGGTCGGCAAGAGATCGGTAAAGGTCACGATAAGTCTCGGCAACGCGGCTCCACGTGCGCTTTGCCGCCACCTCCGCCTTTCCGGCCTCACCCATCACAGCTCGTCTGGCGGGATCCTGCCGCAGCTCGGACAGCGCCTTGGCGAGCGCCTCCGGGTCGCCTGGCGGGACGAGCAGGCCCGCGCCCTCGGAGCCGACGAGTTCGGACAGCGCGGGCAGATCGCTGAGCACGACGGGCTTGCCGAGCGCCATCGCCTCGACGGGTTTCAATGGCGTAACGAGTCTGCAGACGCGCAGGTCCTCACGCGGGCAGCAGAAGATGTCGATCGCCGCCTGCGCCTGGAGCGCCTCCTCGGGACCGACCCTGCCCGGCAGGATCGCGGACGTGAGCCCGAGCTCCTCGACCAGCTCCAGCAGGTTGTCCCGCTCGGTGCCGTCGCCGACGATGAGGACCCTGATGTCGTTCCTGAGCAACGCGCCCGCCCTCAGCAGGGTCGCGAAGCCCTCGTAGGCCACGATGCTGGAGACGGAGCCGACGACGATCTCGTCGTCTCCGATGCCCATCGACCTGCGGAAGGCCGCGCCGTCGTAGTCGGCGGTCAGCAGCGAGTCGTCCACCGCGTTGGGCGCCAGGCGGATCTTCTCGCGCGGCACACCGCGCTCGACGATCTCCTGCGCCATCGTCTCGGCGAGCGTGACCACCGCGTCGGCCTCGCGCATCAGGAACGCCTCGCGATCGCGCTGGAGCACGTGGCGCTGGCTGCCGATGCGGATCGGGTCGCGGGAGGCCCAGGTCTCCTCCAGGAAGCCGCGCACCTCGTAGACGAACGGCGTGCCGGTGCGCTCGCGGACGGCGTGCGCCATCGAGCCGTTGCGGTGGTCGGTGGCCGCGTGCAGCACCTGCGGCCGCAGCTTGGCGACCAGCTCGGTGACCCGCTCGGCGCCCAGGATGATCCGCCCGCGCGTCTCGAACGGCATCTCCTGCCTGCCATCGGGCAGCAGCCGGTGGTACGGGATGCCGTCCAACTCTTC
The DNA here is from genome assembly GCF_057708945.1 of Nonomuraea sp. bgisy101. Classification (NCBI taxonomy): domain Bacteria; kingdom Bacillati; phylum Actinomycetota; class Actinomycetes; order Streptosporangiales; family Streptosporangiaceae; genus Nonomuraea; species Nonomuraea sp. bgisy101. The sequence goes on from NZ_JBYITD010000010.1 coordinate 122,213, forward strand.
GAAGGGCGTGGCGTCCGCGTGGCCCTGCAGCATCGGCCAGCCCCAGCTGGTCACGACGTGCGGGTCGAGGCCCTTCTCCTTCTGCGCGGTCACGATCCTGTGCGTGCGCACCGTGTAACCCGCCTGCGTGTACGGCAGGGCGTTGGTCACCATGTGCAGGACTCTGCCCGCGACACGCTCGCCGACCGCCACCTTGGGACGCGGCGGGATCGGGTCAGGGCTGATCGCGGCCAGCTCGCCCCGGTAGTAGGCGGCCCTGCGCTTCACGAAGGGGTACTTCGCGTGCGGCTCCAGCACCTCGGCCGCCTCGGTGACGCGCCCGGCGTCCCAGTACGCCTTCGCGTCGTTCCACGGCGCCTTGACCACGCGCATGCCGACCTTGCGGACGGCGCGCCGCACCTTGCGGGCGGCGGGCCAGGCGACCTTTCCCACGACGGGACGCAGCTTCGGGGGAAGCGCGTCCGCCGCCGCCTGCGCGACCCGGACGGGGTCGGATTTCACCTTCGCGAAGACGACGCGGGAAACGATGACGGGGTGCTGGATGAAGCCCTTGAGAAGTCCACCGACTCCGGCCCTGGCCGACTTGGCGGAAACCTTTGGTCTGGCGTCGGATACCACGCGGTGACCGTACCATAGGCAACGTTTTTCCCCTTCCGCTATGAAAGGCGAGGTAGATGAGGGAGAACCCCCTGGTCCTCCATGTCCTCGGCGCCCGTCCCAACTTCGTGAAGGCCGCCCCCGTGGTCCGCGGGCTCGACGAGCTGGGCGTGCGACAGGGCATCATCCACACCGGTCAGCACTACGACGCGCTGATGTCCGACGTGTTCTTCGCCGACCTCGGTCTCCCCTCTCCGGTGGCCAACCTCGGGGTCGGATCGGGGACCCACGCCAAGCAGACCGCGGCCCTCCTCGTCGGCCTCGAAGAGGTCTTCATGGCGCAGGAGCCCGACCTGGTCATCGTCTACGGCGACGTCAACTCCACGCTGGCCGCCATCCTCGTCTGCGCCAAGCTCGGCGTCCCGACCGCCCACGTCGAGGCGGGGCTGCGATCCTTCGACCGCGGCATGCCGGAGGAGGTCAACAGGATCGTCACCGACTCCCTGTCGGACCTGCTGTTCGCCACCTCGCCCGAGGCGCTGTCGTACCTGGCCGCGGAAGGCGTGCCCGCCGCCAAGACGCACCTGGTCGGCAACCCGATGATCGACAGCCTCTTCGCCGCGCTTCCCTCGCTCGACCCCGCCCCCGTCGTCGAGCGGCTCGGCATACCTTCTCGCTATGCCGTGGCCACGCTGCACCGGCCCGCGAACGTGGACAGTCCCGAGGCCGCTCTCGAACTCGTCTCCGCCGTCCTCGACGTCGCCGCGCAGATCCCGCTCGTGGTGCCGATGCACCCGCGCGGTCGCGCCCAGCTGGCCGCGGTCGGGCTGGTCGACGGGCCGAACGTCAAGGTCGTCGACCCGCTCGGCTACGTCGACTTCCTCTCGCTGGTGCGGGGCGCGGCGCTGGTCGTGACCGACTCCGGCGGCGTGCAGGAGGAGACGACGATGCTCGGCGTGCCCTGCCTCACCGTCAGGCCCAACACCGAGCGGCCGATCACCGTCACTCACGGCACGAACAAGCTCGTCACGCCCGCGGGGCTGCCGGCCGCCGCGTCCAAGGCGCTGTCCGACGGGGCCGCGACCCCTGCGGGCGAGCTGCCCGTGCTGTGGGACGGCGCCTCCGGACCGAGGATCGCCCGGGTCGTGGCGTCATGGCTGAAGGGGGAGAACCTCTCGCCTGCCTCACGAAACGGGCGGCTGTAGCCGTACCATGACAGACCTCCTTTGACGTTAGGGCGAGCGGATGTCTTCAGAAGAGCCGACCTTCCAGCGACTCGGGCCGATCAACTGGCTCCCTGAGGAGCGCAAGCTCGTCGAGAGATACGAGGCGGAGATCAGGGAGCTGCGGCGGCGGCTGGAGATCGCCGAGGCTCGCGCCGAGTACTCCACGTGGAAACTCCAGGCCACCCAGGCGAAGCGCTCGTTCAAGCTGGGCGAGGCGCTGACGTCGAAGAGCCCTGGCAAGGTCGTGGCGGCGGTGCGCTCGCACGAGAAGGCGCCCGCCGCGCCGCCACCCGTCTCGGAGGTCACCGAGGTGGCGGGCAAGCGCCCTCCGCTGGTCGAGGTGCCGGCGGTCAAGTGGCCGACGGGGCCCGTCAACAGGCCCGACCTGAAGGTCGCGGTCATCCTGGACGACTTCTCCAGGATGGCGTTCCGCTACGAGTGGGACCAGATCGAGTTCGGGCTGCGCGACTGGCCGGCGATCTTCGAGGAGAAGCGGCCCGACCTGCTGTTCTGCGAGTCGGCCTGGCATGGCAACCAGGGCCGCTGGCGCTACCAGATGACCGGGACCAACGCGCCCAAGCAGGAGCTGAAGGACCTGGTCGAATGGTGCCGCGCCGAGGGCATCCCGACGGTCTTCTGGAACAAGGAGGACCCGCCCAACTTCGACTTCTTCATCGACACGGCCAGGCTGTTCGACTACGTGTTCACGTGCGACGGCGACATGGTCCCGAAATATCGTGAAGTTCTGGGACATGACCGGGTCGACGTCCTGCAGTTCGCCGCCCAGCCGCGCGTGCACAACCCCATCCAGCAGAAGCAGGGCCGCCTGCACGACGTGGTCTTCGCGGGCATGTACTTCCGCGACAAGCACCCCGAGCGCCGCGAGCAGATGGAGACCGTGATCGACCCGATCAGGGAGCTCGGCCTGCACATCTTCGCGCGCAACGGCTCCGTCGACGACAAGTACGCGTGGCCGGAGAAGTACGAGCCGCACATCGTCGGCGAGCTGCCCTACGACCAGATGCTCGCGGCCTACCGCATGTACAAGGTCTTCCTCAACGTCAACTCGGTGCTCGACTCGCCCACCATGTGCGCGCGCCGCGTCTTCGAGCTGTCGGCCTGCGCCACCCCCGTCGTCTCCGGCTGGTCACGCGCGATCGAGGAGACCTTCGGCCCGCTCGTTCCCATCGCCCGCGAGCCCATCGAGTCCTTCAACCAGGTGCTCCACCTGATCAACAGCCCCGAGCTGCGCGCCCGCATGGGCCACCTCGCCATGCGCGAGGTCTTCGACAAGCACCTGTTCTCCCACCGCGTCGACCAGATCCTCGGCTTCATGGGGCGCCCGACGCAGTCTCGCTCGCGCTCCATCTCCGTCGTCCTGCCCACCAACCGCGCCGCGCAGATCGAGCACGCCATCAGCTCGGTCGCCAAGCAGCGCCACCGGCCGCTCCAGCTCGTCATGGTCCTGCACGGCCTCGACATCGACCCCGTCGTCGTCGCCGACAAGGCCCGCATGGCGGGCATCTCCGACGTCGTCGTCCTGCCCGCCTCGGCGGAGATGTCACTGGGCGCGTGCATGAACATGGGCATCGCGGCCGCCGACGGCGAGCTCGTCGCCAAGATGGACGACGACAACCTGTACGGCGAGCACTACCTGTCCGACCTGGTGCGGGCGTTCGACTACTCCGAGGCCGAACTGGTCGGCAAGGGCGCCCACTACACGTACTTCGAGGGCACCAACACGACCATGCTGCGGCTGCCCGGGCTCGAACACCGATACACGTGGCTGGTGCAGGGCGGCACGTTCCTCGGCACGGCGGACATGTTCCGCTCGTACGGCTTCGCGGACATCACCCGGGGCGAGGACACCCACCTGGTGCGACGCCTCAAGGAGGACAAGGTCAAGATCTATTCGAGCGACCGGTTCAACTTCGTGTACTGGAGGAGCGCGGATTCGTCCATGCACACGTGGCAGGCCGACGACATCAAGCTGAACAGGGTCGCCCAGTTCTCCTTCGTCGGACACCCCGAGTCCCACGTCATGCTCTGATCCTCTGAGGCCTCCGCCGGCGGGGATCCGAACCACCCTCACGGGCCCGCGGGCCGGTGTCCGCGGGCCGGTGTCCGCGGGCCGGTGTCCGCGGGCCGGTGTCCGCGAGCCGGTGTCCGCGAGCCGGATCGCTGCCGATGGCGGACATCGGGAGCAGCCGGGAGGTGCGAGGCGCTACCGGGCGAGGCGGCGGAGAGACCGGTCGAGGACAGGGCCCCTCCGCCATGGTCGCCCGCTCAGCGCTCGTCCGGCGGCCTGAAGATCACTCGGTCGTCTACATAGCAATCGCAGTTGCCGCAGCCTGGGACCACGTCGGTCCTCCCCTCACCTGTCTCTCTCGACCGTACGACAAGCGATCCGCTCCTTGGCTGACCGGGAAGGTCAGACTAGCGTTCTCGGCCACCCCCACCGGGGGCGAGGCCCTGGTCGCAGGTTCCGCCGGGGAAGACGAGGCCCCGTTCGTAGGCGAGGACGGCCGCCTGGGTGCGGTCGCGAGCGCCGAGCTTGTCCAGGACGTTGCGGACGTGCGTCTTGACCGTCTCCTTCGAGACGTACAGCGTCGCCGCGATCTCCGCGTTGTTCTGCCCGAGCGCGATGCGCCGGAGCACGTCCAGCTCGCGCGGGGTCAGCTCGGCGTGCGCGTGCCGCTTCGCCGTACCGTGGTGAGGGGAGGCGATGCGGCGCAGCGCGTCGGGGAAGAGCACCGCGTCGCGGGAGTGGACCAGCCGGACGGCGTCCACCAGCTCCCCTGCGGGCGCGCGTTTGAGCACGTAGCCGGCGGCGCCTGCGCGCAGGGCGCCCCAGACCAGCTGGTCGTTCTCGAACGTCGTGACCACGACGACCCGCGTCGAGGGCGAGCGGCGGGCGAGCTCCTGGGTGGCGGCCAGCCCGTCCATGCCCGGCATGCGGATGTCCATCAGCACCACGTCCGCGCCCGCGCCCGCCTCGACGGCCGCGCGGCCGTCGCCCGCCTCGCCGACGACCTCGATGTCGTCGTGGACGGAGAGCATCGTCGCCCATCCCGAGCGGATCAGCTTCTCGTCGTCGGCCAGGACGACGCGGATCACAGGGGCAGCGTCGCCCGGATGTGCCACGTGCCGTCCACCTCCTCGTGTGTGCAGGTCCCGCCGACCAGACGGGCGCGCATGCGCATGCCGGTCAGGCCGCGCCCCTGCCTTCCCGTCGTGCCCGCCGACGCGTTGTCGACGGTCAGGACCAGGTCGTCACCGACGGCGACGCCGAGTGTGACCGGGCCGCGTCCGTGGCGCAGGGCGTTGGTGAGCGCCTCCCTGGCGATCGCGAAGGCGGCGCGCGAGGTCGGGACGGGGACGCGGTCGAGCCGGCCGACGCTCGCGTGCACGTCGAGGCCGCGGGTGAGCGAGTCGAGCGAGTCGAGTGTCGGCGCCTCGGCGGCGTCGCCGTCGTCCAGCACGCGCAGCAGCACGTCGAGGTCCTGCTGCGCGTCGCGGGCCGTTGTCACCAGGTGGTCGAGCGACTGGTCGGCCACCTCGACGCCCGCCTGTACCCGCCGCAGCGCCGCCTGGGCGGCCATGGCCTGCACCAGGACGACGCTGAGGGCATGGCCGACCGAGTCGTGGAGCTCCAGGGCGAGGGTCTGACGGCGGCCGAGCTCCTCCAGCGCGCGGGACGGCTCGGCGCGCAGCAGCCGGCCCGCCGCCCACCGCTGGCCGAAACCGGAGGCGACCAGCGCGACCAGCACGGCGGCGGTGAGCAGGAGGACCTCCGCCCGGTCGCCTGGAGCCTCGCGCGCCTGGTCGCCGAGGCGGACCAGTCCTGGCGACAGCAGGAGCACGCCCGCGCTGAGCGTGGCGCCGCCGTACAGGTGCAGGCTCGTCAGCACCGCCAGGTAGAGCCGGTCGGCACGCTCGGGGACGTCGACGCCGAGCAGCTCCGCCAGCGCGGCCGTCTCGATGCGCCGGATCAGCGGCACCGTGGCGAGCAGTACCGACGCCGGCAGGCAGGCAGCCCACAGCATCAGCACGCGTCCCGGCGTCAGCTCGGACAGGATCACGAGGCCGAGCGCCACCGCGACCGGGGTCAGCAGCGCGGCGCCCAGCAGCTGGTAGGTGCCCGCCCCCACGGCGCGGGCGACGAGGCCTCTCACAAGGCCCGACGTTAGCCGACGGCCCGCCGCGCGGCCTCCCTCGGCAGGGGGAGGTGGACCGATCCGCTCGTTCCTAGCGTGGGGTGACATGACGAGAACTGATCGGATACTCGGCGCGATCCTGTCGCTCGCGGTGACCGCCGTCGGGATGCTGTGGTGGACGACCCCGTCCAGCTATCCCTTCGGCGCCCGTGACCGCGTGACCGTGTCGTTGTCGCACCTGATGGAGCACGGGGTGGCGGGCCCGATGACGGTCGCCGCCGGGCTCGTGGGGCTGGCGCTGGTCTTCGCGCCCCTGCCGGTGGTGCGGGTGGGAGCGGCCGCGCAGGTGCTGTTCTTCGGCGTGGTGATGTCCGACGCCGGCATCATGTCGGCACTGGCGTACGGCATGGCGCTGCTGGGGCCCGTCGTGCTCGTCGGCGTCGTGGTGCTGGCCTGCGTCCGCGGGAGGCCGTCGGGCTACGCCGGGCTCGCGGCGCTGGTCGCCCTGGTGTCCGCCGGCGCCTTCACCGGCGTGATCTCGCTCGACATCGTCAGGCTCACGGCGGGCAACATCGTCGCGAACTTCGCCTCCTACGCGGGGCGGCTGGGCTGGACGGCGGCCAACGCTGCGGCCTTCGCCGTGTGGCTGACGATCGCGGTGAAGGCGTTCGGGAGCGGCGAGCGGCCGCGCCTGCTCCGTCCCGAGTCCGTCGCCCGGTGGGGTCGCGTCGCCACCATCGGGGCGGCGCTGTGCCCGCTGCCCTACGCGCTGTACCGGCTCACCTGGCTGACGCCGTGGCCCACCGACTCCGCCCTGACCGGCCCGCACATGGACCCGGGAACCCGGCTGCAGGGTGTGGTCATCGCGATCGGCGCGCTGATCGGCGCGGCGCTGACGCTCGGGCTCGTCAGCAGGTGGGGCGAGGTGTTCCCACGCTGGGTGCCGGTCTACCGCGGCCGTCCCGTCCCCGTGCGGCTGCCCGTCGTCGCCGGCGGGCTGGTCGCGGGGGCGTGCTGCCTGGCCTCGACGGGGCTCGCGGTCAACGCCGTCGAGCGGGGGGAGCTGCTCCAGCTGCTGCTCTGGCCGTACCCGCTGTGGGGCGCGCTGCTGGCCGCCGCGGTCGCCGCCTACTGGCTGCGCCGCACAGCGGGTACGGCTCAGCCCGAAAGATCTTCCCGCGGCATGTCGTGAGTGACGGTTACCAGAAGCGGGGCTGGCCCGGGATGGTCTCCAGGTCCGCGAGCACCAGTTCGCGGTCCTCGTCCTGGGCGATGGCCCGGGCGGCGGCCAGCGCCTGCTCGGTCCAGACCCTGGCCTGCTCCCTGTCCCCCGCCACCGCGCTGGCGCGGGCGAGCGACTCGTACGCGAAGGCCAGGTCCCAGTCCCCGATGCCGTGGGCCCGGCAGATGTCCAGGCCACGATGGGCGTGGTGGAGGGCAGGCTCGGCGCGGCCCAGGACCGCGTACACCCGTGAGCACTGCCATTCGCCCCTGCTGCGATTGACCGGGGCGCCGATCTCGCCCCAGTGGTAGCGGGAGGCGTGCGCCATGTGCAGCATCCGGTCGTCGTCCTCGACCGTGCGGCCCTCCTTCTCCAGCATGCGCCACACCCCGTTGAAGAGGTCGACGGCCAGCCGCCGCTCGTCTCCCGCCTGGGCTCCCTGTCCGTCCTGTTCCGCCATGAGTTCCGTGGCTCCGTCCTCGAGGAGATGGTCGGTTCGCCGGAGGTCTCGCGGACCCACCGCGATCGGCTCGACTCCACCATCCCGCATGCGGGACGTCGCCGCGAACCCCGCGGCGGGGCCCCGATCACAGAGCCGACGCGCGGAGGCGGGCCCGGGCCTCTGTCATGACCGCCAGCCGGTCGTCGCGGTCGCGGACGCCGGGCCGTACGTTGTCGCGTTCGGCCCGCTGGTGCAGGATGACCAGTTCGGTGGCGGCCCGCTGGTAGTCGGCCATGGCGCGGCGGGCCGGCGGCGTCCGGACCTGGTGCAGGGCCTGCCAGCGGCCTCGTCCCGACGAGAGCATGTCGACGTCGTCGGACGTGACCGCTCCTGTGTCCTGGTAGCGGGGCAGGTGGCGGCCGATGGCGGCGACCAGCCGCCGGTGTTCGGTGACGATCACGGCGGTCAGCACGAGGACGACCGCCGCGCACACCACGTAGGCCTGCTTCCGCCCGTCCGCGCCGGTGGCGGAGAAGACCGCGTCTTTCCACAGGATGTGGAGGAGGACGGCGCCCGCGCAGGTCGCGAGGGCGATCGGGAGCCTCGTCCCGCCCCGGGCGACGACCGCGTAGGCGATCCCCAATCCCATCAGCGAGGCGCAGAGGGGATGGGCGATCCCCATGCCCAGCCCCCGCTGGACGATCATGGTGAGCAGGTCGTCCCGGCCTCCCTGCGCGAACGCGGCGAGGTAGTGGACGACGTTCTCGACGGTCGCGAACCCGAGGCCCGCCATGGCGGCGTGGACGATGCCGGCGGTCAGCGAGGTGATCGCGCTCCTGCGCCACCACATCAGCCACAGGAGCGCCGTCCCCTTGGCCATCTCCTCGAACAGGGGTGCCGCGCCGCCGGCGGTGGATCTCGTGAGGACGGTGGCGGCGAGGAAGGCGACCCCTCCGCCCCACGCGAACGCGAAGACGAGGTTCAGCCGCACTTTCGGCGTGAGCTGGTCGATCGCGAGCACGACGACGAGCAGGACGGGCAGGGGCGCGAGTGCGACGGCGAGCGGCAGAGCCAGGTCGGTGAGGGTTCCGCCGGTCCTTGTCATGAGCCAGGCCAGGTGGCCGGAGGCGCACAGCGCGGAGATCACGATGGCGACGATCAGGCCGCCGTCCCGTCCGGGCGGCCGCAGGCGCAGACCGGGCAGCGGCGCCCGCAGCCTTGGGGTGTGGCTCACCGTGGCCTCCTCTCCTCGACCAGAATCCATGAATCTTTCTACCGATTTGTGGTTGCACGTCCCTTTTAACTGGCTTGCTGGAGCCTGGAACCAGAAAGCAGCACCGCCCAACGGAGAGGGCGGTGCTGCTTTCTCTTTCGGCCGGGAAGGAACCGGGGCGACAAACGCTTCCCCGTGCCACGGCCGATCCCGACGATCCGGTGCGCGCATGGCCGGCCACCGGCGTCTTGCCGCACATCGAGCGGGACGCGAGCCCCTCAGGGGCGAGTGGCCGTCATGATCTTTTGCGCACGGGTCGCCAGCCTAGGTGATCAACTTCCACTCCACTACCAAAACACCCAAATCCACCGGTCAATCGCAACCAGCGGCAAGTCGGACGTGGATGAGCGAGGTCCGACCGGCCCGATCGTCGTCCGGCCAGGGGGCGTCGTGGCCGGGACTCCCGTCTGACAGCCCAGGGAGAAAACTTCGCGGACTCCGGGAGGAAGGGGTGGATTCCCCATCAATACGCTCCCCCGGACGGCCATGGAACCGTACGATCTTCTAGCGCCACTCCGCTGACTTCCAGCGCCACTCCACCAGCGACCTTTCTCAGGAGCACCAGCATGGCCGGCGAGCAGCCCCCTCACCCTCGGTCGGACCTGGCCGCCCGGATCAAGTCCGACATCCCCCATGCCGCGCGCATCTGGAACTACTGGATGGGGGGCAAGGACAACTTCGAGGCCGATCGCGCCGCGGGCGACGCCGTCGCCAAGGTCTACCCCGACATCGTGACCATGGCCACGGAGTCGAGGAAGTTCCTGCACCGCGCCGTGACCTACCTGGCCGCCGAGGCGGGCATCGACCAGTTCCTCGACATCGGCACCGGCCTGCCGACCATGCAGAACACCCACGAGATCGCCCAGGCGATCACGCCCGCCTCGCGCATCGTGTACGTGGACAACGACCCGCTGGTCCTGGTGCACGCTCGCGCCCTGCTCGTCAACACCACCCCCGAGGGCGTGACGACATACGTCGACGGCGACTACCACGAGCCCGAGCAGATCGTCTCCGACGCCAGGAACGTGCTGGACTTCACCAGGCCGATCGCGGTCATGTTCATGGGCGTCCTCGGCTACGTCGCCGACCTCGACGAGGTGCGATCCATCGTGTCGAGGGTGATGGCGGCGGTCCCTTCGGGCAGCCACCTGGTGCTGTGGGACGGCACCGACACCGGCGAGGCCGTCAACGAGGGCAGCGACAAGCTCGCCGAGTCCGGGGCCGTGCCGTACCACCTGCGCACGCTCGACCAGCTCGCCGGATGCTTCACGGGTTTGGAGCCGGTGGAGCCGGGGCTGGCCCCCATCTCGCACTGGAGGCTGCCGGAGAGCGCGGTCGCGGTCGCGCCGATCGACGCCTACGGCGCGGTGGCCCGCAAGCCGTGACCGCGCGACCCCTCCCCGGGGCGTCCCCCATCGGGAACGCCCCGGGCAGGAGCGGTCAGGAGGTACGGGAGTCGGTCCATTCCGCGCGCACGACGGTGGCGCTGTTCCACACGGTGCCGGGTTCCAGGCCGGCCTGGAACCCGCCCGGCTTCACCACGACGCTCTCGCGGCCGAGTGCCACGCCCGTCTGCTCGTCGATGATCAGCCGGTCCTGCAGGAGACCCTTGCGGCCGTCGGCGCCGCCGATGTGGGACTCGGTCTCCATCGCGATCGCCGTACCGGATCGCCCCTGCGCGTCGGTGACCTCGCCCACGGCGGTGACGGACGGCAGCGCGGCCAGCATCCGGAAGGCGGCCCCGCGCACCTTGGCGCTGACCGGCATGTCGGTGATGAGCCCTGCGGTCACCTGGAACAGCCACGCGTCCTCGGCCATGGGCGCGTCCGACTCGGTGCTCTTGCCCTCGTAGTACTTCAGCAGCCAGGCCTTCAGCCCCACCTCGTCGTCCGGCAGCGCGGCCAGGTCGGCGAGTGTGACGTTGCGGCCGAGCCAGAACACCTCCTTGCCTGCGTGGTGGCCGGTGTACGGCTTGTTGGCGGCCAGGGGGAGGGTTCTCCCCACGGGCTTGCCCGGCACGGCGATCTCGACCTCGGCGGGCGAGCCCGCGGCCGCCCACTTGGCCCTGTCCTCGTCGGTGGCGGGCTTGGCGCCGAGGTACTGGGAGCGGGACCACTGCCCCCTCTTGCCGACCCACATCTCGTTGCGCTGCTCCATCACCATCACGTAGCCGTCCGGGGCCGTGACGAGGTTCCTGCCCAGCGTCTCGGTGTGCCAGAACTCGCCCGACGTGGCCGGCTGCCGCTCGGCGCTGATGGCGGCGACCAGGAGCACCTGCTGGGCGGTGAGCTTGACCGGAGCGCTGGACGCGGGCGCGGCCGACGGCGCGCGCGGCGCCGTACCTCCTCCGGTGCCCGCGGCGAGGACGGCGACGGCCGTGGCCGCGGCGGCGGCTCCCGCCAGGCCCAGCCCCCACACCAGGCGCGGCTTCGTGCGGCGCCGGAAGGGCGTGCCGTGGGACATGGTGGGAGACATGGCGTGGGCGAGCTCGGACCGTCTGGTCCGCTCGTCGACAGGGACGTCACCCAGGTGCGCGGGGCGGGCGGCGCGCAGCTCGTCGATCGGGTTCATGACCACTCCTCCTTGAGGCCGAGCCTGGACATGGCGGGGGCGGTGGGCTGCTCCATCTCGCGCTGCAGGCGCTTGCGCGCGCGATGGAGGCGCACCTTGAAGGCGGGCGCCGAGCAGCCGACGACCTTGGCCGCGTCGCGGGTCGAGAGTCCCTGCCAGGCGACGAGGATGAGCAGCTCGCGCTCGTCCTGGGTGAGCCTGGCCATGGCCTTGAGGACTCCGAGGCGCTCGGCCACCTGGTCGGCGACGTCGCCCGAGACCCATTCGCGCAGCTCCCGGTTGAGCCCTTCGCGCTTGATCTCGTCCCTGATGTTGTCGCGCAGGACGTTCCTGGCGATCCCCAGCAGGTACGGCAGCGCGTGGGCGGGCAGCCGGTCGAGCTTGCGCCACGCGATGGCGAAGGTCTCGCTCACCACCTCGTCGGCGACCTGCCTGCCGGCGCGCGCGACCACGTACGCCCACACGCGCTGGCGGCATTCGTCATAGATGGTGATGAACCGTTCTCGCTCATCGGTCACCGCCCAACTCCCTCATGTCTCGGGTGTGCTGACACAGAGAAGTGGTTCGAGAGGGTCGATGGTTACAGGGCATGTTCGCATCCGCGGCTCCCCAGAGTGTGGCCAAGACCCTCATCTGCGGAAACGAGCCCGTCCTGATCCGCCTCTCATGAGGGCAGCGCGTACTCCTTGAGCTTGATGGAGTTGGCCGCCTTGGTGCTCAGCCTGTCGAGAAAGCCGATGAGGAAGCTCGAGGCCAGCACCTTGTAGATGCGGTTGCGGCGGCGGACGTTCTTGGGCGCGAAGAACCCGCCCGCGCCCTCGGCGACCCGCTGGCAGGCCTTGGCGTAGCCGCGGATCTGCTCCTCGTACCGGGCGAAGGCGACCGTGTGGTCGCCGCCGGCCGCCGCCAGCTCGCCGGCGAGCACGTAGGAGGCGACGAGGGACATGCCCGCGCCCATGCCCCCCATCGTGGCGCCGTACCCGGCGTCGCCGATGAGCGCGACGCGGCCCTTGGTGTAGTGGTCCATGCGGATCTGGCTGATCGAGTCGAAGTAGAAGGCGTCCGACTCCTCCAGGTGGGAGAGCAGCTCCGGCAGCTCCCAGCCCGCCCCCTCGTAGGCCTGCGCCAGCAGCCGCTTCTGGGTGGCGACGTCACGGTGGTGGTAGTCGAGGGAGTCCGAGGCGAAGACGCACACGACGGTGATCTTGTCCTGGCCGTCCTCGGCGGCGTAGACGAGCGAGCCGCGGCCCGGCTCGCTGTACATGAGCGACCTGCCGCTGACGCCGAGGTGGTTGGGCGCGTCGAACAGGGCGGCGTAGTACCCGGAGCTCTTCAGGAACCGCGACTCCTCGCCGAAGGTGAGCCTGCGGACGTTGGAGTGGAGCCCGTCGGCACCGATGACCAGGTCGAACCTGCCCTTCCTGCCGCTGTCGAGGACGACGTCGACGCCGTCGGCGGTCTCGGTCATGGCGGCGATGGAGTCGTTGAACAGGTACTCGGCCCTGTCCTTCGTCAGGTCGTAGAGCAGGTGCGACAGGTCGCCGCGGGTGATCTCGACGTTGCCGCCGGTGAAGGAGGCGGGCAGGCTCAGCTGCTGCCTCCCCTCGGCGTCGATGAAGACGAGCGGGCCGCCTTCGGTCCGGCGGCGGTGGACCTCCTCGAGGATGCCCATGCGCTCCAGCATGGTCATGTGCGCCTCGCCGCGGAAGTCGACCGCCTGGCCGCCCTCCCTCAGGGCGGGGGCCCGCTCGACGACGGTGACGGCATAGCCGTACCTGAGAAGCCAGTGGGCCATGGCGGGCCCCGCGAGGCTGGCACCGGAGATCAGGACGTGCTTCGTGGTGTTCGTCATGGGTGAAGAGTCGCCGGGGCCGCTGACGGGCCACGCACCGCCCGCGCACCGCCTCCCCGTGACCGGCCCCGCGGCCCGCCAGACGGGCCGCCGGACAGGACCGTCGGACAGGCCCGTCGGACAGGACCGTCAGGCGGCGGCCTCAGGCGGGGCCGTCAGGCGGGGCCGAACCAGGTGGTGAGCGCCTCGGTGAGCGAGCCGTCGCCTGCCGCCCACGCGACGTGCCCGTCGGGCCTGACCAGCAGGGCGTCGGCGGGCGCCGCCTCGCAGGCGCCCCTGACGGTCTCCACCCGGCCCGCCCACTCCTCGGGTACGGCCCTGCCGTCGAGCACGAGCAGCAGCCCCCTGCCCGACCGCATCAGCTCGGCCACCCTGAAGGACCCTTCGGCGGTCTTGACCGTCAGATCGGGGACGAAGCGCCCCACGAGGTCGTGGGCCGAGCCGAGGTCGTAGCGCAGGCCCGCCCCTGAGATCAGATCCGTCAGCCGCCTGTTGGCGTCGTCCGCCTCCAGCAGCATCGCGAAGAGCTCGCGCACCGCGTCGGCGTACGGCCCCGGCCGCATCATGGCGACCTGCGCCCTGGTGTTCTTCAGCACTCCTGCGGCGACCGGTCCGCGCTCGGCGGTGTAGGTGTCGAGCAGTTCCCGCCCCGCCTCCCCCTTGATCACCGCGGCCAGCTTCCATCCCAGGTTGAACGCGTCGCCGAGGCCGAGGTTGAGCCCCTGCCCCCCGAAGGGCGAGTGGACGTGGGCGGCGTCGCCCGCCAGCACGACCCTGCCGATCACGAACGACTCGGCCAGGCGGGCGTTGTCGGTGAAGCGGGTCAGCGACCGGGCTTCGAGGACGGTGACCTCGCTGCCGCTGACCCTTCGCAGGGTGGACTGGAACTCCTCGACGGTGATGGCGGCGTCGCGGTCGGCGGGCGGCCCCTCGAACTCGACCACCAGCACCCTGCCGGGAACCGGCCCGTTGACGACCAGGCCGCCCGGCAGCCTGTTCCAGCCCATGGGGGCGAAGTCGGGGTCGTCGAGTTCGGCCAGCGCCTGGTAGCCCGTGATGACGCCGTCGGTGCCGGGGAAGGGCACGCCGGAGAGCTTGCGGACCGTGCTGCGGCCGCCGTCCGCGCCGACGAGCCATCCCGCGCGCAGCTCGTAGGGCCCTTCGGGGCCTTCGACCTGGACGGTGACGCCCTCCTCGTCCTGGGTGTAGCCGGTGAGGGTGTGCCCGCGCCTGATGTCGGCGCCCTGGGCCGCGGCGTGGTCGTCGAGGAGTTCCTCGAGGACCTGCTGAGGAACGAGCGTCGCGGCCTTCGAGGAGTAGGCGCTCTCCCTGAGCACCCACATTCCCGCAAAGTGCCCGCGCGGCCCTGAGCCCCGCTGCCCGCCCGTCCGGACCCGCTGCCCGCCCGTCTGCGGGAGGGCGAAGGAGGGGATGCGCTCGGCCAGGCCGCGCAGGTCGAGCGCGTCGACCGCGCGGGGCGCCAGCGACCCGGCCTTGACTCGCGGGTCGATCGAGGGCAGCGGTTCGAGCACGATGACCTCGATTCCGCGCAGGCGCAGCTCGGCGGCGACGGTCAGCCCCACGGGACCGGCGCCCGCGACGACGGCGCTCCCCGGGACGGCGCTCCCCGGGACGGTGTTCCCCAGGTCGGTGCTGTTCGTGGCGGTGCTGCTCATGACGGCCTCCAGAGAGTGGATCGGGTGAGAGCCACCCTCGGGGGGCGAGCTGGCAACGGCCTGTCAGCTCTCTGTCATCTTCCGTCGCCATTCATGGCAAGCGTCAACTTTTCGTAAGCTTCGCGGCTTTGGTCGGCTAGACCGGCGTATTTCACTTTTCGTGCGACTACAAGCAGGCTCATCACGACTGTTCCCACCCTGATCACCACCGAGCCCACCTCCAGACTCTGTCCGCCTCCGGTGACGGCCGTGATATGGGCGCGCGACTGGTCACCGAGCGGCGGCAGGTCGATCGTCCTGGTGACGTAGCTGACCGACTCCCCCTCCACGACCGCCTGGTACGAGGCGCACGCCGCGGGCAGTTCCGCGGGGTAGGCCGACGGCAGGTCCACCAGCGCCTGGGTGACGGAGCCTTCATCGGAGCTGTAGGCGACGACGGCGGCGGGGGCGGTGCGCACGTCGGCGAGGTCCAGGTCCAGCCGTGGCGCGCACGAGGTGCCCTGCCGCATGGCTGCCGCTCCCTCCCTGGTGGCGCGGAGCGTGCCGTAAGCACCCGATTCGGGACCGTACGCGACGCGCATGCCAGGCGGAGCGGGAAGGAGGGCCGCGCCGAGATCGCGGACGGCGGTCCGGATGGGGGAGGCGCTCGGCGCGGGCCCCCGCGCGGTCGATTCCAGACCACATCCGGAAATGCATATCAGCACCGCGCATATCCCGGAAAATGCTTTCAACATGCTTTCTCCATTTCCCTGACTTCCCTCCTTTCTAGGGCATGGGAAAACACCTCCGAGGAGATCGGTGAATACGCGTAAAATGTTCGTGGGAACGCCGCGCGCCATGGGGCGGCATTTTCCCCCTCTCGTGATGATCGCGGCATGGAGATCAATCCTCGCCGGGCGCGCGAACTCGGCATGAGCCGGCCCATCTCGCGCCGCGACTTCTTCGACGGCGTGGCCATGGCCGTGGGAGCCGCCGCCCTGGGATCCTTGACGGGCTGCGGGATGGACGCCGCCGCCCCTGGCCGGATCGGCACCGACCGCCTGGAGGTCCCAGGCCAGGTCGCCTTCCCCCCGGGTCTGACAGGACTGCAGGGCAACACCCCTGCGGCGCTGAGCGTCCCGCACGCGCTCCGCGACGACAGGTTCTGGCAGTACGCGGGAGAGGCCAGGCCCACGGGCGAGAACTACGACCTGGTGGTGGTCGGCGGCGGCATCAGCGGTGTCAGTGCCGCCTTCGAGTGGCTGCGCAACGACCCGAACGCCCGCGTCCTCATCCTCGACAACCACGACGAGATCGGCGGGCACGCGCGCCGCAACGTGTTCGCCCCCAAGGGCCGCATGGGACCGCTCATCGGGTACGGCGGCTCACAGTCGATCGAGGCGCCCTCGGTGTGGACGGCCGAGGGCAAGAACCTGCTCTACCTGCTCGACGTCGACCTGGCGAAGTTCAGGACGTACTTCGACAGGAAGCTCTACAGCGACTTCGGGATGACCGACAGCGTCATGTGCGACAGGGAGAGCTTCGCCACCGAGAAGCTCGTCAGGCTCACCGGCGGGCTCACCCCCGAGCGACTGGCCGCGCAGCTGCCGATCGGGGACCGGGCCAGGAGGGACCTGGTCAGGCTCTACAAGAACCCGCCCGACTACCTGCGCGGGCTGTCACGCGATCAGAAGGAGAAGCGCCTGGCCGCGCTCACCTACTCCCGCTATCTCCTCGAGGTCGCCAGGGTCCACCCCGACGTGGAGCGGTTCTTCAGGACCACGTCGAGCGACGAATGGGCCTACGACACCACCGCGTTCGGCGCGATCGACGCGTGGGGCAGCGCCAAAGGCTGGGACTATCCCGGCTTCCAGGGCCTCAAGCTGCACCGCGACAAGCCGTCCAGGTTCAACTCGCCGAGCGTGATCAAGCAGTGGGACGCGGACGACCCGGACATCTATCACTTCCCTGAGGGCAACCAGGCGCTCGTGCGGATGATGGTCGGCAGGATGATCCCCGGCTTCACCGACGCGACCGACATGGACGGGATCACCACCGCCGCCTTCGACTACGGCAAGCTCGACCTGGCGGCCAACCGGGTGCGGTTCAGGCTCTCCAGCCCGGTGGTCTCCGTCGCCAACGACGGCGGCGCGGACAAGGCCACCAGCGCCACGGTCGGCTACTTCGACGGCAACGCGATCAGGACGGTCGGCGCGGGCGCGGTCATCATGGCCTGCTGGAACATGGTGATCCCCTATCTCGTCCCGGAGCTGCCCGGCGAGCAGCGCGAGGCGCTGCGCAAGGCGGTCAAGATGCCGCTGCTGTACGCCACGGTGCAGCTGCGCGACTGGACGGCCTGGCAGCGGGCGCGCGTCACCCGCACGCGCTGGACCGGCGCCTACTGGTGTGTCTCCGAGCTCGACCACCCGGTCAGCATGCCGGGCTACACGTGCTCGAGGGACCCCAGCGAGCCGATCAACGTCCACATGGTCGCGACTCCCGCGCAGTCGGGGATGGCGCCGTCCCAGGGCGCGGTCGCCGGCCGGCACGTCCTGATCAATACACCGTTCAGCTTCATGGAGTACACCATCCGCGACCAGCTCACCCGCCTGCTCGGCGCGGCAGGCTTCGAACCCGAGCGGGACATCGAGGCGATCACCGTCAACAGGTGGGGCCACGGCTACGCGCCGGAGTACTGCAGGCCGTGGAACGACTTCTACCCCGACGGGCCGTTGCCCGCGGACATCGCCCGCAGGCGGTGCGGCAGGATCGCCATCGCCAACTCCGACTCCGTCCCCGCCGCCTACGCGGACGCGGCGATCAGCGCGGCTTACAGAGCGGTGGCCGAGCTGCAGCGATGAGACCCTGGCTGCGGATCTTCCTGATCGGGTTCGTCCTGTGGGCGGCCACCCTCGTCGTCACCGAGTGGACGTCCAACTCCAACCTCGTTCCCACTCTCGTGCTGCTGGGCAGCTTCCTGGTGCCGGTGACGTTCGTGGTGTGGGCCTACGAGCGCGGCAGGAGCGCCGAGGTCACGGTCGAGCTGCTGTTCACGGCCTTCGTCGTGGGCGGCGTGCTCGGCGTGCTCGGCGCCTCCCTGCTGGAGAGCTGGCTGCTCAGGCCGTCCCTCGCGGTCTACCTCGGGGTCGGGCTCATCGAAGAGGGCGTGAAGCTGATCGCACTGATGGTCGTGACCAGGAAGATGGCCCGCCGCACCATGAGGGACGGCCTGGTGCTCGGTGCGACGGTCGGCTTCGGGTTCTCGGCCTTCGAGAGCGCGGGCTACGCCTTTAACGCGCTGTTCACCCCCACCGGCCTGTCGCTGGCGCAGCTCGTGGAGACCGAGGTGCTGCGGGGCGTCCTCGCGCCGGTCGGCCACGGCCTGTGGACGGCGATCGCCGGCGGCGTGCTGTTCGGCGCCGGCGGCCGCCTCACCGGCCGGGTGCTGCTCGCCTACCTGGGCGTCTCCCTGCTGCACGGGTTGTGGGACTCGATGAACGCCATCGCCATCGCGCTCACCCTGCTCCTCACCGGGAAATCGTGGCAGTTCGACCAGCTCCGCATCGGCAGGGTCCCCGAGGTGACCGAGACCCAGGTGCACCTCTACACCGTCCTAGACCTGGGAGGCCTGCTGGTCGTCTCGGTGGCCGGGCTGCTCTGGCTGCGGGCTATCGCACGGGCCGCCGCAAAGCGGTGAACGCCCAGGACATCCTGGGCTCGACCGCCCATCCGAAGGCCGCGCGGACCGGCGGCGTGCACAGCACGGTCGCCACGACCACGCCGAGCGCGATCGACAGCGGCACGCCCAGGCCGAGGCGCTCGGCGACCTTCACCACGAACCCGTGCAGCAGATAGGCGTACATCGTCGCCGCGCCGAGGCCGGAGAACCAGGTGCGCCGCCGCGGCGTCACCGCCATGAACGCGGCGACGAGCACCGCTCCCGCGGCCAGCATGCCGAGCCTGATCAGGCTGCCCGTCAGGTCGTCCACGCCGATCGCGCCGTTCGCGTGCCGCCACCTGATCCACTCCGTCGGCACGAGGTCGTGCAGGGCGAGCGCGGCCACCAGTCCCGCCGCGAGCGCCGCCCCTCCGACGACCTTCATGGACGGCCTGCGCAGCAGCTCGAAGTGCTCAGGTCTCAGCATGAGACCGAGCACGTAGAACGGCAGCAGGCCCAGGGTGCGGTTCATCGACAGCTCGTCGGGCAGCGCGCTCGTCCCCGACAGCAGTGACAGACCCACCGCGACGGCCAGCGGCCAGCGCAGCTGCTGCCAGACCGGTGTGGACAGCCGCCAGAGGAACAGCGACATCAGGAACCACGTGAGGTAGTAGGGGTCGAGCAGGCTCAGCTCCAGCTTGCCGTACAGCAGGAGCCTGGGCACGGAGTAGGCCAGCTCGAAGATCACGTACGGCACCGCGAGCGTGGCGATCAGCTTCCTCGCCTTGCCCGACGAGAAGGTGAAGTTGCGCGACAGGTAGCCGCTCAGGGTGATGAAGAGCGGCATGTGGAAGACGTAGACGTAGAAGTAGAGCGCGTGGGCGATCGGCTCCTCACGCAGGTCCTCGATCATGTGCCCGCAGACGACGAGCACGATGGCCAGGTACTTGGCGTTGTCGAAGTAAGGATCCCTGTCGCTCACAGCCCACGGACCCTAGTCAGGCCACGGCGAACGACGGGTGTCCTGCGGCCGAACCCTTGTCGGCGGCTCGGCGCCCCGAGGACCTGTCAGCGACCGGATCCGGAGCGTGACGCGAAAGCACAGGTCAGGACGCCCTCATCAGAGCCCGGTGTCACGACTCCCCCCGAAGGCCCCGATAATCCCGCTAATCATCACGTTCCTCCACTGCGCCACAGACATAATCGGTGCTAGTCTCCTGTGCGATCTTCCGAGGTGTATTTACACAAAGCGTGGAAATCGCCTCGGTACTCCGAGGTTGGGACATGAGCTCGAGAAACCGGTCGATTCGGTTCAAGATCTTTCTGTTGCTGCTCCTGCCGCTCCTGTCCCTGAGCGCGCTCTGGGGCTTCGTCCTCAACCTGACCGTGAGCGACGGCCAGGCCCTGCTCCGTGCCAACAGGCTGTACGAGACCATCGGTGTCACCTCCACCGACCTTGGGCTCCAGCTCCAGTCCGAGCGGGCCGCCTCCGCGACCTCGGGCGGCAAGCGCGGCCGCGAGCTCACCGCGCAGCGCGAGCGCACCGACACCTCGCTGGCCGCCTTCAGCGCGGCCGTCGCGGCCACCGACGACGACCGGCTGCGGAAGACGCTGCGCGACACCACCGAGGAGCTCGACAGGCTCGACTCCATCCGCGCCGCGCTCGACGCCGGCCTGGAGACCCGCCTCCACACCATCAACGCCTACAACCAGCTGCTCGACACGCTGTTCCGCCTCTACGAGCAGCTGACCTCGGTCCCCGACCTGCCGATCTTCCAGCAGGCCAGCGCGCTCCAGGCGATGAGCAACGCCCGCGAGATCATCTCCAGGGAGAGCGCGCTCGTCGGCGCCGTGCTCACCAACGGCAAGATGGCCGAGGCCGAGGCGTCCGCCTTCACCGAGTACGTCGCCACCCGCAAGTTCCTGCACACCCGCGCGCTGTCGACGCTCGACGCCGAGCTGCGCGTGCCGTACGAGAAGTTCTTCGCGACCTCCGCCTTCTCCAGGTTCACTCAGGCCGAGTCGCGGATCGCGATCTCAGGCGATCCGCCGCTCAACACCGAGGAGTGGACCGAGCCGGTGGCCGAGGTGTCGAAGCAGCTCGACCGGCTCGGCGCGAATTCCGCCCGGATCCTGTCCGAGCGGTCGGCGAGCGTGTCCACCACGGTCCTCGTGCGCATCGCGGTGGCGGGCGGTGTCGGCCTGCTGGCCGTCATCGCCTCGATCATCATCTCCGTCAGGTTCGGCCGCCGCCTGTCCTCCGAGCTGGCGGGGCTCAGGACGGCGGCCCTCGACCTGGCCGAGGTACGGCTCCCGCGGCTGGTCTCCAGGCTGCGCGCGGGCGAGGACGTCAACGTCAGGAAGGAAGCGCCTCCGCTCAAGGTCAGCGGCGCCGCCGAGATCATCGACGTGGCCAAGGCGTTCGCCTCCGTGCAGCGCACCGCGGTCGAGGCCGCGGTCGGCCAGGCGAACCTGCGGCGCGGCATCAGCCTGGTCTTCCTCAACCTCGCCAGGCGCAAGCAGGGGCTGCTCCACCGGCAGCTCGGCCTGCTCGACGGCATGCAGCGCCGTACGCACGACCCTGACGAGCTGGAGGAGCTCTTCCGCCTCGACCACCTGACCACGCGCATGCGGCGGCACGCCGAGGGTCTGATCATCCTGTCCGGCTCGGCGCCCGGACGGGCGATGCGCAGGCCGGTGCCCGCGATCGACGTCGTCAGGGCCGCCGTCGCCGAGGTCGAGGACTACACCAGGATCGCCGTCCAGCACATGCCGCAGGCCGCGCTCGACGGCTCCGCCGCGGCCGACCTCGTCCACCTGGCGGCCGAGCTGCTGGAGAACGCCACCCTCTACTCCCCGCCCGACACCATCGTGCAGGTGCGCGGCGACTCGGTCAGCAACGGATACGCGATCGAGATCGAGGACAGGGGGCTCGGTCTCTCCTCCGACGAGTACGCGCGGCTGAACGGCCTGCTCGTGGCCCCGCCCGAGTTCGATCTGGCCGACAGCGACAGGCTCGGTCTGTTCGTCGTGGCCAAGCTCGCTGCCAGGCACGGCGTGAGCGTGTTGCTCCGGGCCTCGCCGTTCGGCGGAACCACCGCTATCGTGCTGATCCCGCGCGGTCTGCTGGTGGAGCGGCCCGCACTGCCGACCGCCGAGCCGCCCAAGCGCGACAGGAAACCCCTTGCGCTGGTCGGCGGCACGACCACGACCCACAAGGGTCTGCCGAGGCGGGTAAGGCAGGCCAACATCGCGCAGCAACTGAAGGCCCCCGAGCCAGAGCCAGAGTCACGCCCAGAAAGATCGCCAGACGAGGTACGCGACCTGTTCTCCGCCTTCCAGCGGGGCACCGAGCGCGGCCGAGAAGAAGAAGCCCAGGAGGGGGACCTATGACGACACCCACTGCGAACACCGGCGAGCTGAACTGGCTCCTCGACGATCTCACGACCAGGGTGGGCGCCGTCAGACAGGCGGTGATCCTGTCCACTGACGGCCTTGCCGTCGGCTACTCCCGTGGTCTCGCCCGTGAGGACGCCGAGCACCTGTCGGCCGTCGCCGCCGGGTTCCAGAGCCTGGCCCGCGGCGCGGGGCGGCACTTCGGCGGCGGCGACGTGCGCCAGACCATCGTGGAGATGGAGGCGGCGTTCCTGTTCGTCACGGCCGCCGGGCAGGGCACCTGCCTTGCCGTACTGGCCAACTCCGACGCCGACGTCGGCCACATCGCCTACGAGATGGCGATGCTGGTCAAGCGGGTCGGACAGCACATCTCAACTAATCCCCGCGTGTCATGAACCAGTGGATGGACGAGGAAGCCGGACCGTTCGTCCGGCCGTATGCTCTGATCCGGGGTAGAACCCGCTCGTCAGGGGAGAACCTCGACCTGATCGCGACGGTGACCGCGACGGATCCCGCAGCAGAGGGGTCCGCCGCGGGGCTCGGGCCCGAGCAGGACGCGATCCTGCGCGTGGCCCGCACCCCCATCTCGGTGGCCGACGTGGCCGTCGAGCTCGACCTGCCGGTCGGGGTCGTCCGGGTGTTACTGGGCGACCTGCGCGACAACGGCCTCATCTCGGTGGCCTCCTCGGCAGGGCCACGTCCGAGTGAGCGCATTCTCAAGGAAGTGATCAATGGACTCCGGGCTCTCTGAGGATCCCGTAGCGCTGAAGATCCTCATCGCCGGCGGATTCGGCGTGGGGAAGACCACCCTGGTCGGCGCCATCAGCGAGATCAAGCCGCTGCGCACGGAAGAGGTGCTGTCCGACATCGGCGTCGGTGTCGACGACCTCGACGGCGTCGAAGGCAAGACCACCACCACGGTCGCCATGGACTTCGGCCGGATCACCATCCGCGAGGGCCTGGTCGTCTACCTGTTCGGCACCCCCGGACAGGAACGCTTCTGGTTCATGTGGGACGAGCTGTCCTACGGCGCGCTCGGCGCGGTCGTGATCGCCGACACCCGGCGCCTGACGGACTGTTTCCCCTCCATCGACTACTTCGAGCAGCGCGGCACACCGTTCGTGGTCGCCGTCAACTGCTTCGACGGCGCGGCCACCCACAGCGTCGAAGATGTGCGGATCGCCCTCGACCTGGACGACGACGTGCCCGTGCTGCTGTGCGACGTGCGCAGGCGCGCCTCCGCCAAGGAGGTCATGATCTCGCTCGTCGAGCACTCGCTCAGGACTCTCACAGGGCCCGGAGCCCGTTGATCACTTCACGCAGCAGACTCTCGGTGGGAGAGGCGGCCGCCGGCACCGGCGGCCGCACCAGGATCAGCCCGTGATCGAGCAGGTCGCCCAGCAGCACCCGCACCACGCCCACCGGCAACCCCGTCTCGGACGCGACCTCCACCACAGGTCCCGTACGGCCCAGCACCACGTACTCGAGCAGCCGCCGGTGCTGCGAGCCCAGGTGGGCTTCGGAGGGCACGGGCACCCCCGTCGAGGTGATCACGGAGAGCAGGTCGAACGATGACGACGACGGCCTCGTGCGCCCCCTGGTCATCGCGTAGGGCCTGACGACAGGCCCGGCTTCCTCGTCCACCCACTCCATCTCGGCCCCCGTGCCGCGATCGTCGGTTCCCTCGCTCCGCTCGCTCATGTCCCATCCTGTTCGCTGTCCTGACGGCCGCGCTGCCACCCGGACTGCAGGGACGACAGCAACGCCCTGGTCTCTTCGGGGGAGCGCTCGTCGGCGGGCTGTTCTTGGGGTGGGGGGCTGGGTTGTGCCAGGCGGGGAGGCAGGTTGGCCTGCCGCACCCTGCGGGGGAGCGACGTGGGTGCCTCCTCGGCGGGCTCGGCGAGCACTGGAGCGGCCAGCGGCCGCACCTTGACGGCCTCGAAGGGCCCACGGGGCCTGGCGTCCTCGAACGGCCCCCTGACCGCGGACTCGGGCTCCGGCACGTCGATCCGTTCGACCCTGACGTCGACCCTGCGGGAGGTCCGGGTCCTGCGTGGCAGGTCGGCCGCGCCCTCCTTCTTGATCGGGCGGACCCTGTCCTGGATCGAGGGCCCTTCGATGGACGCCAGCGCCTCGGTGAGCGCGTTGGGGATGAGCACGATCGCCGTCGTCCCGCCGTACGGCGACTGCTTCAGTGTCACGCTCACGCCGTGTCTGGCGGCCAGCATGCCGACGACCGCGAAGCCGAGCCGCTCGGTCTGGGAGGCGTCGAACTCCTGCGGACCCGCGAGGCGCGCGTTGATCGCCTGCCGTTCCTGGACGGACAGGCCCAGCCCCCGGTCCTCGATCTCGATCGCGTAGCCTCTGGCGACCATCTCGCCCCGGACGGACACCTCGTTCTCCGGCGAGGAGAAGACGGTGGCGTTCTCGATGAGCTCGGCGAACAGGTGCATGAGGTCGGCCACGGCGCCGCCCGAGACGCCGCACTCGGGCATCGGGTAGACGCGGACCCTGGTGTAGTCCTCGACCTGGGCGGCCGCGCCGTTCAGGACGTCCTCGACGGGGATGGTGCCGCGCCACTTGCGGCCCGCCGTACCGCCTGACAGCAGCACCAGGCCCTCGGCGTGGCGGCGCATGCGGGTGGTGAGGTGGTCGAGCCTGAACAGGCTCTCCAGGGCCTCCGGGTCCTCGGCCTCGCGCTGCATGCCGTCCAGCAGCTTGAGCTGGCGCTGGAGCAGCCCCTGGCTGCGGCGGGCGAGGTTGCGCAGAGCCAGGGCGATGCCCTCGCGCATCCTGGCCTGCTCGACCGCGGCCTCCACCGCCGTGCTCTGCACGCTGTCGAACGCCGTGACCAGGTCCTTGATCTCGCTGGTGGCCGACGGAGCGACGACGATCGGCGGCGCCTCGGCCGCCACGTCGACGGTCTCACCGCCGCGCAGCCGCGCGACCACGCGCGGCAGCCTGATCTCGGCCACGTCCAGCGCCGTACGGCGGAGCGTGGCCAGCTCGGTGGTGACGACGCGGCCGACCCTGATGGAGATGAAGATCGAGAAGCCGACCGCGATCAGGCCGAGCGCGCCCGCGACGATCGCGCGCACCAGGATGGCCATGCCCGCGGGCTCCATCCTGCCCAGCAGCACGTCTCCTGCGTCCCACGTGCCCTGCGTGTAGTTCTTCAGCACGGGGTCGGCCGACGCGCGCCAGTCGGAGACGTCGTGCCTGACGCCTGACAGCATCGAGGTGAGCGAGCCCTGCATGACGAGGTACTGGGGCGAGCCGGCCAGCGTGTCGAAGGGCCTGCGCAGCTCGCTGTCCAGCTCGATCCGCGCCTTGTCGAACTGCAGCGTGCGCGCGCCCTCCAGCTTGGCCATGAGCTCGCGGTCGGGCGCGGTGAGGTTGCCGCCCGTGGCGACGACCAGCGTGTGCTGGCGGTGCAGCAGCTCGCGTGCCTGCTCGGCCGCGATCAGGCCGTTGGCCTGCTGGTAGAGGCTGATGTCGGTGCTGAGCGCGAACGTGCCGTAGAGGCGGTAGATGGCGTCGGAGATCGCGGCGTAGTCCGTCACGAGCCGCGAGGGGGCCATCAGGCCCTCGTCGGCCAGCCTTCTGATGTCGTCCAGCCGGTCGATCTGCGCGAAGACCACCCTGAGCTGGGCTTTCATGTCAGGGGAGAGGACAGCCTGGGTGTCGTCGGCGTTCGCGCTCGCGGCGAGCTTCCTGCGCGCCTTGTCGGTCTCGGTGCGCGCCGTGGCGAGCGCGCTCGCGCCCGACCCGAAGCGCGCCAGCCGCTCCGCGGTGGCCAGCCGTTCCCGCTGGAGGTTGTATACCACGCCGTCCGCGCCGTTGATCACGCCGGTCCAGATGGTGTCGACCTTCAGCAGGTTGAACGCCTCACCGACGGTGGTGCTGGCCGCGAACCCCCACAGCGCGACGAGGGACACCAGGGGGACGACGAGCAGGGTAGCGATCTTGAATCGTATGGATCTGCTCGATGCCATGACACCCGCTCCCGTATAGAGATCGCGGGAGAGAATAGCACCGAGCTAGGCGAAAATCTTCGCTCATTCGTGAGAAAGTTGTGACATGTCAGGAAATCGGGGCTAGTGAGGTTGCCCTCATCCGGACCCACTGGAGACGGACCAACCGCGCCGCCAGCAGCGCGAGCAGCGCCACCTCGGCCGCCAGCAGACCCCGCTCGACCAGGCCGATCATGACCCTGTCACCCGGCAGCGCCACATAGGTGATCGCCAGCACACCCAGGCCGCCCGCCAGCGCCAGCCACTCCACCGGCCTGGCCACGGTCTTCCACCGTTCGTCCGCGGCCAGCCGCGGCACCAGCAGCGCCGCCGCGGCCGGCAGGCTGACGAACGCGGCCACCGACACGTAGCGGTGGATCTGCGCGGTCAGCGTCATGTCCATGCCGATCGGCGTGGTGGGGATGATCGCCGCGACGATCAGAGCCCCGCTCCACACCATCATGAGCCGTTCGGGCATGCCCCTGACGGGCGCCCCCGCGACCCGCAGTCCGGCAAGTAGCGCGAACGAACCCAGGCCCATCGCCGCCATCGCCATCTCCGTGACGCCCCCGCGGTCGGCCACGGCGTACTCGCTGATCGTCACGTTCATCGGGTCGAGGTAGGGGTCGGGGTCGAACTGACCGACCACGATCGCGACGACCGAGAACAGGATCAGGGAACAGGCGAGGAGCGGATACAACCTCTTCAGAGGGGCCATATGTCGACAATGGCGCGGCGCGGGCGACGCGCCATCCGGCGTCACCCCTGAGGAACCCCCGACCCGACCCCGAGCCCGCCCCCTGAGGACCCCAGGCCACGCGGCCGGCCCGGCGCCACGCCTCAGAGGGCCTCGCGGCAGGGGCCGCAGACCTGGGTGCCTGAGGTGACCGTGCCCGTGCAGACGTCGGGCTGCTCGGGGTGCCTGAAGCACAGGCACTGGCAGGCGGTCTCCTGCTCCTCGACGTCCCAGATCCCCTCGGTCTGCTCGCCGATGAAGCCGGCGTTGTCGAAGAAGTCGGCCAAGGGCCGCAGCACCGCCTCCCCCAGCGGCCGGAGAACCTGCATGAACGTGGCGGCGATGGGGCCGAAGGTGTCCGACATCTCCCGCAGGAGCTCGGGCGTGCTGTCCGTCTTCTCCTCCGGAGGAGCCCAGCGCATCGAGTCCGCGCTCAGGCTCTCCCAGTCCTCCACCACGCCGTCGATGGCATCGAGTACGTGATCAGGGTCGCTTCGCATGGTCGTGCTCCAAACAGACTGTTCGGATACCACCAGGTTACGCGAAGGACACGCCCACGCCCCCGCGCGTCCGAGCACCGTAGCGCTCGATCTCGGCGGCCAGGTCCAGCGGCTTGATGGCCGAGCGGCCGGCGAGCACCTCCTCGGTGATGAGCTCGGCGGGCAGCAGCCACGAGACCTCGAACTCCAGCCCGTCGGGGTCCTTGGCGTACAGGGCCTTGGTCGTGGAGTGGTCGGACGCGCCCGCCAGCGAGCCGAGCTCGCTCAGCTTGACCGCGATGCGCTGGAGCTCCTCCAGCGTGTCGACCTCCCACGCCAGGTGGTAGAGGCCGACGGTCGAGCGGCCCGCGGAGGAGGGGCCCGCCTGCGCGCCGATCTGGAACAGCCCGAGGTCGTGGTCGTTGCTGGAGCCACCCGCCTGCAGGAAGGCCGCCCCCGGCATGCTCATGACCACGTCGAAGCCGAGGGCCTCGCGGTAGAAGGCGACGCTGCGCTCCACGTCGCGCACGTAGAGAACGGCATGGTTCAGGCGTTGTACTGGCATGACACCCAATATAGATGAGAGTTCAAGTAAACTGTAGAGCATGACCCGATGGCTGGACGACGACGAGCAACGCACCTGGCGCAACTACATGGCGGTGACCCAGCTCGTCCAGGAGGCGCTCGACCGGCAGCTCCAGCGCGAGGCGGGCATGCCGCACACCTATTACATGATCCTCGTGGCCCTCTCCGAGGCGCCCGGCCGCTCGATGCGCATGCACGAGCTGGCCCGCAGGGCGCAGTCCTCCCAGAGCCGCCTGTCCCACGCGGTCGCCCGGCTGGAGGAGCGCGGCTGGGTACGCCGCGACCCGTGCGCGGCCGACCGGCGTGGCAACGTCGCCCAGCTCACCGACGCCGGGTTCGCCGCCCTCGCCGCCGCCGCGCCCGGCCACGTCGAGGAGGTACGGCGCAGCCTGTTCGACGCCCTCACGCCCGAGCAGGTCGCCCAGCTCGACGACATCTGCGCGGCGGTGCGGAAAACCCTGGAGTCGTAGCGCGAAACTGTCGGCGGCACGCCGTACCGTACCCCGGGGGAATTCTCGAGAAGGGCGAGCCATGCACGACGACAAGCAACTCTTCCAGGCGGTCCACCTGATCGCGGCCAGGTTCGCGGGGCAGCCCGTGCACGTGGTCATGGCCGCGTTGAGCAGCCACCTCCCTCAGGCGCCCGGCATCTCGGGCCCCGAGATCCGCAGGATCGCCGAGGAGATCAGCGTGGGCCGCGACCCGTCGGGGCTGTGACGCCTTGACCTCCCGGGACATTCGTCTCAGGATTAGGCGGTAGTCCAAACTAATTGGGAGCCGCCATGTACGAGCCCACCCCTGAAGACCGCTTCACCTTCGGCCTGTGGACGGTCGGCTGGCAGGCGCGCGACCCGTTCGGCGACGCCACCAGGGCACCGCTCGACCCGGTGGAGAGCGTGCACAGGCTGGCCGAGCTCGGCGCCTATGGCGTCACCTTCCACGACGACGACCTGCTGGCCACCGAACCCGACAGGGACAGGGCGGTGGCCGCGTTCAGGAAGGCACTGGCCGAGACAGGGCTGAAGGTGCCGATGGCGACCACCAACCTGTTCACCCACCCGGTGTTCAAGGACGGCGCCTTCACCAGCAACGACCGCGACGTGCGCCGCCACGCCATCCGCAAGGTCATCCGCAACCTCGACCTGGCCGCCGAGCTGGGCGCGACGACCTACGTGTGCTGGGGAGGCCGCGAGGGCGCCGAGTCCGACGCGGCCAAGGACATCAGGTCCGCGCTGGCCCGCTACAAGGAGGCCATGGACGTCCTGGCCTCCTACGTGATCGACAAGGGCTACGACATCCGGTTCGCGATCGAGCCCAAGCCCAACGAGCCGCGCGGCGACATCCTGCTGCCGACGATCGGCCACGCGCTGGCGTTCATCAACTCCCTCGAACACCCCGAGATGGTCGGGCTCAACCCCGAGGTCGGCCACGAGCAGATGGCGGGCCTCAACTTCGTCCACGGCATCGCGCAGGCGCTGTGGCACGGCAAGCTCTTCCACATCGACCTCAACGGCCAGCACGGGCCGCGCTACGACCAGGACCTGGTCTTCGGCCACGGCGACGTGAAGAGCGCGTTCTTCCTGGTCGACCTGCTGGAGCACGGCGGCTACGACGGCCCGCGCCACTTCGACTACAAGCCGCCGCGCACCGAGGACGCCGCTGACGTGTGGGTGTCCGCGGCCGCCAACATGCGCACCTACCTGATCCTGAAGGAGAAGGCCGCGGCGTTCAGAGCCGACCCCGAGGTGCGGGAGGCGATGGCCGCCAGCAGGGTGTCCGAGCTGGCCGTCCCCACGCTCGCGCCCGGCGAGACCTACGACGACCTGCTGAGCGAGGAGGCTCCCGACGCCTCGCGCGGCTACCATTTCAGCCGCCTCAACCAGCTCGCGATCGAGCACCTGCTGGGCGTGCGGGGGTGACGCTCGTCGCGGGAGTCGACTCCTCCACCCAGAGCTGCAAGATCGTCATCAGGGACACCGCCACCGGCGATCTCGTACGGCAGGGCCGCGCCTCCCACCCAGACGGCACCTCGGTGGACCCCGCGCACTGGTGGACGGCGCTCCAGACGGCCATCACGCGGGCGGGCGGCCTCGACGACGTGGCCGCCATCAGCGTGGCCGGCCAGCAGCACGGCATGGTCTGCCTCGACGAGTCGGGCCGGGTCGTGCGCGACGCGTTGCTGTGGAACGACACCCGCTCCGCCGCCTCCGCGGCCGACCTGGTGGCCTCGTTGGGCGCGGAGGCGTGGGCCGACGCCGTGGGCAGCGTGCCCGTGGCCTCGTTCACGATCGCCAAGCTGCGGTGGCTGGCCACCCACGAGCCCGACCACGCCGCCCGCACCGCGGCCGTGTGCCTGCCGCACGACTGGCTCACCTGGCGGCTCATGGGCTCCTGCGGGCTGGAGAGCCTGACCACGGACAGGGGCGACGCCTCGGGCACCGGCTACTGGTCGCCCATCACCGGCGCCTACCGCGAGGACCTGCTCAAGGCCGCCTTCGGCACCGTCCCCCTTCTCCCCCGCGTGCTCGGCCCCCTCGACTCCCCCGGGACGACCGGCCGCCTCGAGCCCTCCACACCGCCCACCCCGGGCGCCTCCACCGAGTCCGGCGGTATCACCGGGGCCTCCGCGGGGTCCGGCGGCGTCTCTTCGGAAGCGGCCCGCGTGGCGGACATCCCTGAGGGGATCCTGCTCGCCGCGGGCACGGGCGACAACATGGCCGCCGCCCTGGGCGTGGGCGCGCTGCCCGGCGACGTCGTCGTGTCCATCGGCACGTCCGGCACCGCGTTCGCGGTCGCCGACACGCCCAGCCGTGACGCCGGGGGCGCGGTGGCGGGTTTCGCCGACGCCACGGGCCGCTTCCTGCCGCTGGTGTGCACGCTCAACGCGGCCAGGGTCCTCGACGCGGCGGCCGCGATGCTCGGCGTCTCGCTGGACGAGCTGGGCTCGCTGGCCCTGCAGGCGCCTCCGGGAGCAGACGGGCTGACGCTGGTGCCGTACCTGGAGGGTGAGCGCACACCCAACCTCCCCAGGGCCACGGGCGCCGTCCACGGCCTGCGCCTGACCACGTCCACGCCCGCCCATCTGGCTCGCGCGGCGGTCGAGGGCATGCTCTGCGGCCTCGCCGACGCCCTCGACGCGCTCGGACTGTCCCCCCAGCGGGTCCTGCTGATCGGCGGCGGCGCGCGGTCCGAGGCGGTCAGGCGCATCGCCCCCACCGTCTTCGGCCGTCCCGTGATCGTCCCGCCTCCCGGCGAGTACGTCGCCGACGGAGCGGCGAGACAGGCGGCATGGCTGCTGTCGGGCGGCGCGGAACCCCCTGCCTGGTCGACGGGCTCGCCCGCGATCCACGACGCCGACCCCACCCCGGGGCTGCGCGAGCGCTACTCGGAGGCCAGGGCGATGACGTTCGGCAACGCCTGACGCTCGCGCCGCGTGAAACCGTACGGCGTCGCCCATGTCCGTCCCCAGACCTGACGCCATCGGTCGTCCATCCGCTCGCGCTCCTCCGGGCTGGGCGAACGGGCGTATCCACGCGGCGCGACACCACAGCGCGGACACACCTCCGTCGCCGGCCGGGGCGTCTCGCAGGCCAGGCAGGCCCGCCGATCGGTCGCCCCCACCGCGTATGCGGCGACGAGCCTCGCGATCACCGCGACCAGGCCGTCGCGTGGGTACACGTCCAGATCGGGGCAGTGGAGCAGACCCGACCATCCGGGTGGATACGCCTCGTCGGCCCCGCGGGGGATCCGGTGCCCGCGGGACTTCGACTCCCGCCTGCGCAGCGCGACCGTCTCCATGTGGAGCAGCCACAACCGGCGGGCGGCCTCCAGCTCGTCCAGCGCTCGTTCGAGGGACTCGGGATCGTGCTCCAGCCGTTTCGGGATCCGGGCGCTGACCGTCAGGTGATGCCACGTGGCGCGGAAGCCGTAGGGGGAGAAGCGGCGCGCGCACTCGTGCAGCGCGGACAGCCGATGACCGATCGGGAGGCTGCGGTCGCGGACCTTGCGGGCCGGCGAGGGGAATCCGGGCACGTAGCGCAGTCTCACAGCATGCTCGTTCTGCTGCCACGGCGGAGCGGGCGGGGGAAGCCCGTCAGGCCGACTCGGACAGGTCGCTGGACTCTTCGAAGGAGTCGGTGAACGCGCGGTACGTCGGGCACGGCCAGCGCCACATGCAGCTTCTGCACCGCAGGATCGGATGGGCGGCGTCGCTGGTGATGCCGCCCGCGTCGCGCGGCTGGTGCAGGTCGAGCAGCCGCAGCCCGAGCTGGGCGAACATCAGCAGGTCGTCGCGGGCGTCGGCGAGGAAGTCGAGGTCCTCGGATGACAGTCGGGTGCGGACAGGAACGAACCCATCCAGATTGACCAGGCTGCGCAGGCGTCTGGTCTCCTCACGCCACGAGGCGGACTTCTCGGCGCGCAACATCAGGACCTCGAGGCGCTCGCGTAGCCGACGGCGGTGCGGGTCCTCTAGGTGATCATCGTTCATCTACTTCCTCCCCCGACGGGCCGGGCGCGCACCGGTTTCGTAGTGTCAAGCTTCGCGTACTCTGCGTTTTCATGAGGCCCAAACGGGGGACAAAAACCCGACCGCCCCCTATCGGCGTGAGAACGTGACCCAGAGCCTCAGCGCCGCTAGCCTGCCCATGTGGAGCTCAAGGTCTCGACTCGATCACATGCCGGCCACGCCCTCGTGGCGATCGCCGGTGAAATCGACCTGTACACGGCGCCCCGCCTGCAGTCGGAGTTCACCCGGCTACTGCAGGAAGGGCCCACCCGTGTGGTCATTGACATGTCCCTGGTGGATTTCTGCGATTCCACAGGGATGAACGTGCTGCTCTCGGCGCTCAAGCGGATGAGGGAGCGAGGCGGGCAGTTCGAGGTCGCCGCGCCTCGGCCTGCCGTACGGAAGATTCTGCAGGTCACGGGCCTCGACTCGGTCTTCACCGTGCACGAGGAAGTGCCTGAGGAGCTGTTGATCTCCGAGGGATCGTGACGGACACAGCGGTCGTCATCCCCGCCAGGGACGAGGCCGAACGCATCGGCGCGACCGTGGCCGCGGCCATGGACCTGCCGGGCGTCGACCTCGTCGTGGTCGTCGACGACGGCTCGACCGACCAGACGGGCCGGGTCGCGCGCGCGGCGGGCGCCAGGGTCGTACGGCACAGCCGCAACCGCGGCAAGGCCGGCGCCATGGAGAGCGGTGCCGAGGCGGTGCGGCTGCTCGACGGGCCGAAGCCCAGGCACCTGCTGTTCCTGGACGCGGACCTCGGCGACACCGCCCGAGCCGCCTCCGCCCTGGTCGAGCCCGTACGCGCGGGGGCGGCGGACATGACCATCGCGGTCTTCGCCACCCGGGTCAAGCTGGGCGGCCACGGCATCGTGGTCCGCCTGGCGCGTGACGGGATCAAACGGGCCTCCGGTTTCACCGCCGCCCAGCCGCTCAACGGGCAGCGCTGCCTGACCAGGGACGCCTTCGAGGCGGCCCGCCCGCTGGCGCACGGGTTCGGCGTGGAGACGGCGCTGACCATCGACCTGGTGCGCAAGGGGTTCAGGGTGGCGGAGGTCGAGGTCGACATGGCCCATCGCGCGACCGGGACCGACTGGCGTGCGCAGGTGCACAGGGCCAGGCAACTTCGGGATGTGGCGCTGGCGCTCGCCGCCCGCGAGCCGGTGATCAGGGACAACCTGGCGAAGATCCGCCTCTGAGCCCTTCCCCGCCGGACCACGGCCCACAGGTCTGACCCCGCCGCGCCCGCCCAGAGGCGTCGTCGGGAACTCCTGGGGCGATGGAGGACGGCGGGACGAGGGTGGCCGGGGTCTCCCGAGGGCCGGGGTTGTCGACCCCAGGCGGGAAGGTCCCCGGCTCGGCGGCTGGAGGCGACCAGTTCCTCGAAGGTTCTGTACGTCGGGGCGTGAGTGCTGCTGATGATGTGCTGGAATTTCCGGGTGACATCGCAGGCGGGAACCGAGCCCAGGCCCACGCCGGCCGTGTTCGGCGCCTCCGCGCTCATCGCCGTGTCCGTCCTGCTGACGGCCACGATCGGGCTGCTCGGCCCCTCGGCGATGGTTCCCGGGCTGGCGGGTCCCGGATGGCAGCCGCCGTACTCGCTGGACCTTCACCCCGAGCCCCACCTCGTCGTCGCGTTCGGGGCGCTCGCCATCGTCGCCGGGGGGCTCGGGCTGCTCGCGGCGCTCGGCGGCCGCTGGATCCCGCCCGTGCGGTTCGTGCGCGGGCTGGTCATGGCGGGCTGTGCCGCCGCCGTGGTGCTCGCCTTCCTTCCACCGTCGGGCTCGGCCGACCATCTCAACTACGCCGCCTACGGGCGCATGGTCACGCTGGGCCTCGACCCCTACGTCCACGGCGCGGTCGACCTCCCTGGCGATCCGGTCGCGGCGGCCGTGGAGCGGCCCTGGCGGGAGGAGCCCAGCGTCTACGGCCCCGTCGCCACCGCGGTGCAGGCGCTGGCGAGCTGGGTCGGCGGAGACTCCGTCCGGCTGACGATCTTCGTGCTCGCGCTGGTCAACTCCGCCGCGTTCATCGCGACAGGGCTGCTGCTCGACCGTTTCACCCGTGACGACCCGGCCCTGCGCTGGCGGGCGGCTCTGCTGTGGACGGCCAACCCGCTGCTGCTGTACCAGCTCGTCGCCGGGCTGCACGTGGACACGCTGGCGATCGTGTTCATGGTGGCCGCGCTGGTGCTGAACGGCACGGCAGGAGCGGGGGTGATGCTGGGGCTCGGGGTCGCGGTGAAGCTCAACGCGGGCCTCGTCGCGCTGGGCCCCGCGTGGGAGTTGCGCCGCCGACCCAAGCGGCTCGCGCTGGTGGCGGGGTCGGCGCTGGCCGTGGCGGGCGCGGGCTATCTGTGGGCCGGCGGCCACGCCTTCGACCAGGTGAGCAGGGCGGGCAAGGCGATCTCGCTGGCCTCGTTCTGGAGGCTCGTCCAGGGCTTGCTGCAGGCCGTCGTCGGCACCGGCAGCGCCTACAGGGGCGAGATCCAAGTCGGCGCGTTCGTCGTGATGGCGCTGCTGGCGTGGGCGCTGTTCAGGCTCCAGCGGCCGCCCGCCGACGCGGTCAGGGTGGCGGCGGTGCTGGTCGTGGCCTACGTGTTCGCCACGCCGTACATCCTGCCCTGGTACGACGGGCTGGCGTTCGCGTTGGTGGCCATGCTGGCGGCCACGGGAGTGGAGCCGTTCCTTGTCGCCCATCTGACGCTGCTGTCGCTGGCCTACCTGCCGGCCAGGGTCGAGGGCCAGTCGCCCGATCTGGCCTGGCTGACGACCGTCGTCAGGTCGCAGGTGGCGCCGTGGACGCTGCTGGCGTTGACGGCGGGTCTTGGGTGGTGGGCGTGGCGAGCTGGAGCGCGCGCACGCAGGCGGCCAGAGTGAGCGGCACGGCGACCGTCAGCGCCATGGCGGGGATCGCGATGCCGGAGTCGTTGACGAGGAATCCGACGAAGGCGCAGGTCAGCGCACCGAACAGTCCGGCGCGCAGGGTCGGCGCGAACCCGTAGGCGCGGCCGAGGGCCGAGGCGCCCCACCGCGAGGGCCGGTCCAGCACGAGGAACAGGAACGCCAGCGCCACGAGCGACAGCAGGGTCAGCTGCCAGTTGCCCACGGTGATGCCGATCATCGAGCTGAACTTCCGCCACACCACGGTCATCGCCTGCCCGTCGATGATCTGCTGGACGAACGTGCCGAGGTGGGTGCGCTGGTCGGCGGGCCGCAGCCAGTCGGCGAAGGCGATGGCCCCGATGAGGGCGGCGCCCACGAGGCCGACCAGGAGCAGCTTCAGCAGCGACACCTTGCGGCCCGACAGCAGGATGAGGAAGACCGCGAGCCCGATCATGAACGCGGGAACCCCGCCGAAGTCGGCGCCCCATCCCGGCCAGCCGTCCGCGAACACGGCGAAGCCGCCGTAGGCGGCGCACAGCAGTACCACCAGGGTCCTGCCGAGACGGCCGAGCAGCCATTGGGCGACGCCCGCGAGCGCCAGGATCGTGCCGGTCGCGCACACAGCGAAGGCGATGTTGCTGAAGCCGTAGAAGCGGCCCCCGGTGACGGGCTCGTAGCCGGTGACGGCGTTGACCTGCAGCTTCGAGCCGGTCATCACGTCGATGACGAGTGTCAGCGAGGTGATGCCCGCGACGACGGTGAGCGGCCCGAGCACGTGCGAACGCCATGGACCCGCGAAGGCGAGCCCCGTGATGAGCCCGGCGAAGGCGAGGATGGTGACGATCAGCGCGATCATGGGTCCGGCCACGCTCCACCACGGCACGAGCTGGGCGAGGAAGGTGGACACGGCGACGGCCCCGCTGAGCACGGCGACCACCTGGACGGCGACGAGCACCCGCGAGGACGCGGCGTCGAGCTCGGTCCCGGACGACGACGACCTGCGGCGGCGCAGGACGATCGCGGCGAGGGCGTAGAAGAGCACCTGCACCGCCACGAAGACGGCGAAGAACGGCCCTCGCACCTCGCGGAGCACCTTGCTGGCGAGGTTCTGGTCGGCGAGCACGGCGACGGTCTCCTCGACGGAGGCCGGCGCGGCGCCGTCGTTCTCCCATGTCCGCCCGACCACTCCGTCGGGGCGCTCGATCCCGAGCAGGCGCAGCGCGGTGGCGGTCAGGTCGGTGATCGTGACCAGCGCGTCCTGGCGGGTGGAGGCGGCGGTCAGCAGCCCGTGGCGGAACGGGCCTCCCTTGGCGACGGCGACGTGGAGCTGGGCCGCTCCCGAGGTGTCGGACAGGCCGGCGACGAGGATCGTGGTATCGGCAGGGAGCCTGTCGACGAAGGCGCCGATCTGGTGGTCGGCTTCGAAGACGGCCGTGACACGATCCATCGTGTCGAGATCCGCGGGGATGCCGTCGGCGTCGCGCCGCTCGGCGCTCCAGCTCTCGGCGAGCGCGTCCGCCTCCATCACGAGCAGGTCGAAGGAGGCCGGATCGGCCAGCGCCTCGGGGGTGTCCGCGTAGTGCGGCACGCGTCCCGCCTTGTCGGCCGCGCCCAGCGCAGCGCCGGGGCCGACGGCCGCCACCGTGCCGCCCGCGTCGGCGACGGCCTGGCCGAGCGTGCCCAGAGCCGCGTTGTAGCCGGTCGTCCCCTGGAAGCCGGTCAGCGCGGCCCAGTCGGGAACGACCCCGCCGACGGGAGGGCGGGGCGGCTCGCAGCCGGGGGCGCCGGCCCGCTGGCCTGCCGAGACCGTCAGCCACCCGGCCATGGGGCACGAGGTGCCCCTGTTCGGCGGCGGCACCACCCGGGTGGACAGCGAGGCGGACGCGCCCTCGCCGACCAGCCGCCACAGCGCCGGGGTGATCTTGGGGTCCAGCGGGTCGTTCCATTGCAGCCCCGGCACCCCGATGATCGCCACCCGGCCCCGCTCGGGGGCGTCGGCCGCGAGCGAAGAGCTCGCCCCCATGACGGTGGCGAGCACGGCGAGCAGGCCCAGGCACAGGCGTGCCAGGGTACGGTGCGGCATGGCGGGACCCCCGGTGGTCGGCACAGTCGACGCTCTCGATCGGTTGGAGCCACGGTAACGTGCCACATCGTGACAGGTGGTGCGGTGCCCTCGTTCGGGCGACGGTGGTGGCTGTGGCCGCTGGCCGCGGTCCTCGTCGCGCTGGCGGTGTGGCCGCTGGTCGAGACGTGGCTGACCAACGCCGACGACCAGCGCCTGGTGGACCTCGACGTCTACCGCACGGGCGGGCGGATGGTGCTGGAGGGGCGGGCCGTCTACGACTTCATCACCCCCGCGCCGCAGCTGCTGCCGTTCACCTATCCGCCGGTCGCGGCGCTGCTGGCCGTACCGCTGGCGTGGATGTCGTGGGAGACCGCGCAGTGGGTGTGGACGGCCGGCGTCTTCGCCGCGCTGGCCGTGACGGTGGGCTTCGCGTTCCGGCAGGTCATCAGGAACCCGCTGGTGTTCGCGTTCCTGATGGTGGCGTGCGCCTACCTGATGCCGATCCGCGACCAGGTGCGCTTCGGGCAGGTCGACATCCTGCTCGTGGCACTGTGTCTGGCCGACTGCGCGGCGAAGCGGCCGTGGTGGCCTCGCGGGCTTCTGATCGGGCTTGCCACGGCGGTGAAGCTCACCCCCGGCGTCTTCCTGATCTACCTGCTCGTCACGAGGCAGTGGAAGACGTTCTGGATGGCGACGTTCAGCACGGCGCTGTTCACGCTCATGCCGTTCGCGGTCATCCCGCGCGACTCGGCCGACTTCTGGTTCAGGGCGCTGCTCGACCCCGAGCGCCTCGGCGCCAACGCCGCCACCACCAACCAGTCGATGCGCGGCATGCTGATCAGGCTCTACCTGGGCGAGGGCGTGACGACGGCGCTGTGGCTCGCGCTCGTGGCCGTCGTCGGGTGGTACGGCTTCCGCTTCGCCCGCGAGGCGCTCGACAGGGGCGACCTCATGACCTCCGTCGCGCTGGTCGGGCTGATGGCCGTGCTGCTGTCGCCCGTGGCGTGGATCCACCACCTGGCGTGGGTGGTCGTCGTCCTGGGCGCGCTGGTGGGCAACGGCCACGACGTCGTACGGCTGCGCGTGGCGACCGGCGTGTGGCTCTTCTACGTGGTGCCGATCCCCTGGTGGGGGGTGGCGATCAAGGCGGCGGACATCCCGGTCGTCAGCCCCGTCATCGGAAAGATCGTGCAGAACGGGTTCGGACTCGGCGCGATCGCCCTGGTCTGGCTGTTGGGCGTCTGGTTGCCCAAACGACGCCAGATCTTGTGACACTCTTGGTGATGTGCTGATTACTCTCTGGATCGTCGTGGGCGTCCTCGCCGGGGTCAGCGGCGTCGTCATCGGCTATCTCGCGCTCAGGCAGGCGCGCGCCGCCGTCGACGACTGCCAGCAGATGATCACCAGGCAGGCCAGCGAGAGCAAAGGGGATCTCAAGGCCATCCGCGACGTGGCGGTCTACCGTTACGACGCGCTCCAGGAGATGACGGGCCGCCTCTCGTTCTCCATCGCGATGATCAACGGGCTGGGCGACGGCATCGTGCTCACCTCCATCAACGGGCGCTCCGAGACCCGTACCTACGTGCGTCCCGTGGTCGGCGGCAAGGGCGCCCAGCCGCTGTCGCCCGAGGAGGAGGAAGCCGTGCGGGCGGCCAGGCTCGGTCTCGGCCCCGAGTTCGAACCACAGATGGCGAGGCGTTGACTACTCTGTAGTCATGTCTCCTCGACTCGCCTATCTCGGGCCCGAGGGCACCTTCACCGAAGAGGCCCTGCGGCTCATGGAGCCCGGCGCCGAGCGCCTGCCCTGCGCGACCGTCAGCGCGGCGCTCAACGCGTGCCGCGCGGGCGAGGCCGACGGAGCGGTCGTTCCCCTGGAGAATTCGCTCGAGGGCGCGATCACCACGACGCTCGACGAGTTCGCCTGGGGCGAAC
Source organism: Nonomuraea sp. bgisy101 (assembly GCF_057708945.1). Lineage (NCBI taxonomy): Bacteria > Bacillati > Actinomycetota > Actinomycetes > Streptosporangiales > Streptosporangiaceae > Nonomuraea > Nonomuraea sp. bgisy101. The sequence goes on from NZ_JBYITD010000010.1 coordinate 161,467, forward strand.
CGCTGCTCATCTCGGCCGAACTGCTCCTGCCCGTGCAGTTCTCGCTGCTGGCCAGGCCCGACACCGAGCTCAGGCACATCAAACGCGTCTACACCCACCCCGCCGCGATCACGCAGTGCAGGGGGTTCATCGCCCGCGAACTGCCCGACGCGGTCGTCGTCGCCGCGCCCTCCACGGCCGCCGCCGCGCAGGAGGTGTCGCTGCCGGGCTCGCCGTACGACGCGGCGATCGCGGCCCGCATCGCGGGCGAGCACTACGGCCTGGTCGAGATCGCCGCCAACATCGGCGACAGGTCCGACACGGTCACCCGCTTCGTGCGGGTGTCCCGCCCCGGGCCGCTGCCCGAGGCGACCGGATCCGACCGCACCACGCTCGTGGTCTTCCTCGCCGACGACCACCCCGGCGCGCTGCTGGAGATGCTGACCGAGTTCTCCGTGCGCGGCGTCAACCTGAGCCGCATCGAGTCGCGACCGACCGGCGAGGGCATCGGGCGCTACTTCTTCCACTTCGACTTCGAGGGGCACGTGTCCGACGCGCGCGTCGGCGAGGCGCTCTCGGGGCTGCACAGGATCTGCGGCGAGGTCCGTTTCCTCGGCAGCTATCCGCGGGCCGACGGCGTGGCTCCCCAGATCAAGCGGGGTACGGCGGACGCCGACTTCGCCGAGGCCGGCGCCTGGCTGACCAGGATCAGGTCCGGCCAGGTCTGAGCGCCTGCACCCGCGGGAGCGGCGGCCACGACCGGCGGTGATGCCGCCGGGGCGGAGCGTGCTCGCCGTACCCGATCAGAAAGCAGGCGCGGGCGGACACGGTGGGTCGGTAGCCTTGGTCTGTGATTGACCTGCGTACCCTTCGTGAGGACCCCGACCGGCTACGGGCTTCGCAGCGTGCCCGCGGTGAGGACGACGCCGTCGTCGACACGCTGCTCGACCTGGATGAGCGCCGCCGCGCCGCGCTGACCTCGTTCGAGTCTCTGCGCGCCGAGCAGAAGTCCATGGGCAAGTCGGTCTCCAAGGCCTCCGGCGAGGAGAAGCAGGCGCTGCTCCAGCGGGCCAAGGATCTCGCCGCGCAGGTCAAGTCGGCCGAGGCCGAGGCCGAGAAGCTCGGCGCTGAGCTGCAGGAGCTGCTCGGGACCATCCCCAACATCGTCTCCACCGAGGCACCCCACGGCGGCGAGGACGACTACGTCGTGCTGGAGACCGTCGGCGAGCCGCGGGAGTTCGACTTCGAGCCGCGCGACCACCTGGAGCTGGGCGAACTGCTCGGCGCCATCGACATGGAGCGCGGCGCGAAGGTCTCGGGCTCGCGCTTCTTCTTCCTGCGCGGCGTCGGCGCCCGGCTGCAGCTCGGGCTGCTCAACATGGCCATGCAGCAGGCGATCGAGGCGGGCTTTGTCCCGATGATCACGCCGGTGCTGGTCAAGCCCGAGACCATGGCGGGCACCGGTTTCCATGTCGCCCACGACAAGGAGATCTACCGCCTGCCCGAGGACGACCTCTACCTGGTCGGCACGTCCGAGGTGTCGCTGGCGGGCTACCACGGCGACGAGATCCTCGACGGCTCGGAGCTGCCGCTCCGCTACGCGGGCTGGTCGTCCTGCTTCCGCCGCGAGGCCGGCTCCTACGGCAAGGACACCCGTGGCATCATCCGCGTCCACCAGTTCGACAAGGTCGAGATGTTCTCCTACTGCAGGCCCGAGGAGGCCGACGCCGAGCACCAGCGGCTGCTCGCGTGGGAGAAGGAGATGATGGCCAAGATCGAGGTGCCCTACCGCATCATCGACACCGCGGCCGGCGACCTGGGCATGTCGGCGGCGCGCAAGTTCGACTGCGAGGCCTGGATCCCGACCCAGGGCCGGTACCGCGAGCTGACCTCGACGTCCAACTGCACCGAGTTCCAGGCGCGCAGGCTGGGGTCCAGGTTCCGCGACAAGGACGGCAAGCCGCAGTTCCTCGCCACCCTCAACGGCACGCTCGCCACGACCCGGTGGATCGTCGCCATCCTGGAGACCCACCAGCAGGCCGACGGCTCGGTCGTGGTGCCGAAGGCGCTGCGTCCTTACGTGGGTCTCGACGTGCTGGAGCCCGTCAAGTAGCCGTGGTCGTCCGCGGCCCCGCGCCCTTCACGCGCAGGGCCGCGACGCATCCGGCGGTCGCGGCCGCGAGCCCGAACAGCACGGCCAGCCCCACGGCGGTCCCGTACCGGTCGGGCCATCCCGCGCTCCACCCGTGAAACGGCAGGGCGACGCCGAGCGCCGTGAACACCCCCGTCCCGAACGCCACGGTGAGTCGCCGAACGGTCAGCCCCACCGCACCTGTGATCGCCAACAGGACGATCAGCGTGACGGCGAGCGCCATCATGCCGAGCAGCCCCATGAGCAACGCCCACGTTCCCACGCCCGCTCCGAGCGGGAGCAGCGTGGCGCATCCACACGCGGCGAGCACGCAGGCGACCGTGACGGCAACCGCTCGGCGGGGAGTGCCGACGCCCAGCGCCAGCGCGAAAGCACCGAGCCCGGCCAGCACCGCGACCGCCGTCTCCTCCCCCACGTGCGAGCCGAACCGGTCAAGCGGCGTGGCGTCAGCCTCAGAGAGACTCCCCGCCGCCGTGAATCCCAGCCTCCGCCAGGTGCCTGCGGGGTCCCTGACCGCCACACCGTCGAGGCCGTTGGCGACCACCACGACGTGTTGGCCACCCGGCAGGTCCTGAACCGCGAGCACGACGGATGCTATGGAGATGACGGGGTCGTAGGACGCGCGCCCGAGCAGATCGAAGGGCTCGGGGGCCAGGGCCCGCTCCAGGAGCGCCACCCTCCCGCCGGACACCTCCCACGACGGCTGCCATGACACGCCGCCGTCGTCGGACTGTTCGACCTTCATCAGGCCCTTGACGATCCGGTAGCACCGTTGTGCCCGACCGGGCACACAGGCGGTCGACTGGCCAAGTATCTCGCGCCGGGAGGCGGCCGACCGGCCGGGACCCTTCGATTCGTCGCGCCGGGCGCTCCAGGTGCGGCCGCCGTCGAAGGAGACGTTGTCGGCCGCGCTCCCGTGCACGATCGCGACGATCCCCTTCCCTTCGACACGGACGTCCTCGACGGCGGGAATGGGCGGCGCGATCGAAGTGGCGGTGACGGCGAGGGTGGCGAGCGGGATCGCGAAGACGATCCTCGACCGTGTGGGGACGGTGTCGGCGTGCCGGCGGACCCACCAGGCGAGAGCCAGGGCGGGGAGGGCCAGGAGGTCCGTAGGATCCGCCAGGACGCGCGAAGGGCCGGCCACGAGGGTCCAGGCCTGGGACGCCACCTCCGCGCCCGTTTCGGTGCATTTGACGACCGCGAAGACGCCCCCGGTGAGGAGGAGCGCCACGAGGTCGGCCCTGCGGCGCAGCACGAGGGCCAGCAGGGGCGGCGCCACCAACAGGCCCGCGACGTCGCTCAACTTGCCTGTGAGGAACCCGGGCCAGGCCTGCTTGAGCAGGTGGTCGTTGACCAGCAGCACGATCACCGCGACGACGGTCACGGGGTGGCACGACCAGGCGTACTTCATGACCGGTTAGAAGGCGATCGGCCCGTCGCGGTTCGCCGGATCGTCAATCGATCAGGTAACGCTGGATGGTCGGGCCGAGCCAGGCGACGATCTCGTCGTGGGTCATCGCGACCACGGGAGGCAGGCGCAGGATGTAGCGGGTCAGCGCCATGCCGAGGATCTGGGAGGCCGCCAGGCCCGCACGGACGGGCGCGGTGGACGGGTCGGGGCACAGGCGGGCGGCCACGGGGCCGAGCTGGCCGGCGAAGATCCCCCGCATGCGCTCGGCGGCCGCCTCGTTGGTGACGCCGGTGCGCAGCAGCACCTGAAGCGCCTCGTCGCTCTCCCACAGCGCCAGGAAGTGCCTGACCATCGTGGACCCCACCTCCTCGCGCGCCATCGTGGGCAGGTCGGGGAAGTGCAGGTCGAAGTGGGCGGCGGCGGCGAAGAGCTTCTCCTTGTTGCCGAAGTACCGCATCACCATGGCCGGGTCGATGCCGACGTCCGCGGCGATGGCCCTGATCGTCGCCTTCTCGTAGCCGTCGGCCGCGAAGCGTTCGCGGGCGGCGGCCAGGATCGCCGCCTTGGTGTCCTCGGACGTTCTCCTCATGTCAACAACTGTAGGCCAACAAGTGTTGACATCGCTACCCGAGCGGGGTCATAGTGATGCCAACAAGCGTTGACCTGAAGGAGTGCGAGATGAGCAGCACCACGGACGTCCTGGTCGTCGGCGCGGGTCCCACCGGGCTCGCCGTCGCCGTGTCCCTCGCCCAGCAGGGGTTCGACGTCACCGTCGCGGACGACCAGGCCGAAGGCGACAACACCTCCCGGGCGGCCGTCGTCCACGCCCGCACCCTCGAGGTGCTGGAGCCGCTGGGCGTCACGGAGGCCATGACCGCGCGGGGCATCCACTCGCCCCGCTTCACGATCAGGGACAGGGACAGGGTGCTCGTGCCCGTCGACTTCAGGTCGCTGCCGACCGCCTACCCCTACACGCTGATGATCTCCCAGGCCGACACCGAGAAGATCCTGCTGGCCAGGTTCGAGGAGCTCGGGGGGCGGGTCGTCAGGCCGTACCGGCTGGTGGGCGTGACGCAGGACGGCGAGGGCGCGACGGCCACCTTCGACGACGGCGGCAGCGTGCGCGCCAGGTTCCTGGTCGGCGCGGACGGCATGCACAGCACGGTGCGCGAGCAGGTGGGCATCGGGTTCAGCGGCGGGACGTACGCCGAGTCGTTCTCCCTGGCCGACGTACGGCTCAGCGGCGGCGTCCCCGACGACGAGGTCGAGCTGTTCTTCTCCCCCGAGGGCCTGGTGGTGGTCGCCCCGCTGCCGGGAGGCGCGTTCAGGATCGTGGCGACCGTGGACCAGGCGCCGGAGAAGCCCGACGTGGCCTTCGTGCAGCGGCTGCTCGACACGCGCGGGCCCGTCAAGGAGAGGGCCGTGGTCCAGGAGATCGTCTGGGGCTCGCGCTTCAGGGTGCACCACAGGGTGGCCGACGCGTACCGCTCGGGGCGGGTGGTGCTCGCGGGCGACGCCGCCCACGTGCACAGCCCGGCCGGCGGGCAGGGCATGAACGCGGGCCTGCAGGACGCGACGGCGCTCGGGGAGGCCCTGGGCGAGGCGCTGCGGACCGGCTCGGCGGACCCGCTGGACGGCTACGCGGCCAAGCGGCGGCCCGTGGCCGAGCAGGTGGTGAAGTTCGCGGGACAGCTCACCGGGCTGGCGACCGTCAACAGGCGGTGGCGCCCGCTGCGGAACGTTCTGCTGAGGACGCTGGCCGTGCTGCCGGTCTTCAGGAAGAGGCTGGCGTGGCGGCTGTCGGGGCTGGTGTACCGCTGAACGCGCCGCGTCCCCTGCCCTGGCCGGCGCAGCTGGAGGAGCGTCTCCCTGGACAGGCGGTCAGCGGTGACCGGGGTGGGCGCTGCCGTGCGTGCCGTAACGCCCGACATGCCCCAGGAGACGAGAAAGAGCGGGGACCGGATGGTCCCCGCTCTCACCTCGTAGCTATCAGGTCAGATGGCACGGACCTGGGAGGCCTGCGGCCCCTTCTGGCCCTGCGTGATCTCGAACTCGACCCGCGCCCCGTCTTCAAGGCTGCGGTAGCCGTTGCCGACGATCTCGGAGAAGTGCACGAACACGTCCGGCGCACCGCCGTCCGGGGCGATGAAGCCGAAGCCCTTCTCGGCGTTGAACCACTTGACGGTTCCCTGAGCCATAAAAGCTCTCCCTCAGGATGTGAATCTATGGGACCCGCACCTCGCGAATCCCGGTTGGTCGTACAGCAAGCACCCGGGGTGGCTCAGACAATCTCATGCCGGTTTTCACTACGGGATCAGCTAATACAACGCCATCACATCTAACACCATTCGGCCGCGTTGGTGTTCCCCTCCCTAGGAAGATTTCTGGGGAGCGGCATCACAGTGCAAACTGGAACCTGTTATGCCGACCCACTCTTCGACCCCTCGACTCGTCGCCACCGACCTCGACGGGACCGCACTTCGCGCCGACGGAACCGTGTCCTCACGTACCGCCGCCGCCTTCTCCGAAGTCGAGCGGGCAGGCTCGATGCTGGTCTTCGTCACCGGCCGTCCGCCCAGGTGGATGCGCGTGGTCGCCGACGCCGTACGGCATCGCGGACTGGCCATCTGCGCCAATGGAGCCCTGCTCTACGACCTCCACACCGAACGGATAGTCGAGTCGCACCTCATAGCGGCCGACGTCCTCGAAGAGGTCGTCGCTCAGCTTCGAGCGAACGTGCCCGATCTGACATTTTCGGTCGAGTACGAAGGCGGATTTGCGCATGAGTCGGATTTCGGACTCGGTGGCATCGGCAGCAAGGCGGTGAGGGACCTCAGGGCCGGCGCCTCGACGCTCACCTCGCGTCCCTGCGCCAAGCTCCTCGCCCTCCATCCGGGAATGGACCCCGACAGCCTCCACGAGGCCGTTCACGAGCTCGTCGGCCATCTGGTGACCACCACCCATTCCAGCGGCAGGGCGCTCGTCGAGATGAGCGCGCAGGGCGTCACCAAGGCCTCCGCCCTCGCGACGCTTTCGTCCGCCCACGGGATCAGGCCCGCCGAGGTGATCGCGTTCGGGGACATGCCGAACGACCTGCCCATGCTGGCCTGGGCAGGTCGTTCGTACGCCGTCGCCAACGCCCACCCCGCCGTGCTCGCCGCGGTCGACCATGTGACCGCGGCGAACGACGACGACGGTGTGGCACGCGTGCTGGAAGAGATCTACAGGTAGGGACCCGAGCCACTGGCCCGCTGCGGGTCCTGCGACATCCCTCCAGGCAGCGCCTTGCGCATCTGCTCCAACTGGGCACGGGCCGCCATCTGCTGCGCGAACAGCGTGGTCTGGATCCCGTGGAACAACCCCTCAAGCCAGCCGACGAGCTGGGCGTGCGCGATGCGCAGCTCCGCGTCGCTCGGCGGCGTGCCGTTGTCGTCGGTGAACGGCAGCGAAAGCCGCTCGAGCTCCTCGACCAGCTCGGGCGCGAGACCGTCCTCAAGCTCCTTGATCGAGCTCTCGTGAATCTCCTTCAACCGCTTGCGGCTGGCCTCGTCGAGAGGTGCCGCCCTGACCTCCTCGAGCAACGTACGGATCATGCTGCCGATGCGCATCACCTTCGCGGGCTGCTCGACCAGGTTGGTGACCGACCGCTCTTCCTGCTCACCACTATCGCCCTGGGCGCTGAAGCCCTCGGGTCCCACCACCACGATGTGGGGGGTGTTCTCCTCAGCGTTCATAGCTCTCAACCTACTAGCAGGATCTTTCCGAAGTGTTCCCCGGAATCGAGGATCTCGTGGGCACGGGCGGCCTCGGCCATGGGGACCCTGGCGTACACGATCGGCCTGATCGCGCCCGCCGACACCAGCGGCCACACGTTGTCGGCGACCCCGCGCACGATCGCGCCCTTCTCGTCCGTCGGCCTGGACCGGAGCGTGGTGCCGTGGACGGCGGCGCGCTTCCTGGTCAGCGCGTGCAGGTCGAGCTCGCCCTTCGTGCCGCCCTGCAGTCCGATCACCACCAGACGTCCGCCCGTTTTAAGGGCTTTGACGTTCCCTGGAAGATATTTGGCGCCGATGATGTCGAGGATCACATCCGCCTGGACCTTCTCCGCGAAGTCCTCCGTCCGGTAGTTGATCGCCTCGTCCGCGCCCAGCTCCAGGCACCGCTCCGCCTTCTCCTGCGACCCGACCGTCACCACGACGGGCGAGCCGAACGCCTTGGCGAGCTGGATCGCGGTCGTGCCGATGCCGCTGGCGCCGCCGTGCGCCAGCAGGGTCTCACCGCGCCTGAGCCTGGCGGTCATGAAGACGTTCGACCAGACCGTGCAGACCGCCTCCGGCAGCGCCGCGGCCTCGTCCAGCGGCAGCCCCTCCGGCGCGGCCATCACCTGCTGCCATGGCACGGCCACCCGCTCGGCATAGCCGCCGCCGCTCAGCAGAGCGCAGACGCGGTCCCCGACCGCGAACCCGACGGCGTCAGGGCCGACCTCGGAGATCACCCCCGAGCACTCGAGCCCCGGATAGGGCGAGGCGCCGGGCGGAGGGTCATAGAAACCCAGCCGTTGGATCACATCGGCCCTGTTGACCGCTGAGGCGGTGATATCGATCACGACTTCGCCCCGCTCGGGACGCGGATCCGGCACCTCCCGCCACTCCAGAACCTCTGGTCCGCCGGGCCTGGTGATGACAATCGCTCGCATGCGACCCACGGTAGCCGGGCGGTGAAGTTGCGGGTTGGCTGCATTCAATGGAACACAGGGCGTTAATCTGCAATGTGTTTGCTGCACCTTTACACCCGTCCCGAGGGGGAACACGGTGGCAAGGCACGATCGTGAAGAATCTCTCGAGGAACAGCTCGCCTGGCTCGACGCCATCAAGGAGAACGACGAGGAACCAGTCAAGGTCAGCGCCAAGACCGGCTCCGTCTCCGTGACCACGGACGACACCGTCGTTTCGCCGTATCCCAAGGATCCATGGCTGTCGGTGCCCACGGAGCAGGACACCCCGACCCCGCCGCTGTTCCGCGCCGCGGTCGACTCGGTGTACGGCCCCGAGGCCGCGGAGGAGCTGCCGGCCGAGGAGGCCGAGGCCGCCGAGTGGTTCGAAGCGTCGGTGGAGGCGGAGAGGCCGCCGACGTTCGGCAGGGACGACGACGACGCCTTCATGGCCCCGTTGAAGCCGCTTCCCCGCCCCGACGACACCGACTCCTACCGGATGACGGCCTTCGACAAGCCCCTGGCGGCCGAGTCCGAGGGCAGCATGTTCGACCCGCTGCCGCCGGAGGAGCGCACGGACCCCTCGTGGCCGCAGCCGCCGTGGCCGCAGCCGTCCGCTGAGAGCTTCGAGGGCATCGCGGACGTGGAAACGGTCCAGGGCGAGGTGGTCGACACCCAGCCGTCGTTCGAGCCGCCGCGCCAGGACGAGCCCGCCTTCGGGCGGTTCACCTTCGGCTCGCGCCCCGAGTCCGAGCCCCTCGAAGCCTCGCGCCCCGAGTCCGAGCGTTCCGAAGCCTCGCGGCACGAGGTCGAGCGTTCCGAGGAGGTCGAGCGTTCCGAGGTCGGGGACCACGACTCCGAGCGCCGCGACATGGAGGCCCGGGACTCCGAGCGTGACGACGCCCGTGGTCACGAAGTCGAGCGACATGAAGTCGAGAGGCACGAGGTCGAGCGGCAGCCCTTCGAGCACCGCTTCCAGCGCCGCGACGAGCGGCCATGGGCCGAGGAGCCGTCGGTGGAGGTGGTCGTGCAGGAGGAGTCCTTCCCCGTACGGCGCCGCGCCCAGCCTCCCGTGCCGGTGTTCACCGCGCCGTCCCGCCCGCCGCTGGGCGACCGGCCGACCGCCGAGAGCCTGGACCCCGACTCGCTGCTGCGCGGCAGGAGGAACGCTCCCGCCAAGGGCTGGCGCCGCCTGGTCTACAAGGCGTCGGCGGGCTGGATCAAGCCGGGCGAGCCTGCCGACGTGCGCCGCCGCAGGGCCCTGGTGGCCAGGGCGCGCACGCCTGTCTCGACCGGGCACCACCGCGTCGCCGTCCTCAGTCTGAAGGGCGGCGTCGGCAAGACCACCACCACGGTCGGGCTGGGCGCCACGCTGGCGCAGGTCCGCGGCGACCGGGTGATCGCGGTCGACGCCAACCCCGACCGCGGGACGCTGTCGGACAAGCTGGAGCTGGAGACCTCGGCGACCGTGCGCGACCTGCTCAACGAGCGCGCCCAGGTCAAGCGGTACGTGGACATCAGGGCCTTCACCTCGCAGGCCACCTCGCGGCTCGAGGTGCTCGCCTCCGACCGCGACCCCTCGGTGTCGGAGGCGTTCAGCGCCGCCGACTACCAGCAGGTCGCCCAGGTGCTGGAGAACTTCTACTCCATCTGCATCACCGACTGCGGCACCGGCCTGCTGCACTCGGCCATGTCGGGCGTGCTCGGTCTGGCCGACCAGATCGTGCTGGTCAGCTCGCCTTCGGTGGACGGCGCGCGGGCGGCCTCGGCGACGCTCGACTGGCTGGAGGCGCACCACTACGGCGACCTGGTCAGGGACGCGACGGTGGTGCTGTGCAGCGTACGGCCGAGGTCGAAGTCGGCTGTGGACATCGCCAAGCTGGAGGCGCACTTCGCGGCGCGCTGCCGTACGGTGATCCGCGTGCCGTACGACCCGCATCTGGAGGAGGGCGCGGAGATCGACCTCGACCGGCTGCAGGAGCCGACGAGGGACGCCTACCTCCAGCTCGCCGCGGCCGTCGGAGACGGCCTGGCGGGAGCGTGAGCGGAGGGTAAGGGATTCGAACCCTTGAGGCCATCGCTGACCTGGCCGCTTTCAAGGCGGCTGCACTCGTCCACTATGCGAACCCTCCAGTGCGCACACCACCTTAGCGGCTAACGCTCGTCGCGGCAGGGGTGTACCTTCGGGAGAAGGCTCCTACGCGGGAGGCAACCCCGTTGGCAGAACTGAATGTCGAGGTGGAACGCTCCCCGGGGGCTGCGGTGGTACGGCTGGAGGGCGACCTCGACAAGCTCACCGCATCGGTCCTTGACGAGCGCCTCTCGCACCTGCTCGCAGAGGGCGTCCACACGTTCGTGGTGGACGCCTCAGGGCTGGAGTTCTGCGATTCCAGCGGGCTGTGGGTGCTGATCGAGCACCTGCGCCACGTGCGGGAGCGCGGCGGCAGCCTGCGCCTCACGGGGGTGCACGGCGTGCTGCGGCGGGTGCTCGACGTCACGGGGCTCAACTCCGCCTTCCCCTGAGCGTTCCCGCTCGTCCCGAGGAGACATCGACATGCATCGTGAGTCCAGGCTGCTGCGGAGCCTGCTCGGCACCCATTCCGAGGCGATGTGGCTGGGCCTGGGCGGCGGCATCGGTTTCATGTGCTTCGTCTTCCGGTACAGCGGGCAGCCCCCGATGCTGACGATCGTCACGCAGGCGCACCCCGAGCCCATGATCGGCAAGGCGCTCGCCCGCACGGGCGTGCCGCACCAGGTGAGGCGGACCGGCTCGCCGAAGGTGGCCGAGCGGAACCTGAGGGCGGCGCTGGACGCCGGCCACGGGGTGATCTGCCGCATCAGGCGCCCAGGCCAGGACTTCCCCGACCCCTGCGACGTGGCGGTGCTCGGGATCGACGGCGACGTGGTCAGGCTGCTCGACGGCGAGATGCCGCTGACGGCCTTCATGACCGAGTGGTCGGCCGTCAGGAAGGAGAAGCACCAGCTCACGGAGATCACCGGGCCGCCCACGGCCGAGCCCGACGTCAGAGCGGCGATCAAGGAGACGGGCGACAGGCTGAAGGGCCCGGTCCTCGGCAACAGGTTCGACGTGAACTTCGGACTGTCGGGGATGCGGCGGCTGGCCGAGCACCTGGCCGACCCCGAGGTGCTCGAGAGCTCACGGCAGCGCGTCCACGACTGCCTGGAGGTGGAGCACACCGCGCCGGGCGCCACCAGGCCGCTGTACGCCGACTTCCTCGACGAGGCGGGGAACCACCCCGCCGCGCCCCTCTACCGGACCGCGGGCGAGCTCTGGTCGCAGGTGGCCCGCGACCCCTCCCCTGAGCTGGTACGGCGGGCGGCGCAGGTCGAGGAGGAGGCCGCCGAGCTACTCGTAGGGTTCTGAGGGCGCCTCCACCGGCTCCACGTCGGAGGCGGCGAGCTCGGCGTAGATGACGCCGGTGGCGTTCTCGTCGATCTCGGTCGGCACCCACGTCCCCGTGACCTGGACCCAGGTGTCCGGCTTGGGCGGCGGCGCGTCACGCACGATCACCTTCAGCGCGTAGGCGTCGGCGGCGCAGCAGGCCAGCTGCATCCTCGTGACGTACCACTGGCCCTTCTTCCTGGCGGGCGTGACGAACCCGGTCAGCTTGACCCGTTTGTCCTTGAGGGTCTGGTTGGAGTCGCTGAAGACCCTGCCGATGAACTCGCTCATCGGCATCTCGGCGGGGCGGTCGCCCTCCAGCGGCGCGTAGGCGTCGAGCACCTGGGGCGCGGGCGGCGGCGGGGCGTCCGACCTGGCCGCGGCGAAGGAGCCGAGCGCGGGCGGCGCGACCAGGAAGACGGCGAACACCGGCAGGCACAGCAGCCATGCCACCTTGGGCCCGTGATGGTGATGTTCGCCAGAGGCGGCCCTGCGGATCAGGCCCAGCACCCCGATCGCGAAGATCACCACGCCTGCCGCGATGAGGAAGGGCCTGAAGCCCGGCTTGACGTAGTTGACGTACGTCGTGGAGAACGCCGAGATCCGCAGCAGCGCGCCGCCGAGCAGCATCAGGACCAGGTTCTGCGACATCCGGCTCACAACAGGATCCATCCGACGAGGACGCTGGCGGCGATCGCGAGCGCCAGCGTGACCGGCACGAACCTGACCGCGAACGCCTTGCCGAACGTGCCGGCCTGCAGCGCGATCAGTTTGAGGTCGACCATCGGCCCGACCACCATGAAAGCCAGCTTGGCGGTGGGCGAGAAGGCCGACAGCGAGGCGGCGACGAACGCGTCGGCCTCCGAGCAGATCGACAGCAGCACCGCGAGCCCCGCCAGCACCAGCACCGACAGCCACGGCACGTCGGCCAGCGCGGTCAGCCACTCGCGCGGCACGGCGACGTTCAGCGTGGCCGCGGCCAGTCCGCCGACGATGAGGAACCCGCCCGCGTGCAGGAGGTCGTGGCGCATCGCCTCCAGGAACGAGCCGTGGTGGTGGCTCCTGTTGCGCAGCCACTCGGCCTTGCCGAACCGCAGCCACAGCCACCCCACGCACACCGCGGCCAGCAGCGACGCGGCGAAACGGGCCAGCACCATCAGCGGCTGGCCGGGGAAGGCGACGGCGGTGGCGACCAGCACCACCGGGTTGATCGCGGGCGAGGACAGCAGGAACGCCAGCGCGGCGGCGGGCGTGACACCCCTCTTGATCAGCCCGGACGCCACGGGCACCGAGGCGCACTCGCATCCGGGCAGCACCGCCCCCGCCAGGCCCGCCACCGGCACCGCGATCGCGGGCCGCCGGGGCAGCGCCCTTGTCCAGAAGCCCTCGGGCACGAAGGCGGCGATCGCCGCCGACAGCGCCACCCCGAACACCAGGAACGGCAGCGCCTGCACGCAGATCGCCACGAAGATCGTGGCCCAGGTTTGCAGCGCGGGATCGGTCAGGTGGGGAGCGAGCAGGAACCTGCCCGCGAGCAGGGCGGCGATGACACCGAGGAAGAGCCACGGCACCTGCCTGCCGGAGCGCGGCCTGCCCCATTCGTCGGGCGGGATCTCAAGCGTCCTGGGGACGGACATGGACACATGCTCTCAGCTCAGAGCACGTCCAGAACCCATCTCGGCCCCGTCACCCGGGCGCCGAGCTCGGTGACCCGCCTCCTCAGCTCCTTGTCCGCCGTGACGACGAGCACGCGCTGCCAGGGTTTGGCCTGCCGTACGACCTCGACGATCGCGTCGTCGCCGCTGCCGTCGGCCTCGACGATCGTGATGCCGTCGACGGGCGGCACGCCGCGAGCCGCGCCCTCCACGACCGCGACCCCGTCGGGGAACCACTGGGCGAGCACAGGGTGCGGCAGTTTCGCGCCCGACGCCGCGGCCAGCAGCCTGGCCGCCGCCCCCTTGCGGTCCTTCCACCATCCGTGCTCGGCCCGCGCGCCCACGATGTTGGCGATGTCGAGGACCACCATCTCCGGCCGCAGGAGAGTCTGGATCTCCGGCCACGACTCGGCGAACCCGGGGTGCAGCTTCTTGCCGGCGATCTCGGGGACGGTGAGCCAGCGCAGCTGCCTGCTCTCCGCGTTCCCCGGTACGGCCGGCAGCAGCGTCGCGGCCTCGACGATCACCGTGTCGAACGTCCAGCCACCGTGGTCGTCACGGTAGACGCCGCGCACGGGCAGCCCCTCCCCCGACAGCGCCGCCTCCTCCTTCGCCTCGCGCAGGGCGGCGTGGATCGAGCTCTCGTGACTGTCGCGCGCGCCACCCGGCAGGCCCCAGGTGCCGCCGTGATGGCTCCACAGGGACCGCTCCTGCATCAGCACGCGCGCCACGCCCAGGTCGTCCCAGTGGACGGCGAGCAGGCCCGCCGCGCCGTACAGACCCCAGTGCCTGTGTCCCCCCGCGCACTGCACCCACCCGTCGCCGTCCTTGACCGCCACCCGTGCCTCCGTTCGCAGGCCTCCAGTCTTACCGGCTCTCTGATGATCAGGCATACTGGCCCGCACCCCGGCACCGGTTGAAGGAAGGTCATGACCCCGAGCGCGCCGACCGTGCCTTTACGCCGGCTGCGGCCGGTGCGGCCTCATGCGACGGCGGCCGTCGTCCTCATCGGCGTGACCACGGTCGCCGGGGCGGCGGCGCCCTTCGCCGAGGACGCGCACCGGCCCGAGGCCCTGTTGTGGCTCTCCGTGGTCCACGGCGTGGCCGGGATCGGCTTCCTGACCTGGCTGTTCCGCGCTCGCGCCAACGCCTACGCCATCTCCCCGGGGGTCCTGCACACCTACGCCGCCGTGTTCATGGTGGCCGGATGGATCCTGCCCGTCGTCAACCTGTTCGTGCCCAAGGGGATCATCGACGACATCTGGGCCACCTCCCAGCCCGGGGGGCTGCCGCGCGGGAGCGACCTGCTCAGGGTCCGCCGCTCGGGCCTGATCTGGGCGTGGTGGCTGACCTTGCTGGTCGCGGGCGGCCTGGGCCTGTCCGGACTGTACGCCGACCTCGGCGACCGGAGAACGGCCTTCCTGGTGGCGGCCCTCGCCCTGTGGGTGGCGTCGGGTGTCCTGGCCGTCATCGTCGTCCTGAAGATCACGAAAGCTCAGGAGAGCGCCAGGGCGAGCGGGGCGCCCCGGCCGTGGCAGCACCTCGGCCAGGTCGCCCTCGGCGTCGGCGACCTGGACGAGGCCGTCGCGTTCTACGTCGGCACGCTGGGCTTCGACCTGCTGGAGGACGTCGCCGAGGGCGAGGAGCGGCGGGTGACCGTACGCCCGCCGGGCACCAGGGAGACCGCCATCCTGCTGCTCTGCGGCGAGGCTCCCAGCGGGAACATGCTCCTGCGCACCGACGACCTCGCGCGCTACCGCGACAGGCTGGCGGCGGCGGGCGTGACGTTCGAAGGGACCGTCTTCCGTGATCCCTTCGGCAACCGCTGGGACCTTCGCCAGGGAGCATGACGCCGTACGCGCGACCGAGCCCGTCAGGGCTGGAGGGGGACGCGGGTCGCACGGCCGGCTCGTCAGGACTCAAGGGGGTCGCGTCGCGCGGCGTGACGAGCCCTGGCGACCCCCGCGAGCCGTACGGACACGGCTAGACGTCGGTGACCTCGCCCAGCACGTCAGGCTTGTTGGTGATGATGCCGTCCACCCCGTAGGTGATCATCCGGCGCATGGCGTCGGGGTCGTCCACGGTCCAGGTGAAGACCTCCATGCCCTCGCCGTGGACCCGCCGGACGTAGCCGGCGGTGAGGCCGCCGTAGGGCGGGTTGATCTGGTCGGCGAACGTCGCCAGCTCGGCCAGCCGCCCCGTCCGCGGGGTGCCGAGCAGGCCCACCTGGACCTGCGGCATCACGCGGTGGAACGTCCGCATCGAACCCCAGTCGAACGACTGCACGACCAGCCGGCCCGACCACGACCCGTTACGGCGCAGCTCGTCGGCGACGCGCGACTCGATGCCCGGGTAGAGGTGCGGCGCCTTGACCTCCAGCAGCAGGCCGAGGCCGCTCCCGTTCATCTCGCGCAGCGCCTGTCCCAGCGTCGGCACCCGTTCACCGCTGAACCTGCCGGCGAACCACGACCCTGCGTCCAGCCTGCGGATCTCCGCGAGCGTGAAGTCACCGACCCGCCAGGGCGCGCGGCCGGGGAAGACCCTTTCGACGTCGGTCGTGCGGGCGAGAGTGGTGTCGTGCATCAGGACCAGCTCGTGGTCGCTCGTCTCCTGGACGTCGAGCTCGAACATGTCGGCGCCCTGGTCGTCGGCCAGCTCGAAGGCCGCGATGGTGTTCTCGGGGGCGTGGGCGGAGGCGCCGCGGTGGGCGACGACGGCCACCGTCGAGGCGGAGGCGGCGTCGGCGGTTGGGGCGGGGGCGGTGAGGGTGGAGAGGACGGTCGCGATGATGAGGCCGAGTCGTCGAAACATGGGTCTCCTCGGGGCCGGGGAGGGGGCCTATGGTCCGAACTTGACTGACGTTCATGACGTGACGTTGATGGCAGGGTAACCCGGCGATGGCAGCCGGATGAGCAAGCGACACGGCCTTACCCGCGCCCGATATCGCCATGAGACGATCTCGCCCGTGCCCCTGCCGCCCTCCCTGGATACGCGCCGCCGCCTCGCCGTCACGTCGATGCTGCTCTGGGCCCTCACGGGCTGCGTGAACATCGACGACCACGGCATGTACGGCGGCGGGCAGCTGTGCCTCGACCGCGCGAAGCGGGAGAACGCCCTCTACCTCGAGTCGATCGGAACCGCCCTTTCCCCGTCCCAGTACTCGGACGTCACCGAGTGGAACGGATGCGATTCGGCGAACAACGGCGCCGAGGTACACGTCGCGGCGCGCGTCGGCCTGGAGGCGAAGACCGTCCGCGCCGCCTTCGAAAAGGCCGGCTGGTCGGACAGCCTCGCGGCCGAAGCCGGAAAGCGCTGCGCTCCGCACTGCGAGGAGCTCCACCTCGCCAGGAAGATGGGCGAGCGCATCATCGGCGTCGCCATCGAGACGGACGGAACCGTGGTGTGGGTCACCGCCAGGGATGCGGACTTCTGCTGGGACGACGACGGATACCGGTGCCCTTCTTGATCGATGCACGGCGTCCTGATGGGCTCCTCTTCACCTTCAACGGTGACTGAATCGACTCTCATGGGTAACGAATCCAAACAAGCCCTTTCAAGATCGCATTAGTCCTACTATGTTCCGTTTGATCGCGATTACGGGGGATGTCCACCTCTACTGGTGATACAGGAGTTTCGCATGCGCAAACGCGCGTATCGGAGCACGCTGGCCGCCGCCACCGCGGTCTCGGCCATGGCCTTCCCCCTCGTCCTGGCCGCCCCGGCCAGCGCGGACCCCGACCCCACGGCGTTCAGGAACAGCATCACCGCGCCCCTGGTGAAGCGGCACCTGGAGAAACTGCAGGAGATCGCCAACGCCAACGGAGGCACCCGCGCCTCGGGCACCCCGGGCTTCGACAAGTCGGTGGACTACGTCGCCGGCAAGCTTCGCACGGCCGGCTATCAGGTCACGCTCCAGGAGTTCGAGTTCCCGTTCTTCCGCGAGCTGGAGAAGCCGGCCCTGGCCAGGACCGCCCCCACTCCCAAGACCTACGTGCCCGCGACGGACTTCGCGACCATGACGTACTCCGGCTCGGGCGACGTCACCGGCACCGTACAGGCTGTGGACCTGGTCCTCCCCCCGACTCCCGCGCCGAGCTCCACCTCCGGGTGCGAGGCGAGCGACTTCGCCGGATTCACCGCGGGCAACATCGCCCTTCTCCAGCGCGGCACCTGCACCTTCCAGGTCAAGGCGGAGAACGCGCAGGCGGCGGGCGCGAGCGCGGTGATCATCTTCAACGAGGGGCAGCCCGGCCGCGACGGGCTGCTGACCGGTACCGCCGGCGCCCCCTTCACCATCCCTGTCGTGGGAACGACCTTCGCCGCGGGCAACGAGCTCGCGGCCGCTGGGACCGCCGTCCGGGTCACGACCAGGACCGAGAGCGACCTGCACCGCAAGACCCGCAACATCATCGCCGACCACCGCTCCGGTGACCCCAACAAGGTCGTCGCCCTCGGCGCGCATCTCGACAGCGTGGTCGCCGGCCCCGGCATCAACGACAACGGCTCCGGCAGCGCGGCGATCCTGGAGACGGCGCTGAGGCTGGCCGCCCTGCCCACCAAGAACAAGCTCCGCTTCCACTTCTGGGGCGCCGAGGAACTCGGCCTTCTCGGTTCCAAGCACTACGTGGCCGGCCTCTCCGCCGAGGAGAGGGCCAAGATCAAGCTGTACCTCAACTTCGACATGATCGCCTCGCCGAACTACACCTTCGGCGTCTACGACGGCGACGACTCCGACGGTGTCGGCGCCCCCGCAGGCCCGGCCGGTTCCGACAAGATCGAGAAGCTCTTCGAGAAGTACTACACGACGGTCGGCAAGCCGTTCACCGGTACCGACTTCACCGGCCGCTCCGACTACGGCCCCTTCATCGAGGTCGGCATCCCGGCCGGCGGCCTGTTCACCGGCGCCGAGGGCATCAAGACCGAGGCCGAGGCCGCGAAGTTCGGCGGCCAGGCGGGAGTGGCCTACGACCAGTGCTACCACCAGGAGTGCGACACCATCACCAACATCAACGACGAGGCTCTGGCGGTCAACTCCGGCGCCATCGCCACCGCGGCGGTCGTCTACGCCTACAGCAAGGAGTTGCCCGGAGGCGGCACCCCCGGCTCCACCGCTCCCGGCACCGGCGGCGGCGGTGACGACCACGATCACGACCACGTGGTGAGCGAGTAACACTCCCTCCCAGCGGATACGGCCCGGCGCCCGCGAACCACAGGCGGTGGTGACCGTTCCCGATGACGGCGAGGCCCGTGCGGAACACCGATCGACCACGATCACGCTCCGCGCGGGCTCAGCTGTCGACGGCGCCGAAGGGGCGGCCCGCGTGACAGAACGCGCGGCGTCGTCCGGGGGACGCCAGCCGGATGCAAGATCTCTCCAAGTCGCGACGCCTACTGTCCCCGCCATGCGAAAGACACATGTCATCGGCGGAGTCCTGGCCTTGGTGATCGGCGCGGGCGTCCCCGCCCCCGCGCACGCGGACACGGCCTCCCGCATCCATTGGGGCCCTGTCAGGTCGTCGGCGGGACACGCAGGCCACGCCGAGGCCGATGTCTGGATCACCGACTTCGGCGCTGAGACGTTCGCCGTGTACGGCAGGCTTCATGACCGCGACACACATCGTGGCCACTGCGCCTATGCCCGTGCCCGCTTCCACTACGTCGGCGGCGGCACCGGGTGGAGCCGGCCCCGCTCGACCTGCTCGGCCGAGAGCTCCTTCCGGCTCACCTCGGACGGGCAGATCAACCGGGTGGACGTCAAGGTCTGCCTCTACGACACCCGCCTACGCAAGGCGTTCACGTGCCACGTCGACGCCATCAAGCCCGAAATCATCGCCAACTGGCCCCAGTGACGTGACCGGGCCCTGCGGAGGCCCGACCCGCGAGCGCAGCGCTCCACGCCGCCCGCCCAGAGGGCACGCGCGTTCCGAGAACGGCCGGCCGACGACGATGCGGTCATCGGCCGGTGATCTCCAGCGAAATCGGCTACCCGTTTGGCGCGGCGGCGGCGCGGTCAACGAGGTTGAAGACCGTGTGCGGCTCGCATCCGCCGAACAGCAACGAGATCATGATCGCGGCCATCGCCTCGAGGTGGTGGGCGTGCCGGAGATCGCCGACCCGCAGCGGTTCGCAACCGATATCAGCGATCAGTCGGCGCGTGGTGCCCAACGCGGCGGGATCGTCACCGCAGTAGGGCACGACAAGGCGGCGGCCGTCGAACACCGGCGATTCCATCTGCCAGACCCTCGCGTGGCAGAGGTTGAACGCCTTGACGACATGCCCGCCGGTCACCTGCTCGATCTCCTGGGCCATCGACCTGCCGGGTGTGGTGACCAAGGTGAAATGCTCGACCTCGACCGGGTTGTTGCAGTCGACGATCACCTTGCCGCGCACTGCGTCGCCGATCTGGGCCAGCGTGGACGTCATCCCTTGGTACAGCACCGCGATCAGGGCGACCTCCGCGAACTCCGCCACTTCCTCGAAGCCGCCGGTGTGGGCGCCCCACTTGTCGGCCAGGGCTCGTGCCTTGCCCGCCGTGCGGCCGGTGATCATCAACTCGTGACCCGCGGCGGCCCACCGTGTGCCGAGCGCGTCAGCCATCGCCCCGGCACCGAAGATTCCGATTCTCACTACTCCCAGAACTCATTAGGTACACCCCTTCCCGGCAGATCCACAGGTTTCGATCATTGCTCGACCATCGTCCCCGGGATTGCTAACCCGCCTGCGGTCTGTGACCGTCTGGATCACTCGACGCCTCCTCCGGCCAGGTTTTGAATAGAGGTAGCGAACTGCTACAACGCCCTGAGGAGACGATCTCGATTGGCCGGACGTCCTAAGTGGTGGACACGACTGTTCAGACAGGCCGGCCCCATGCAGCGGCCGCGGCAGATCCTTGACCTCGGATTCCCTGAGGAGCTCGGCAAAGGGTTGCTGCACGACGGATTCCGTGTCGCGGCCATCGAGGCGGCCCCTGATGATCAGGAACGCTGTCGGCTGTCCTACGAATACCTCCGCAAAGTCCTCAAGCATGGCGGCCGGATGGCCGAGGAGACCGGTGACCACGAGCTGGCCGACCTGCTGAGGAAGCGCTACGAGTGGGTGACCAACCAGATTCTGCTGGCGGTCAGTGACCTCGAAGCAGACCTTCGGGAGCGCCGGTACGAGCTGGACTGACGCGTCAGCGATTAAACGCAGAGATCTTGCTAACAGTGTTGCTAACAACAACTCTGGACGCCGGTGTACGAACGTGTAAGCCGATCAAGCGAGGAGGGCTGCTGAGCAGGCGTTCATGACAGTGGTGGACACCCGTGGACGATCTCGAACTGGCTACGGATCAGAAGGTTAGGGGGCAGAGTCCTCTCGGCCGCGCCACAGCTCAAGGGACACTCCCCAGCGGGGTGTTTCGTGCACCACGGAGGTCACCCCCGAGGCGCCGGATCCACTCACCCCTCTTCTCTCGATCACCTTCTGGACGCTCGGCCACCATGACATTCAGCTCGCTGTTCACGGAGCTTGCTGCCGGTGAGCGCTGAGAGAATCGGGGGTGTGGCGGGAGATGTGTTCGGTTTTCATGTGCCTCGTGTGTGCAGGATCCGCAGCGCGCGCGATACGGCGGATTGGATTCCGCAGGCCTCCGAGGCATTTCGCACCAACGGTGAGGATGTGGTCACCGCGGTTGAGCGGCTGCGTGAGGGAGCACTGGCACTTCCCTCCGTGGTCGCGGCGGCCGGGGCGATGGTCGTGCTGGGCGAGCCGGGCGCCGGCAAGACCTCGGTGTTGACACACCTAACCAACATGCTGCCCCGCGTCATGGACGCCTGGGACGGGGACACCGACGCGTGCCTGTGGGTTGCGGGCGGGGACCTGACCGAGAACTCTTACCAGGAGGAGCTGGGTTGCCATCTCAGCTCCCTACCTTCGGAGGAAGACGCCGCCGGGGATACCGGAGTGTTGACGGTGGTCCTGGACCAAGTAGACGAGAGCCCGGTCTTCCTGCCGTACTTGCCGAGGTGGTTGAAGAGGTCGCTGCGCGGCAGGGACACCAGTCGGGTTCGTTTTCTCCTGGCCTGCCGCACGGCCGACTATCCGGCGACGATGACCTCTGTGCTTACTGAGGCGTTCGGGACGTGTCGATGCGTTGACATCGCCCCGTTGAGCCGCGAGGAGGCCGTGGCGTTGGCCGACAGCGCCGACGTGCCGGGCGAGGAACTCGTGGCGGCGGCCGAGGCCGCCGGAGCCGCCGTGATGGCGAGCATTCCGATGACCTTGGAACTGTTGGTCCTGACCTATCGGGTCGATGGTCGGCTGCATGGCAAGCCGGAGGAGCTGTTCGCGAGCGGCGTGGCACGGCTTGCTGAGGATCCCGATCCTCGTCGACTCAGCAGGAGTGTGATCACTACCGCCCAACAGCGTCTGACGGTAGCGGGACGCATCGCTGCCTGGATGCTGCTGTCCGGCCATCGGACCGTGTGGCGAGGCCCCGCTTTCGAGGCGGGCGCCTTCGACTTGCCAGGTGACGCACTGGCGGGCGGTTCTGAGCGGACCGCCGCAGGTCCGTACGAGGTCACGTTTCAGGCGTTGCAGGAAACCCTCGCGACGGCGCTGTTCACGAGGCCTGATGACAGCAGGGTGGCGTTTCGACATTCGTCCGTGGCCGCCTACCTGGCGGCGCGGTATCTCACTGATCGGGAAACCACGCAGCGGCAGTTGGAGAATCTCTTTCTCGTCGGCGCACCCGATGGCGGCACCGCGAGCATCCCGGTGCCGCTGCGCGAGACCGCCGCCTGGCTGGTGGCCATGAACCCCACTGCCACTGACTGGCTGGCCGCCGCTGACCCCGAGAGCCTTGCCGTGCACAGCGCACTGGTGCGCTCCGACGAGGTCCGCTGGCTGACCGTAAACAGGCTCCTGGAACGCGCCTTGCAGGTCGAGCTCAGTGACGCACGCTGGCAGCTCTCCCACTGGGACCTGCGCCATCCGCTGCTGGCGGACCAGCTTGCCGAGGTGCTGGAGACAGCCCCGAGTGAAGGTCCGGCGGACTGGGAGACCACAGCGCAGATCCGTTTGGCCATTCGACTAGCCCAGGAGGCCGGGACAGCTCACCCTAGACTGGCAGACGGCCTCCTGCGGCTGGTCGAGAACGAGGCTTGGCACCAGACGGAGCGCCGCTTGGCGGCGAGCGCGGCGTTCACCTGTGACGCCGACCGTTCCGTGCCCGTCCTCAAGAGAATTCTCGCGTTACTGGACGGGCCTTCCTACGCCGCGCAGACAGACCCCGAACATGATCTGCGGGGCACCGTGCTGAGCCTGCTGTGGCCTGGCCATTTGGACGTGGCGACGATGTTGGCCGCGCTCCGCCCACCCACCCCGCATACGTACAACATGTACGCCCACTTCCTGAGGAACATGCCCAGTCAGTGTGCGGACGAGCATCTGCCGGATCTCCTCACGTGGGTTCAGGAGACCGTCCTAGGAATGGGGTCTCTCGAAAGCGGCTTCTACTTCTCGCCCGAGCGCGTTGAGACCGCTTTGATCGATCCCGTGATCGACCGTGTGCTCGGCAGCCAGGATGCGGCGCAGTTCCTGGAAACCCTGGCGAAGATCATCCTTGGCCTCTATCGCGAGAATCACAAAGTCGACCTTCCCGACTGCCTGCAACCCGACGAACAGGGGCAGGAATCGCCGAAGGTTCAGTCGCTGCGCAGGCTCCTGGCCCAGGCGCTTATCGGCGAGGCCGTTCACGCCCAAATCCACCCTCGCGAGGCCGCATGGCGGATCGTGCACGACTGGCAACCCAGCTCGTCGTTGCGGTTGGCCGCGTCCTCGGCGCCCGAGCAGTCCATCCGCTACCAGCTGGTGGACGGGGCTGACTTTGCGTGGGCTTTGGAGCGGACGACCCGGGCAGCCGCGTCCGGGGACGACGCGCTTGTCGCGGCGTATGGTGAGCTGGCCGCCTATCTGTTCCCGCGCGATGACCGCGAGGCGTTCGAGCTGGCTTATGACGAGGCGCATCCCTCCTGGCCGTATCTGTGTTCTTTCTACGAAGCGATAGCTCTCGACAGCCCGTTGGCACAGGCGCTGCGCCGAAGCCATCGCGCTGAGAACAATCTGTGGCCGCAGGCGGCGGAGTTCATCGCCGAACAGGCTCGGCTTCTCGCCCAGGCCAGAGAGGGGGACAACGACAGTCTGTGGCGGTTTTTGTGGCGCCTGCGCGTGGACCCCCGAACGGGCCGGCAGGAGGACTTGTCCGGCGCCATCCTCACGTGGCCAGGAGCCGGCGCCCTCGACGATGAACTTTCGGACCTGTCCGAACTCGCACTGCGCTACCTCGTCGTCGAACACGACCACGCCGATTCCTGGCTCCAGAGCTCCCTACACGACAAGCGCTCCTGGGCCGGATACGCCCTCTTGACTGAGCTGCACGGGGCCAACCGCCTCACTGAGCTGCCCCCGGCGGTCTGGTGCTCGTGGACCGCAGCGATCCTCACCGAGATCCTTGGCATGTCAACCAGCTACATGGAAGCCGCTCGGAGAGACCTGCTGCGTCAGGCCGCCGTGCACGCACCTGAATGCCTGGCCCGACGCATCACCCAACTTGTCCTGGCCGCACTCGCGCAAGCCCGGCAGCCCACAGTGCTCAACATCGTCGACCCGCGCTGGGCGCCGGAACTGGGCACGGCTATGGAACGCCTCGCCACCGAACTCTCCGCCTGCCTCGGAATTGTGCCAAGGCAGGTGGACGGCCCCGGGCTCCGCATTCCGGCAGGTGAAGATAGTCCATTAAACCTACCCGACAGCGACGAGGCACATGAGGCCGCCCTGCACACCTGGTACAGCCTTCTCCGCTCGCTCTTGGCCGCTGGCAGCACGACTACGAACGACATCATCGACGCCGCCCTCGATGGGCACCTAAACACGCCGGTCACTGTCCAGACCGCCGTTTTGGCCGCCCAAGCCCTGCTGATCACGGACGCCGGAGTGAATTGGCCCCGCATCAAAGCGTTCACCGCAACCGACGCGGAACTGGCACGCCGGCTAGCCGAGGCATGCGCCCACACCGAGACCACCAAGCTCATCCAGGATGCCCTCAGTGAGGCTGAGCTGGTGGATGTGTACCTGTGGCTCAGCGACTTGTACGTCCCGGAAGAAGACAGAACCCTTCTCGGAGCGCACGTGGTGAGCGCAGACGAGCAGGTGCGCAAGTGGCGTGACGACCTGCTTCTGGAGCTGAGTCAACGAGCCACCGCTGAGGCCGTCCACCAGCTGCGGCAGCTCACGAGCCGATATCCCAACCGGCTCGCCGTGGCTGCAGCACTCATCTCAGCAACGAAGCAACATGCCGCTGCGAGCTGGAGCCAAGTGCGCGCGGATGACGTGATAAGGGTCTTGCAGGACCCCGCGCGGCGCGTCATCCGCACGAGCACCGATCTCCTAGAGGTTGTTCAGGAGGTGCTGGAAGAGATCGGTGAGGCGCTCCCCTCGCACTGTGAGCTGCTGTGGGACCGGACGCCAGGCAAGCGCTCTCGGAGGAGAACTGCAGCGGCCACGGTCGACGAGGCCATCCCCGACGTCTGGCGTCCCAAACCCGAAGCGGCACTGTGCGCTTACCTCACGCACGAGCTGAGCCTAAGGCTCGCAGGTCACCGTGTCGCGGTGAACCGAGAAGTGCTGATTCACCCCACAGATCCATACGGCACTGGTGACCGTACCGACATTCTCATCGACGCGCTGTTCCCGCCCAGCGACCACCTCGGCACCGCCTCGGGTGGGCCCATAAAACTCGTCATCGAAGTCAAGGGCGCTTGGAATCCCGAGGTTATGACGGCGCAGGACGAGCAGTTGGTGGCTAGATACCTGCCCGAGGCGAGAACTGACGCGGGCATCTACCTCGTCGGGTGGTATCCGATCGAACTTTGGGACGCCCCGGAGAACGGCCGTAGGAGGCGGGCGAAGAAGCTAGTGCCCAATACGCTGCTGGCCGATCTGCAAAGACAAGCGGCGCACCTGTCCCAAGCGGGCTCAGTCCACGTTCGACCCATAGTGATCATCGTTCCGCGACCGCATAGGCAAGAGGTGGCTGCGACACCGTCCTGACCAGGCGTTCGCCGGCTGCGAGGCGTGCGGAGTCCCGTATCAGTCCCCCGCCGAGTGAGCAGCCGCAAGACCTGCGCGACAGAACTACAAGCTCACCCGAGGATGAAAAGGGCTAATGATCAAAAAGCATGTGCCGTGGCAATAAGCAGCGACAAAGCTTGAACTATGTCAGGCGCAACATGGTCTGGGGGCGTTTACGGGGAAGAGTTGGGCGTCGCGATTGATCCACACTGTCTTGAGTCCGGCTGCTCGCCCGCCGGTCACATCCTTGACCAGGTTGTCCCCGACCATCCAGCCGCCACCACTCAGCCGCATGCCGCACCACTTCGCAGCGATCTCGAATAGGCCTACATCCGGCTTGCGAATGCCTTCGGCGTCCGAGAGTGCCCAGCAGTCCACGACGTCGGCCAGCCCCGTGCATTGGATCTTGCCGAGTTGGTTGTCCGCCGTGCCGCTGGTGACGATCCCCACCCGCCACCCCGCGGACCGAAGCCGTGAGAGCCCGTCCAGGACTTCTTGGCGGCATTGGACAAGGTAAGGCATCCGTCGCCGGTAGTCGGCCCACAGGTCCTCGGCCGACGCAGCCAGCCTGAAGTGGTCCTGTACCGCGGCGAAGAACGCCCTCTGAGGCGGTGAGGTTCGGCCGGCAAATCGTCAGACGGCGCCTACCGCTCCGGTGGTGCTGTACAGCAGCCGAATACAGCAACGCCGCCTCACCCGATCAGACGCCAGCAGTCTCCTACTGCCACTTGAGCAGGGAGAGGAGCCCTCTACGTTGTGACCGGCTCCCGTTTGCAAGGAGGCAGTCATGCCGGGTTTCGGTCCTGAGTCTGTGAGTGCGGGATATATACGGGATGACCTCGCATCCGATATGAGATATGCGGGGCGTTCACGCAGTTCACACTACGTGAGCCAGCCGTACGACCGCCGCTCTCGTTGAGATCCTGTCGGAAACTCCTGCGGACGATCAGCACCAGCAGCCACCCTTTACCGGGGCCTCCCAATCTCGACCACGACCCGGAACTAGGCGACGTCTGAGTCGACATGTGGTCCACCGAGCTCCGCAGCTACCTCGTGCACAGCGAGCCACTGCCGCCCAAATTCAGCGAGACCGAGCGGCAGATGCGCCGCCATCATCACGAGCATCCTGACACCGAGAGGAACAGCTCCTGATCATGCTGCCAGTTGTCAACTGGGACGCCGTCGCTACGGCAGCCGTGGCCGCCATCATCTTCAACCTGGCGCTGGACTACGTCGCCAAGCCCCGCCTGGAAGCCCGCAAGGAGGAGATCCTCGACGCGCACCGATCGCGCCGCGAACTGCTGGCCTCCGCCGTTCGCATCGCCCACGCGGCGGCGTTCGTCTCCGCAGCGGTACCCAGCAGCGCGGAGCCCGCGGTACGCGGCAACGTGTACGTCGAGCAGGACAGACAGTACGACCGGCTCCAGGCCGAGGTGCAGCAGCTAGCTGACGACGCGGGTCGGCACGCTGGCACCTTCCTGGGCCCCCTCCTCAACCTCGTCGTCGGCTACGTGAGCGCCTTGCAGGGGCTGCTAATGTCCGCGCGGCCACGCACCGAGCAGGCGGCGGATATCCAGAAACTCGCCGGAGCTATGGCCGTCGCGTTGTCGTCGCCCCGCCGCTGGCAGATCTGGAAGATCGTTGTGAAAGGACAGGCCATGGCGGAGGTGCGGCGCCTTGTCGCTGAGCACACCGGCGCAGCCTCCTGATCTATGAGCAAGGTGATTGGCTCCGTCTGAAGAGCGGCTTGCCATACTGCTGCCGTGCGGGAGGTTCGACGCGGCAACTACGCCCGTTTCAATTCAACACCGCATTTTGGACGTGACCTCTGGCGAAATTGGTTGCCTGAGCGCCGCTCAGGCAACCAATGAGCTGTCAGGCTAAGCCAGAAGTGCAACCAACTCCAGGGCTCCTGTAGCCAACATGTTGCCGAGGGCCCGCCAACCACCTGCGAATTCAGGATGTCGCTAGTTCAGCAACTCCGCCTCGCACAGCCTGCTCGTTCCCTACCGCGTCACATGGTTGTGCAGCTGCGCCGGCCCTCGACCGTGGTTTTCACAAGGTCTGTGATGATCACTGACTTCGGGCTTTGTCATACGCGTGAAATGATCGCTGCCAATGCTCGATAGCTGATTGAGAGAGCTTGCTGGTGTGGAAATCGAGTGCAGGCGCCAGCGTGCTTCGACAGGTAAGCCTCACTCCATCACCCCCTGGGATTCGTTCGACGCCCTCCGGTCGGCACCTCGGAACAGAGGCGCAAATCCCGATTCTAGTGCATTTGGAGCTCGAAGGACTTGAGCAAAGACCTTGAAAAGAGCCACCCTGTCACGGGATGGACTGCGCCTGAGCGTTATCGCTAATCCGATAAGCGCTACGACGTAGCGTCCAATGATCGCTGCACTTCCAGCCAACAGTACCGTGATAAGGTCGCTAAAAGTCATGGCAGGAACTCCCGCGGTCCGCCAGGGTGCCCCAGGTCTATACGCCGAACGATGATTCTTGGACGTTTATCCGCCCATCCAATCTCATGGCTGAGTGGTCGAAACGTTACGCTCCCTAAATCGTCTGGTGCTGTACCGTTGATTCCTTTAGAGGAATCGCACCTCGCCAAGAGACGGGACTTTTGAAGTTTGGTGGCGAGCTGAGACAGGGATGAGCCACAGCACCACTCGACGACGATGTCAGAATGGGCGTGATCGTAGAGGTTAGCCCCACCGTGAGTAACGCCAACCGCGTTGAGCAGCATCGCCCGCCGCATTAAGCTGCTGAGCATGCGGTCTCGTTCTTTGCGCTGATGATCCAGGCCGGAGCCCCAGAAGCGCAGTGTGTCCTCCTCGACATCGGTCAGCCGGCCCGGACTCGTTTTCCACAGTATGCGGGACTTTGGTTCCAGCCTGTAAACCGACGCGGGATCCTCGTGGCCTGATACCACCACGTGAACCGAGGCGCCCGTGACGATATCGGCTAGCCGCCAGAGTTGCCGCCCCACCCGACGAAGGCGTACGCCTGGACATCCCCATACACCGCCATAATCCGCATCATAGATTGGAAGAATGGAGGCGACCAGACGAGCGGTGAGGGCATGGGCAGGAACGAGCACAAGATTGTCTTCGTCTGGCCTTATCGCGCTAAGCCCGAGCACCTTGCCTTTCAGTCCATCGTCGTCACGGAAGGCATCGCAGAGCGCGTACAGTACCTGTGTCTCTAGCCATTGCTGAGCACGAGCTCGCGCCTCTGGGATCGGACGCTCACGCGTGATGACGCCTCTTCGGGCGAGTGGAAGGCACACAGCCTGATACGGAAGACCGGTCGCCAAGTGGAAGATCTTGGCTGTGCGCTTGAGCTGAGGACTATGAGACACGCAGGCTCCTCATGCTGCCCGGCTCAGCACTACAGGTCTGCGAGTGAATCAGCTGCAAGGCTGGAATACCGCGGGTGACTTCGATGAGCCCCTCATCCCATTTTGGGTCCGCCGGGCACCCAAAGAGATCGACGTCCGCGTACGTCTGATTGCCAAATACTAGGCTATCGATGTCCGGCGTGCCAGACTTTTCTGTCTTTGATGGTGTGGTTTCGGCGGACAACATACGGGCGATCTTTACGGCCGTGATCATGAGTCTCTGTTCTTGAGCAGGTGAAGAACTGTTCCACGGCAGAATGCACACCGCTCTCCTCGGGCAGATGCCAGATCGCTGCCGCGCGGCTTCTGCCCCTTGGGGCCTGGCGGTTTCGCGCTGCGGGTCCACCTGCCACTGGGCATGAGAGCCACGACCGTACTCGTTTGCTGTTGTACAGCAGCCCCGTACAGCAACACTGCCTCTAGCGCGATCACACTCCATCGACCTGTATCCACCGCTTCACCAGGCCTGAAGGCAGCTGACGAGGCATCTGCCCTTCCCTACGGATCAGATGCGCGGTCGCGATGGCGTCCGCGCCGAGGCCGGTCCAGCGACAGAAACCGATGAGACCCAAGGGCCCAAGGGCGTCAGATAGGGTGCCATGCCGTGGCGCAACGGCTTGCCCTGTTCGACCTCGACAACACGCTCGTGGACCTGGGCGAGGCTTTTCGGCTGTGGGCCGGCGAGTTTGCCGGCCAGCACAGCCTTACTGGCGAAGCGGTTGATTGGCTGATCGCTCTCGATCGTGCAGGGCACCCGCACCGCGAAGTCTTCTTCTCCAAGGTCCGCGAGCACTTCAGCCTCTCCAACTCTGTCGACGAGCTCTGGAGCCGCTATCGCCAGCGCATGCCGTACCTCGTCCGCTGTCGACCTGAGACGCTGGACGGGCTGGCGCGGCTCCGCGCGGGGGGGGTGGAAGGTAGCGATCATCACCAACGGGACGGCCGGCAATCAACGCGGCAAGATCCAGCAAACTGGATTGGCCACGGCTGTCGATGCTTACGTGCTGTCGGGCGTCGAGGGGATTCGCAAGCCCGATGTCGGCCTGTTCGAGATCGCTGCGAGGAGGTGCGGGACGACGCTTGCTGACGGAGGTTGGATGGTCGGCGACCACCTTGTTGCCGATGTCGGCGGAGGGCGATCAGCCGGCCTCCGTACCATTTGGATCGATCGGGGTACGTGGCCGGAGCACGACCAGACTGCGGATCATGTAGTCACGGACGTTCTCCAGGCGATGGAGATCCTGCTACAGCACCAATAGCCGAGGGGCCGAATCAGCTCGCTCAAGTGATACATCGGCTTGACGGTATCGCGCCATCGACCGTGCCACCCTTCACGATGACCGGCATGGGGAAGCCTCACAAGCGTCAGCCAGCCAAGCCGGACTTGGAGACGGCCACGAGTGCCGAGGAGCTCGCCATGCGCCGAGCCCAAAGCGAACACGATGCACGGCGGGCTGCCGCCGAGAAGCAAGGGCAAGAGTGGAAGATCCCGCCGAGGGAGAAGGAACGGCGAGCCACGCAAGCCGCCCTCTCACGCGGCCGAGCCCGCACACCCGGAACCCCGGAGTTCAAGAACCGCGAACGCCAGCGAGAAGCCGCCCGGGAGGACGAAGCGATCTGGAACAGCGCCCATGATCCAGAAACGTTCGGCTCCGAAGACTGGTGAGCGGATGCCCGTACCCCCAGAAAAGCAGGGCACAACGAGGGCACATCAGAGTGCGAAACCGCCAGAGAAGCCGAGACACAGCGAGGTGCCGAACCGCAGGTCAGCGGTCATCCAGCGACATCGGCCAAGGTCTCAGCCGCCGCCCTTGCTGAAGTGCTGGTAGTCCTTGGTGCCGGACCAGTAGCCGCCCCATTCCCAGCCCACGGAGGCGAACGCGCGCACCACCCGATCGCCGGGGTTGATCACGCCGCGCCCCTTCATGGGCCGCTCGGTGTACTTGCGGGCGTTCTTGTGAGCGGTCGAGCCCGACGCGGTGACGTAGGGGTTCTGGAGGGGGTTCAGGTCGACGGCCTCGCCGTAGGCGTGGTTGGACCAGTTGCTCGAGCCCGTGGCGGGGCGGCAGTTGAACGCCGAGGTGTTGTTCGCGTCGATCGAGTCGTAGTCGCTGCCCTTGAAGACGTCGATCCGTTCCATGCGCTGGATCGGGTACCGCATGCCGTACAGCTTCTTGAAGACGGTGACGATGTCGTCGGTGACCGTGTCGCGGACCACGAGTTCGCCGGTGTGGGCTCGGTCGTCGAAGCCCCAGAAGGTCATGGTGACCAGCCGCAGGTCCGTGTAGTGGACGGGGCAGCCGGGCTTCCACGAGGAGCGGAGCTGGTCGCGGTCCAGCTTGCTGACCTTGGCGTGGAAGGCGGGCGGTCCCGTGGGTGACGGCGACGGGGTGGGTGCGGCCGAGGGGGCCGTCGAAGGGGCCGTCGAGGGGTCGGAGACGGGCGCCCGGCCGGGTGTGCCGGCCGCCGTCGCGACGGGAGCGGGGTTACCGGCGCATGCGGTGACCAGCAACGATACGGCTACGAGGACGCGTTTCACCTTTTCCAAGGTAGCGCGCTCTACGGCACGACCAGAACGGTGCGCCGGGCGTGGCGGACGAGACCTCGGGACACGGAGGTGTGCCAGCGCGAGCGGGAGCGGCCGACGACGATGGCGTCGGCCATGTGGGTGGCGGCGAGCGACTCCAGCTCCCTGGCGGCGTCGCCGCGCACGCTCACGAACCGCCATGGCACGCCGTGGTGGCGCATCTCCTGGCGCAGGTCGTCGATGAGGTCCTCGGCGGGGTCGGGGATGATCGGCGACCCGGCGAAGAACCACAGTGTGGCGCTGTTGAGGCACTCGACGAAGGCGACCAGCAGGCCGGCCTTGTCGCGTCTGGCGAGCCCGGCGGCGTACGCCAGGGCGTTGCGGCTCGGGTCGGTGCCGTCGTAGCCGACGACCAGCAGGCCCGCGCCGTCCTTGCCTATCTCGAACCGGCCCTCGGGGAGCCGGTTCGACAACGGTTCCACGGCACGCTCTTAGTGGGTGGTGTCCACGGCGTGCCGCCCGCGGCGGGCCAGCTCGCGCAGCGCGTCGGCCGCGTAGGCGACCAGGGCGACGAAGGCGCCTCCGGCCAGCAGCCCGCCGACCCACACGTCGTTGACGGTGGCGTCGGTCCATTCGTCGCCCCGCGGCTGGTAGCCGACCGCGAAGGGGGCGGCGACCAGCCAGAGGCCGCCGATGAACAGCAGTGCGAGGGCGGAAACGCCAAGGGTGGATCTCATCGCCGGTGTCCGTTCGTGGTGGTGAGGTCTTCGCGCAACGCCTCGACCAGCGGGGCGAGCATGGTGGCCAGTTCGGCCGACGAGGTGCCCGCGGGCGCGGGCTGGGCGATCGGCTCAGGTTCGGGAGCGCGCTGCCGTACGGTCACCAGACCGCGGGCGACGAGGTCCTCGTGGATGGCGGCGGCGAACGCCGCCACGCCCACGAGGCCGATCACGGCGACGCCGAGCCCGGTGAAGAACTCCGTGCCTGTGGCGTCGATCCAGTCGTCGGCCTCGGGTTGGGTGCCGAGGGCGAAGGGCGCGATCATCAGCCACAGCCCGGCGAGCAACGCCAGGGCCGCCGCGACGGCGCCCACGAACCTGCGAATCATGGTGCGACTCCTTCGGTGACTCTGTTGACGTGCGGCGTGGCCTGGGCCAGCAGCGCGCGGGAGGTGGGGCGGAGCACGTCGTTGGCGACGGCGCGGGCCCTTTCGCGTTCGGGCAGGTCGTCGGGCGGCGCCATCCTGGCGACCGCGGCGACCAGGGCGGAGGTCGTTCCGTTGGCGTGCTCGACGCGCTGGGCGATGAGTTCGAGCAGCAGGCCGGCGAGGACCAGGTCGTCCTTGCTGGGCGGCGCGGGCGGGGCCTCGGCGGGGCCGTTCCCTCGGAGCGGCAGTTCCTTCAGGAACAGCACCGCGAAGAAGCCCAGGACCGCGATGGGCACGCCGACCATGAAGACCGTCTCCAGGCCTCTGGTGAAGGCTTCGAGCACGATGCCCTTGACGGGTTCCGGCAGCTGCTGGATGGCGGCGGGGCTGCCGAGGGTGAGCGAGCCGCCGGTCGGCCTGACGTGGGCGGCCCGCATGAGTTCGGCCATCTCGTCCTTGAGCCTGTTGGACAGGATCGCGCCGAACGCGGCGACGCCCACCGCGCCGCCCAGCGAGCGGAAGAACGCCACGCCCGAGGTGGTGGCGGCCATGTCGCGCGGCTCGGAGCCGTTCTGCGCGGCGAGGATGAGCATCTGCATCGACAGGCCGAGCCCGATGCCGAGCACGGCCACGTCCACGCCGATCAGCCACTGCTCCGAGTCGACGTGCAGCCGCGAGAGCATGAACAGGCCGACCGCGACCAGCAACAGGCCGATGACGGGGAAGATCTTCCACCTGCCGGTGTTCGTGACGATCTTGCCGGAGATCACGCCGGACAGGAACAGCGCGAACACCATCGGCAGCGTCATCAGGCCGGAGGCCGTCGGGCTCATGCCCTTGACGATCTGCAGGTACTGCGGCAGGTAGATCATCGCACCGAACATCGCCATGCCGACGAAGAGCGAGGCGGTGCTGGTCAGCACGAACGTACTGTTGCGGAACAGCCTGGGCGGCAGGATCGGGTTGCGCGCGCCCCGCTCGGCGAAGACCGACAGCAGCAGCATGACCACCGCGACGGCGCCGAGGAAGTAGGTCCAGAAGGAGTTCCACTCGAACTCGTGGCCGCCGAGCGTCAGCATGAGCATCAGCGCGCTCGCGCTGGCGGTGATCGTTGTGGCGCCCCAGATGTCGATCGAGGTGTTCCGCTTGACCTTGGGCAGCCGGAGCACCTTCTGGATCACCGCGAACGCGACGATCGCGAACGGGATGCAGACGTAGAAGCACCAGCGCCAGCCCAGCCAGTCGGCGTCCACGATGAACCCGCCGAGCAGCGGACCCGCGACCGTGGAGATGCCGAAGACCGCGCCCATGTAGCCGGAGTAGCGCCCTCTCTCGCGCGGGGGCACGATGTCGCCGAGGATCACCTGGGACAGCGCGGACAGTCCGCCGACGCCCAGTCCCTGTACGGCTCGGGCCGCGATGAGCTGGCCCATGTCCTGTGAGAGCCCCGCGGCCAGCGAGGCGGCGACGAAGAGGCCGAGGGAGATCTGGAAGAGCAGCTTCCTGCCGTAGACGTCGGACAGTTTGCCCCACAGCGGCGTCGACACGGTCATCGTGAGCATCGTGGCCGAGGCGACCCAGGAGTACTGCTCCTGTCCGCCCAGCTCTCCCACGATCGTCGGCAGCGCCGTACCCACCACGGAGGTCGAGATCATCGAGGTGAGCATCGCCAGCATCAGCCCCGACATGATCTCGAGGATCTCTCTGTGGGAGTACTGCCTGCTTTGTGCCATGAATCGGAGTATACGTTTGTTTACTAGCCGCTCGGCAAGTGGGGTTAGGCTTCAGCCATGGAAGTGCGGGTGCGAGATCGCGAGGCGACCAGGGAACGCCTGCTCACGGCGGCCCGCGCGCTGTTCGCCGAGCACGGCTACGAGCAGGTCACCGTACGCATGATCGCCGCGGCGGCCGACGCGAACATCGCGCTGGTCGGGCGGTACTTCGGCTCGAAGGCCGGACTGTTCGGCGAGGTGCTGGCGGGCGAACGGTCGGTCGCGCGGGTCCTGGACGGTGATGTGGCCGGACTTCCCCGGCGCCTGGCCGAGTACGCGGGCGAGCGCATGCACGCCGACCCTGAGAGCCCGATCCTCCGCGCGCTGGAGCGCTCCGCGGGCGATCCGGAGGTGCAGGCGCTCATGACCGAGCGGCTCAGGACCGCGGTCGTGCAGCCGCTGGCCGCCAGGCTGGGCGGCGACGACGCGCTGGCGCGCGCCCGCATGGCGACGGCCGTCTTCCTGGGGATCGGGTCGCTACGGCGGCTGCTCGGGCCGTCCGACCCCTCGTCGGACGACGTCGACCGCCTGACCGCGGTGTTCGAGGCCTGCCTGCGGTGAGACTCAACGGGCCAGGTCGCCGAGCCTGGCCAGCGCCAGCGCCCACGGGAAGGCCGCCGCGTGGTCGCCGTCCGCGTCGGCGGGAGGCGGCTCGAACTCGCCGGGCCCCAGCAGCACGGCGACCCCTTCGGCCCGCAGGCTCGCCACGTTCCTGACGAACGGCGCCCGCGAGGCCAGCGCGCTGTTGACGAACGGCAGCACGACGACCGGGATCCCGAGCCCGGGGGCCTCGGCGAGGACGCCGAGGGCGTAGGTGTCCGTGACCCCCATGGCGAACTTGTTGAGCGTGTCGAACGTCGCGGGCGCGACCACGATCGCGTCCGCCCTCGGCGGTTTCGGCTCGTCGGGCCTGCGGTACCTGCTGCGTACCGGACGGCCGGTCTGCTCCTCCAGCGCGGCGACGTCGACGAAGCCGAGCGCGGAAGGGGTGGCGACGACCTGGACGATCCACCCCTCGTCCTGCGCCATGGTGACCAGCCGTCCGACCTCGCCCGCCGGGTCGGCCGCGCACACGATCACGTACAGGACCTTGCTCATCCGGCTCTCCCGCCCAGGTCGACGTCGTGCGACCAGAAGGCTAGCCTGCCGTCCCCGCCACTCGATTCAGCCCTCCCCGATGAAGCGCTCGCCCGCCGCCTCGATGCGCTCGATCTCCATCCTGAAGAAGCGGGCGAGCTCGGCGCAGGCCGCGGGATCGACCGGGCCTCCCTCGCGTTTGGGCAGGTCGGGATACGGGCTGCCGATGACGAAGATGTTCTCGTCGTTGTAGTTGTTGGCCGGTTCGGTGTAGTTGAACGATCCCGCGATGACCGTGGCCTCGTCGATGACCATGAGCTTGTGGTGGAGCTTGCCGAACGCGGGGCTGCGCTTCGGGAAGTAGAGCTCGATGTGCGCGCGGTCCAGGTCGTGGGTGGCCGCCCAGGTCTGCGCGCCCTGCCCGGGGTCCATGGCGCCGGTGACGGTCTTCCTGGCCGACGCCAGGGCGATCATGGCGTCGTCGATGCCGGAGGAGCCGGAGAAGGTGAAGATGGCGAAGTCGACGCGGTTGACGGCCTTGAGCATCTGCTTCATGATCTCCAGCTCGGGCGCGTGGTCGGGGGCGAACAGCACCTTCACTGGGATCCCGTTGAGGTTGTAGGCGGCGGGGACCTTGCCGTGGGCGCCGCGGCCGAACTGGCCCGCCCGCATCTGGTTGAACTCGGTCGTGTACGTCAGGCAGATCCGCGCGTCATGGAAGATCACGACGTGGTTGAGGTTGCGGTGGCAGTCGGTGTGGGTGAAGTTCGCCGACCCCGACAGGATCGCCGACGTGGGCAGGGCCCGCTCGCGGAAGTCGCGGATGATGAACTTCTGGTGGAAGATCGCGGGGTTGTAGTCGGCCTTCACGTCGACGTTGCAGCGCAGCAGCGCGGCCAGGATCCTCCTGTTCGGCTCCAGGCTGCGGCTGCCGGTCTCCTCGCCCCACTGGACACGCCGGCGGGCGGCGAGCTCGTCCTCCCCCGCCCTCGGCGTGATCTTCGGCAGCTTTCCGGTGACCAGGTAGTCCTGCTCCAGCACCATGCGGACGTTCACGCCGCGGAAGCGGGCGTTGAGTACGGCCTGCGCGATGGGCTCGGAGTCGAGCTCCTGCACGGCGATGTCCAGGAATCGCTGGGCGCCGTCGATGAAATCGATGATCACTTGCTCGAGGTTGTCGGCCGCGCCCAGCTCGGCCGGCCCGACGAAGGCCTCGATCTTGCCGTCGGCGAACATCGTCATACGGTAAGCGTTCCACTACACGAGGTGTCAGACAAGCATCAGAGATCCGCGCCTGCGCGGCGCCGTACGGTCACCGGCTCCCCGTGAACCTACGGCGAAGCAGGCGTTCCAGGCTGTCGACCGCCTCGTCGGTGTCGGTGCCTGCGCGGCGGGAGATGGCGACGTCGACCATCGGCACCGGCGGCAGCCCCTGCTGCTCGGACGGCCTGACGGCGCCGGGCGGGACGTTGTCCACCAGGAGCGCCCCCACGCCGATCCCGGCCGAGACCGCCGCCTGGACGGCGTGCACGCTGGTGCTCTGGAAGGCGACCCGCCACCGCCGCCCGTGACGGCCCAGCGCGTCGAGCACCGGCTGCCGCCACTGGCAGGGCTGCGAGAACAGCACCAGAGGCAGCGGGTCGTCGTCAGCGGCCCGCTGATCGACACCAGGACCAAGGTCGAGCTGCGGCACCGCACCCTGCGCAACCCGGGACTGCTGGCCGCCGCCGGCGTACGGGTGGCGATCACCACCGACCACTCCGTCGTCCCGATCCACTTCCTCGTCCACCAGGCGACGTTCGCTGTCAAAGAGGGGCTCGACCGCGACACCGCGCTCCGCGCCATCGCCACCACCCCGGCCACGATCATGGGCCTGGACGACAGGGTGGGCGCGTTGCGGCCAGGCCTGGACGGTGACGTGGTGCTGTGGTCGGGCGACCCGCTCGACGTGATGAGCCGCGCGCTGCGGGTGCTGATCAGCGGGCGCGAGGTCTACCGCTACGACCCGGATACGGCGAGCGGGACCAGGACCGCCTGAGCCCTCCGTCAGAGCAGACCGGCGTCGCGCACCTTCATCGCGACATGGACCCGGTTGTCCGTGCCCAGCTTGGCGAAGATCCTGGTGACGTTCGCCTTCACGGTCGCGACGCTCAGGTGGAGACGTTCCGCGATCTCCGCGTTCGAGCTGCCCCTGGCCACCTCGATCGCGACCTCTCGCTCCCGTTCGGTGAGCCTGGCCAGTTCCCGCTGCGCATCGGGCCGTTGCGGCTCGCGCCCGCCGGTGGCCGCGGCGATCACCTGCCGGGCGACGCTCGGCGACAGCACCGGCTCCCCTCGCGCCACCGCCCGGACCGCCTCGATCATCCTCGGCGGCGGCGTGTCCTTCAGCAGGAAGCCGTCCGCGCCCAGCTCGAGCGCCCGCAACACCATGTCGTCGGCGTCGAAGGTGGTGAGGACAAGAATCCTCGGCGGGTCGGGCCAGGCCAGCAGCAGCTCGGTGGTGGTCAGCCCGTCCTGCTCCGGCATCCGGATGTCCATCAGCACGATGTCCGGCCTGAGGTCGCGGATCACGCGCATGGCCCGCCGGCCGTCCTGCGCCTCGCCGACGATCTCCAGGTCGGGCTCGCCGCCGAGGATGAGGCGCAGCCCGGTGCGCACCATCGCGTCGTCGTCCACGATCACCAGTCGGGTCACGGTGCGGGAGCCTCCCATGGCAGGCGGGCGTCGAGAACGAAGCGTCCGTCCTGGATCGTGTGGCTGAGGGTGCCGCCGGCCATCCGGGTCCGTTCGGCCAGGCCGACCAGGCCCATCCTCCCACCGGGCCCCGCGGCCGACCCGGAGGGTGCCGGGTTGCTCACCCTGATGCGCAGGCCCTCACCTGGTCGCCCGCCGAGCTCGGCCGTCACCCTGCTGCCCGGCGCGTGCTTGCGCGCGTTGGTCAGCGCCTCCTGCACGATCCGGTACGCGTGCCGGCCTGTCTGCGTCGGCAGCAGTTCCCTGCCGTCGATGGTGTCGTCCACGTCCACCTTCTGACCCGCGGCGCGCACCTCGTCGAACAGGGCCGCCACGTCGGACAGGCTCGGCTGCGGCGCCTCCAGCGCGCCGTCGCGCCGGAGCGAGCCGAGCACGGTGCGCAGCTCGTTGAGCGACTCGTGCGCGCTCTCCTGGATCGCCAGCGCGATCTCGCGGGTCTCCTCGGCGGTGAGGTCCTTCCGGTACGCCAGGCCGCCGGCGAGCATCGACAGCAGGGAGATCCGGTGAGCCAGGACGTCGTGCATCTCCAGGGCGATCTTGGCCCGTTCCGCCAGCTTGGCCTGCTCGATCCGTTGCAGGTGCTCGCGCTCCGCGGCCAGTGCCGCCTCCCGCTCCGAGGCTGCCAGGTCACGGCGCTCGCGCAGGTACAGGCCGAAGACCGTCAGCCCGCCGAGGACGATGCTTTCCGTCACCGCGGAGACGATGGTCGCCTGGGTGATGCCGTCCCAGCTGCCGCTGACCGCGGGCCCCAGCAGCGACACGAGCGCGACAGGGACGATCCGGCGCCACCGGCGATGCGTGCACAGGGACACGTAGGCGACCATGGCGGGGCCGGTCGCCGTCGTGGAGAAGACGGTCAGCAGGGCGGTCGCCAGCGCGACCGGCCACGGCCGGCTGCTCCGCCACCGCATCAGCGCCAGCCCTGTCACGCCGAGCGCCACGTCGGCCAGCGCCCACCCGAGCCGGTCCGGATCCCGTAGGACGATCACGACCAGGATGGCGCCGAAGAACAGCATCGGCAGCACGGCGCACAGCGCGACGCCCCACTGGTTCAGGTTCCCCATACGGCCTCGCACAGCCCACAGCCTATGGACGACCGGGCCGAGGTCTTAGCGACCTGGGTCTCCATCCCGATG
The DNA here is from genome assembly GCF_057708945.1 of Nonomuraea sp. bgisy101. Lineage (NCBI taxonomy): Bacteria > Bacillati > Actinomycetota > Actinomycetes > Streptosporangiales > Streptosporangiaceae > Nonomuraea > Nonomuraea sp. bgisy101. Next base: position 200,705 of record NZ_JBYITD010000010.1, read on the forward strand.
GCCGCAGGTCCACCACAGGGGCGCCGGCTCTGGCCCTGGGTCCGATGACCGGCGGCCTCCGCTCCGGTGAACTGGACCAATGATCGAGTTCAGTCATGTCAGCAAGGTCTACAAGGGTGTGAAGGCACTCGACGAGGTGTCCTTCACCGTCGGGCCTGGCAGCATCACCGGTTTCCTCGGCCCCAACGGCGCGGGCAAGTCGACGGCCATGCGCGTCCTGGTCGGGCTCTGCCGCGCCACCTCGGGCTCGGCGACCGTGCTCGGCCGGCCGTACGCCGAACTGGACCGGCCTGGTTTCCAGGTCGGCACGCTGCTCGACGCGGCCGCGCAGCACCCGGGCCGCACGGGGCGGGAGATCCTGACCCTGGGCGCGATGACGCTCGGCCTGCCGAGGTCGCGGGTCGACGAGGTGCTCGACCTGGTCGGGCTGAGCGGCAAGGAGAGCAGGCGGACCGTCGGCGGCTACTCGCTCGGCATGCGGCAGCGTCTCGGCATCGGACACGCCCTCCTCGGCCGGCCCGCGGTGCTCGTCCTGGACGAACCCGCCAACGGGCTCGATCCCCAGGGCGTCCAGTGGATGCGCGGGCTCCTGCGCGGGCTGTCCGACGCGGGCTGCTCGGTACTGCTCAGCTCGCACCTGCTGCACGAGGTGGAGCGGGTCGCCGACCGGATCGTGATGATCGGCCGCGGCCGCGTCCTCGCCCAGGGCACCGTCGAGGAGCTCAGCAGGGGCCGCGGCCTCGAGCGGACCTTCCTCGACCTGACCGCCCACGCCGACCGGAGCGCGGCATGACGCGGCTGCTGGCGGTCGAGACCCGCAAGCTCTTCGACACGCGCAGCGGCAAGATCATGACGGCGATCCTGATCGCGCTGACCGTCGCGGCCATCACCGCGCGCGGCGTCGTCTCAGGTCCGCGGCTGCACACGCTGGTCGGCACCGCCGGCGTCGGATTCGGGACGCTGCTGCCCGTCCTCGGCATCCTCTCGGTGACCGGCGAATGGAGCCACCGGACCGCCCTGACCACGTTCGCGCTGGAACCGCGGCGATCGCGGGTGCTGGTGGCCAAGTGCCTGCCGCCGCTGGTCGCGGCGGTGGCCGCCGCACTGTTCGCGATGCTGGTCGCGGTGCCCGTGACGGCGGTCGTGGCCGCCGTTCAGGACGTCCCCGCCACCTGGGAGGTCGCGCCGCTCGCCCTGCTGGGCTGGACGGCGACGAACGTCCTCGTGGTCGGGATGGGGCTCGCCCTGGGCATGCTGCTCCTGAACGCGCCGGCCGCGATCGTGATCTGCCTGTCGGCCCCGTTCCTGGGAAGCGTCGTGGGAGGGCTCGGCCCCACCGGCGCCTTCGTGGCCGGATGGCTCGACCTGGGTCACGCCACCGCACCGCTGACGGCCGGTGACGTGAACGGCGGCGACGCCGCGCGGCTGGCCGTGTCGGCGCTCCTGTGGATCGTCGCCCCGATGACGGCCGGTGTGGTGCGCGTGATCCGCAAGGATGTGACGTGACCGCATGGCACCGGCGCCTCGGCCAGGTCAGCGGCGGCGGCCCGAGGCGCAGGTGACGCAGGCCGTGGCGGCGGGGAGGATCATCAGGCGCTCGACGGCGATGCGCCGTCCGCATGTCGCGCAGGTCCCGTAGGTGCCGTCGCGGAGCCTCTCGAAGGCGAGTTCCAGGTCGGCGAGGTGTGTCACGGCCTGGTCGAGCAGGGCCTGGACGTGGGCCCGCTCGAAGGCGGTGGACGTTCCCTCAGGGTCGTGCTCGTCGTCCGAGCCCGTCAGCGCCGACGATTCGACGATCTCGGCCCGGTCGCGGCCCAGCATGGCGATGCGGGCCGCGGTCTGCCGAAAGTCGGCGTCGAGCAGTTCTCGGATGGTCGCCTGCTCCGAAGGGGAAAGCGCGGCGTCCCGATGGCGTTCGGTCATCATGGCTCCCTCATCTTCCCCACCAGGCTATTCGCAACTCCTTCACCAGGTCCCGGGAGATGCGATGACATCACGGCCGGCCCATCGGCTCCGGAGTCCTGCATTCATACGCACTCCGCAGAAATGCGAGAGAAATTCGCCTATGGCCCCGCGTTCAGGAGAATCGATCGCTTGACAATCACGTTCCCGCCGGAAATGGTGAAATCGAGCATCCACGGACGACCATCTTTCTGGGGGTAGCGCATTGAACGAGCAATGGGCGATCACCGACAGCCTCCGCGCCATAGACCAGAGAATCGCGAGGGAACAGAAAGGGGTTTTCTCCGAGGCCCTCATCCTGTTCGACCACGTGCTGGTGCACCGCACCCAGCCGTACAGCGGCTACGACGGCTACGAGGTGGCGGGCAAGAACCTGCACTACGCGCTCACCGACTCGAAGCCCGGCGTCCGTCACCCTCGCAGGCCCTACTACGTCTCCGACAAGGAGGCCAACGTCTCGCTGGCCGACTCCGAGGTGGTCAGCCTGGAACAGGCCTGGCGCTGGCTGAACGGCTGGAAGCGGGACCGGGCCCTGATGAGGGAACAGATCGTCCAGCAGCATCAGGCCTGGCGGAACAGCCGGGAGAGCGGAGCGTCGGACCTGCGGGCCCGCGAGTACGAGCGGCTGCGCTCCGGGCTGGATCCGCTGCCCCCGCAGATCTGGAGCCCGGCCCACGAGCGCGCCTGGCAGGCCGACACCGACCGCTGGGAGGTGGCGGCGTACCAGGCGCTCCAGGCATGGGACAGCCATCCCTATTCGGTGACCGTCATTCTGGTCGGCAATATCGGCCCCTGCGACGGATGCAAGGCCCGGTTAAAGGTTTTCCTTTACGAACTCAGCGGGGAATTGTTCCCCAAGGCATTCGTCATGACGAAGGCCGTCTACACCGGCGACCGGTGCAAACGCGGAGCGCGCGGCACCACCGACCGTCTGGACACGGAATACGGATATCCGGACCACGCGGAACAGCAGGAGTTTCGGTTGGACGGCCAAACCTTCTGGCACCCGTGGGTCCGCGTGGTGACCCCGTGGCCGGTGCAGCAGTAAGGCAGCTTCCCCCTGGACGATCTCCGCCGGCGGCCCGTTTACCGGGCTCGTTCAGGCGGCGGCCTCCTTCCACGCGGTCTGGAGGTGGGTCCGCCGGTCGTACTGGTGGCGTTGCGCCCAGCGCACGGCGAAGGGTGCCGCCAGGCCGGTCAGGGCGAACAGTGCTCCCACGACGTACCAGCCAGGACGGCCCCAGGTGATGCACAGCGCGATGAGCAGGCCCGGCCCGAAAGCCTCGGCCAGCCCGGCGCCCAAGCCGAACACGCCCAGGTACTGGCCGGTGGCGTGCTCCGGAGCGAGGGCGAAGGACACCTCGAAGCCCCCGGCGGAGTGCCACAGCTCACCGACCGCATGAACCACCACGGCGGTCATGAGCAGCGTCGCCGCGGCCCACGTCGGCATCCCCGCGGACAGCGATATCAGCGAGCAGGCGATGAGGAAGGCCACGCCCGCTCGTCGGTAGGCGATGCCACCGGCCGCGGGGGAATCGACGGAGCGGCTGGCCCGTACCTGGAACACGATGACGATGACGGTGTTGACGAGCATGGTGCCCGAGACGAGCCAGTGCGGGGCGGTGGTGGCCACGACCAGCCAGAGCGGGATGGCCACCGTGAGCACCTTGAACTGGATGGCCATGATGCCGTCGAGGGCGGTGAGCAGAAGGTAGGGCCGGTCCCGTAGGGCGAGCCGGCGAGGGCCGTGGGCGACGGGCGCCGGCGGCGTCGACGGCAGGAGGACGAGGATCGCCGCCGACGCCGCGAAGGCGACCGCGTTGCCGATGACGAGGAGCTGGTAGGCGGTGAGGGTGCCGACCTGGACGGCCCAGCCCGCCAGCAACGCGCCGAGGGAGATGCCCACGTTGGTCATGGCGCGGAGGTAGGCGCGGAACTCCTGCGGCCTGTCCCCTCCGTAGTGCCTGATGAGCGGACTGCGCGCGGCGAGTCCTGCCGCCTTCGCCCCGGTCGCCACGCACACCGCGACGACGAACGGCCAGAAGCTGTCCGCCAGCACGAAGCCGGCCGTCGCCAGCGCCTGGACGAGCAGGGTGGTCGCGTAGATGCCGCGTGCTCCGCGCCTGTCCGCGAGATGGCCGACGGCGATGCCCATGACCAGCGAGACGAACCCGGCGATGGCGAGTCCGAGCCCTACCTGGTGCGCGGGAAGGTGGACGGCCTGGGTGAAGTACAGCACCCCGGCGGTCAGGTAGAGGCCGCTGCCGACGGTGTAGACGAAGTTCGAGGCGGCGATGACGCGCTGCGGTCCGGCAGCAGGCATCAGGTGGGGCATGAGATGGCTCCGCGTCCTGGGCAGGCGGTACGTGCCGGACCAGCTTGTTGCAAATTAATCGCAATAGCAAGTCTCTTGCGACTAATCGGCCCCTTCGCCCCGGTGGCGCCCGACTAGACCTCCCTCGCGAGCAACTCCTTGAGCGCGTCGTCGATGAACTTCGTGTCCACCGGGTTGAGTCCCCCTCCGGCGAAGTGCCCCCACGAGCCGGGAATGATCCGCAGCTCCGCGTGGGGCATGTGGGTGACCTCCCACTCGTTGTCCTCAGGCGGGAAGTAGAGATCCTGCTGTCCCGGCATCACGATCGCCGGCGCGCGGATCGCGGCGAGTGCCTCCTCGACGCCGACGAATCCCGGTGTCTTGCCGATGTCGGCGTTCTGCCAGGTCCACAGCATGGTGAGGAGGTTGTTCGCGTCGCGCCTGATGAACAGCCCCTCCCAGAAGCCGACGAGGAAGTCCTCCAGGGAGCCGTAGCGGAGCGGCTCGCGCTCGTAGAGCTTCTCCCGGTAGAACTGCTGGCAGAAGCCCCAGCCGGCGTAGACACGGGCCATCGCCCGCAGTCCCGTCCCCGGCTGCTCGCGGTACCAGCCGTTGTTCCACCCCGCGTCGGCGGTGAGCGCGGCCTTGACGCCCTCGAGGAAGACGATGTTGTGAACGCTGGTCTTCGCCGAGCCGCAGAAGGGGAGTATCCGCCGGACCATCTCGGGGTGGCTGAGCGCCCACTGGTAGGTCTGTCCGGCCCCCATCGACCAGCCTGTGACGAGTTCCAGCCGCTCGATGCCGAACCGCTCGGTGATGAGACGGTGCTGGGCCCGGACGTTGTCGTACATCGTCACGTTCGGGAACCGTGGCCCGTCGTGCGGCGGCGGGGTGTTGCTCGGCGACGACGACAGGCCGTTGCCGAACATGTTGGGGATGACGATGAAGTATCTCGACGGATCGAGCGCCATGCCCTCGCCGATGAGCCATTCGTTGTCATGGTGCTGGCCCGAGTACCACGTCGGATAGACGATCGCGTTGCTCTTGTCAGCGTTGAGCTCGCCGTACGTCTTGTAAGCCAGCTTGGCGTCGCGCAGCGTGGCTCCGCTTTGCAGCTGGATGTCGCCCTGTTCGAAGAGGTCGTAGTCCATCGAGGTCTCCTTGCCGATCGCCGATCCCGGCACCCCGCTCCTCCGGCCGCAGTTTCACAGTAATCCGACGTCAGAGCGTCAAGGAGAGCAGGGTGACGATGACCGTGGCCGGCGCGCCGCCCCCGCGTCGTGGATCGCGGGCCCGTCCGTCACGGTGCGCGTCCACGCTCACGTGATCCGCGCAAGGTCACGTGCTTTTGAGGAAGGCGCGCACCTCGTCGCTCTCGGGGACGCCGAGCTCCTCGTAGAGCCGCAGGGCCAGGCGTCCGTGCTCGCGCGCCCGGTCGTCCTGTCCGAGGCGCAGGTGGGCCCTGGCCAGGCCGTCGTGCGCGCGGGCCTGCTCGGGCCTGTTGCGGGCCGTACCGGCGAGGGAGAGCGCCGTGGCGTGCTCGTCGATCGCCCGCGCCGAGTCGCCCAGCGACAGGGCCGCCTCGCCCAGCCCGTTGAAGGCCGAGGCTTCGTCGCTGCTGTTGCCCATGGCCCGATACAGCTCCCCCGCCGCGCGATGGCGGGTCATCGCCTCCTCGGCCTTGCCCTGGTGCAGGAGGGCCGAGCCGAGGTGGTTGAGCACGCGGGCCTCGCCCAGCGGGTTGCCTTCCTTCCGGTGCAGGGCCAGCGCCAGGTCGAGATGGCGCCGCGCCTCGTCGTGGCGGCCCAGCTGGTCGAGGATCATGCCGAGGTCGGCGAGGACGAACCCCTCCGTCGACCAGTCGCCGGCGATCCTGGTGAGGTCGAGCGCCTGCTTGAGGTACCGCTCGGCCTTCTCGCTCTCGCGGCGGCGCCAGGCCACGTTGCCGAGCGCGTTGAGCGCGAGCACCCTCTCATCCGTCTCCTCGCAGACCGTGAGCGCCTGGTGGGCGAAGGTCTCGGACTGCTCGTAGTCGCCGCGACGCCAGTAGGTCCAGGCGAGGTCGGCGAGCGCGCGGCCCTCCGGCATGGCGCGCTCCTTGAGCGCGCGGCTTCTCTGCAACGCGGTGGTGTGCAGGGTCACGGCGTCATCGTGGTGGGCCTGACGGTCGAGATAGGGGCGCAGCGCGACGGCGAGGTGGCTGATGCACACGTTGGGCCCGTGGACCACGGTCGAGATGATGTTGGAGCGCTCGGCGTCGAGCCAGCCGATGGCCTCCGCCGTACCGCTGATGGGTTCCACGGGCGTGATCGGGGCCGGCATGTGCGGCCGGTCAGGGACGCTGTGGGGGAACAGCTGCTTGACCGCCGAGCGGGACCGGTGCAGGTAGTGCACCAGCAGGCGCATGAGGGCGAGGTCATCTTCGGCGAGGGAGCGGGCGTGTTCGCGCAGCAGGTCGTGGAGGGTGTAGCGGCCGGGCTCGCGCTGCAGGAGCATGTGCGCGTCCAGGAGGCTCTCCAGCAGGTCCTCGGCCTCGAACACGGAGACGTCGGCGAGGGCCGCCGCGGCGTGCGGCTCGATGTCCCGGCCGGGGGCCAGCCCGAGCAGCCGGAACATCCGCTGCTCCGCCGTACCGAGCTGCTCGTAGGAGACCGTGAACGCCGCCGCGACGCTCCGCTCGGACGTCGCGAGCTCGGCGAGCCGCCGACGCTCGTCGTGCAGGCGCCCGGCCAGGTAGGACACCGTCCACCGGGGCCGGTGCTGCAGCCGCGCCGCGGAGATCCGGATGGCGAGCGGGAGGTACCCGCACAGCTCCAGCACCTCGCGTACGGCCTCCGGCTCGTCGGCGGCCCGCTCGCCCACGATGCTCCCGAACAGCGCTGCGGCGTCGTCGGACGACAGCACCTCCACAGACAGCGCGTGGGCACCGTCCAGGCCGATCAGCCGCCGCCTGCTGGTGATCAGCAAGAGGCTGTCGGAGACACCGGGGAGCAGTCGACGCACGTGCTCGCCGTCGGCCGCGTTGTCGAGGACGGCGATGATGCGGCGCTGCGCCAGCTCGGCACGCCACAGCGCGCTCCGCTCGGACTCTGTCGTCGGGATGTCGGTCAGGCCGAGCTGCCGCAGCAGGACCTCGAGCGCGGCGGCCGCCGGGAGCGGATCCTGACCCCCGGTGTGCGCCCGCAGATCGATGAAGAGCTGGCCGTCCGGGAAGCGGTCGGCCAGGCGGTGGGCGGCGTGGACGGCGAGCGTGGTCTTGCCGATGCCGGCCATGCCGTCGATCGTCACGATCGTGTTCCGGTGCTCCGCGACCAGCCGCTCCAGTTCGGTGGTACGGCCGGCGAAATCGGGAATGTCGTAGGGCAGGAAGTTCGACCGGACCTTGTCCTTGGCCTTGAGCGTGGGAGCGTCGGCGAGGACCGCCCGCTCCAGCTCGACGAAGGCGTGGCCGGGATCGAGGCCCTGCTCCTCGGCGAGAGCCGTACGGTAGGACCGGGCCGCGGCGAGGGCGTCGGCCTGCCGCCCTGAGCGGTGCAGGGCCAGGACCAGCTGGCCCACGAGCCGTTCCCGCAGCGGCCGGGCCGCCACGTGGCCGGCCAGCTCGTCGAGCACCTGGCCGTGGTGGCCCGCCTCGAGTTCGGCCTCCATGAGGCGCTCGACCGCGGTCAGCCGCCGGTCGTCCAGCAGCGCACGGGCGCCCTGCGCATAGCCGGCGTGCACGTCGGCCAGGGCGTCGCCGTTCCACAGCCCCAGCGCGTCCCGGAACCGGCCCGCCGTGACCTGTTCGGCGAAGTCCTGCACGTCAAGCTGGCCGGGCTCGGGGAGCGCGACGTAGCCGCCCGGCCGCGTTTCGAGAATGTGGTCGGCGCCGACGCCGCGGAGCGTCCTGCGCAGGGCGGTGATCGCGGCGTGGATCTGCGACCGGGCGGTGTCGGGCTGGTCGTACCCCCACATGGCGTCGATCAGCTTCTCCATGCTGATCACCCGACCGGCGTTGAGCAGCAGGTAGGCGAGCACCGCGCGATGACGCGGGGCGATGCCTGGCACCACGTCGCCGTCGGCGATCACCTGCACAGGACCCAGGATCGTGAAGCGCGTCCCCACCTGTCGCCTTCCCATCGTCGACGCATCGCGGATCTATCAACCAGGGCATCCATCCTCGTCCTTGTCAGCAAGAAGCGCGTCCGAGGAGCGAGAACGATGCAAGCACGGATGAAGAACCCCGCCACCATCATCCCGGCCGCCATGCAGCCTATCCAGGGCCTCATCCAGGCCGTCCAGTCGCAGGGCGTTCCCGAGGAGCTCCTGGACCTGGTGCACCTGCGGGTCAGCCAGATCAACGGCTGCAGCTTCTGCGTGGACAGCGGCCTGAAGAAGCTCAGGAAGCTGGGCGAGAGCGACGAGCGGATCGGCCTGGTGTCCGCCTGGCGCGAGGCGCCGTACTACACCGACGCGGAGCGCGCCGCCCTGGAACTGGCCGAGGCCGCCACCCGGCTGGCCGACCGTGCCGACGCGGTGCCCGACGAGGTCTGGGACGCGGCCGCCGACCACTTCGACGAGCAGCAGCTCGCCTCGATCCTCCTGATGATCGCTACGACCAACCTGTTCAACCGCCTCAACGCCCCCATCCGGCAGATCGCCGGCACCTGGTGAAGGAGTCCCCCATGTCTGTCGTTCGATCCCACACCTACTCGGTCGATCCCGCCGACCTCGAGGAGTTCCTGGCCCGCCGGGCCTCGCTGATCGGCACCGTCCGCGATACGCATCCGGGGCTGACGATGACCCTGCTGGTCAAGCTGGACGACGGCACGTACAGCGACACCTGGCACTGGGAGAGCGGTGCGCAGATGGGCGCCGCGCTCGCCGCCATCCCCACCTTCGCGGAGGCCCCGCCGACCATGGCGCTCACCAAGGACGCGACGGCGCAGAACGGTCAGGTCGTCGACGAACGCTGACTCCCCGGGCCGGCACGTACTGCTCGACCGCCTTCGAGCAGTACGTGGATGCCGCGGTCATCGGCCAGGATGGTCAGCCGTGTCCATGGAACTCGCCGGTGCTGTCCGCTCGGGCCGGGAGGAGCAGGGCGGTGATGACCACCACCACCGACAGCACCGCGCCGATGATGAAGGCCAGCTGCATGCCGCCCAGGTTGGCGAGCGCCTCCGTGGCCCCCTCGGATCTCAGGGCATCGGCTCGCGCGCTCATCACGGTGATCACGAGCGCGGTGCCGATCGCCGCGGCGACCTGCTGCAGCGTGCTCAGGATCGAGCTGCCATGGGAGTAGAGCGGGGGCGGAACCGCTCCGAGCCCGAGGGTGAACACCGGGGTGAAGGTCGCGGCCAGACTCACCATCAGCAGCGCGTGCAGACCGAGGAGCTGCCAGAACGGCATGGTCATCGTGACCTGGGTGAAGCCGGCGAGCGCGAGCATGATGCCGATGGCGCCGGGGATGACCAGAACCCGGCCGCCGAACCGGTCGAACAGGCGGCCGACGGTCGGGCCGAGCAGCCCCATCGCGAGGCCACCAGGCATCACGAGGAGTCCGGTCTGCAAGGGGCTGAGCGCGCGGACGTTCTGCAGGTACAGCGGCAGCAGGATCATCGAGCCGAGCATCGCCATGAAGGACACCGACATCATGATCAGCGCGACCGTGTAGGTGCGGTGACGCAGGGTACGCAGGTCCATCAGCGGCACGCCGCGCTTCTGCAACCGCAGCTGGCGGATGACGAAGACGGCGATGGTGACCAGGCCGGCCGCCACGAACCCGGCGGCCACGCGGACGTCACCGCCCTCGAACCGGCTGAGCCCGTAGACCAGGCCGCCGAAACCGGCGGCTGCGGTCACCACGCTCAACCAGTCGATGGTGCTGAACCGGGGCTCTCCGACGTTCTTGAGCTGCTTCAGACCGCGCCACGTGATCAGGCCGGCGATGGGGAGGACCACGGCGAACAGCAGGCGCCAGGACCCGAGCTGGAGGATCAGCCCCGAGACCGTCGGGCCCATCGCGGGCGCGACCGAGATGGCCAGGGTGACGTTGCCCATCACCTTGCCCCGGTCCGACTCGGGCACCACCTGCATCAGCGTGGTCATCAGCAGCGGCATCATCACGGCCGTCCCTGACGCCTGGATGATGCGAGCGCCCAGCAGCACCTCGAACGACGGCGCGGCACCGGCCAACGCCGTGCCGATCAGGAACAAGCCCATCGCGGTGGTGTAGGCGCGGCGGGTGGACACCCGCTGCAGGAACCATCCGGTGATCGGGATGACAGCGGCCATGGTCAGCATGAAGGCGGTCGAGAGCCACTGCGCGGTCTGCTCGGTGATCTGCAGCGCCCCCATGAGGCTCGGGATCGCGTTGATCATGATCGTCTCGTTGAGGATGACCACGAACGTGGCGAGCACCAGCAGCCGGATCACGGCCGGGGTGCGACCCGAAACGGCGGTCGCGTTTTTGGCGGGTGAGTCGAGCTGTGGGGTGGACACGGCACCTCAATCGGGGTCGTCGGACATGACAGGTCATGGCTGGCGTCTCAAGTCTGACCGGCACCACCGACAAAACTCATCGCCCGGGCACCACCCTGCGGCAAGTGGAGCGAAATGTCACCCGGTTTTCACCGGCGGCGGACGACGATCTCCAGCTCGCGAAAGCGCCGACGTCGCGCCCGACCTGGGCGAACACCCCGTGCCCCGAGGGCTGGGCCACCACGGCGGCGAGCACCACGAACCGGGAAGGGCCGACGACACCCTGACCTCGCCGAGCCACGCTACAACAAGGCCGTCCCGAAGAATCCGCTGCCGCACGCCCGCCTTGCTTCGGCGGGCGCGCCCTTTCACGTCGTCGCGGCCCGCCTCGGCTGATCGCTTCCCCTCGGCTGCGAACCGACATCCACCTGGCCCTGTCGTCGACGTCGCGGCTGATCGTCCATGCGATCCAGCTCGGCGCGCAGAAGCCGTACGACCCGGAGACCCACCCCCGTGACAAGCGCCACGCGCCCATGTGGCTGACCGGCCTGGCCGCGATCCTCGTGCTCGGCCCTCTGGAGTACGGCACGCTGGACCTGATCGCGACGTGACGGGAGACACCCTGTCAACAGGATCCCGAGATTGTCTCCCTGACAGCGGGGCTTCGAGAGCACCGAATATCGGCACCGCCTCCGGCCCCGGTGACACGAACGCGGTCTGCGCGGACGGACCGGGGCCCTACAGCAGTGTCCCCGCCTACGCGGGCTGGATCCGGCTAGCGCCTGCCGTACAGGGCCATTCTGCTGATCATCGCGTCGGCGGCGAGGTGGTAGCAGGTCGTCAGGCAGCCCAGCACCTCCGTGGGCGTGGCGAAGGTGGCGGCGAGCGTCTTGTCGGCGATCCTCCGCACGCCCGGGACCAGCGCGCCCAGTTCGGCCGCGGGCGTGCTCGGCATGTCGATCTCGAGCTCCAGCACCTCGGGCAGCTCCAGCGGCGCCAGCTCACCGGCCCCGCGCACCGCCTCCGCCGCCGCCTCCCTGATCAGCCTCCTGGCCTCGGCCGGCGAGAGGCTGTCCGCGGCGGTGTGCCCGTGCGCGACCTTGACGGCGACCGTCCGCACGCCGGGGAAGACCTTCTCCGCGACGCCGCAGATGACGTCGTCACCGGTGAGCAACCCCACAGGGACGCCGACCGCGGCCGCCTGCAGTGCGTTGACCTCCGCCTCCGACACCGGTACGCCGTTGAGCCGCACCCCGAGGAAGTGCGAGGAGAAGGTGTGGGCCAGAACGCCCGGCGAGCCGGCCGCGGCGTGGTAACCGAGGAACATGGCCACGTCGTGCTCGGCCGAGACGCCCTCGGCCATGCAGTCCAGCTTGGGCGAGCCGAAGATCAGCCTGGCCCGCGGGTCGAGTTCCTCGTGCAGCAGGTTGTCCATGGTGCCGTGGCTGTCGTTGACCAGGACACTGTCGGCCCCGGCCGCGAACGCGCCGTCGATGGCGGCGTTGGCCTCGGCGGTCATCAGCCGCTGCGATCGCGGATAGCCGTGGCCGCCGCGGACGACCTGGTCCATGGTGGCGATGCCCGCCACGCCCTCCATGTCGATGGAGATGTAAACCTTTGCCATCGTCACAGGCTTTCACTCGGGTGTACGGCGGGCTTTGTCGCCAGGGCCGAAGCTTCGCCCCGGTCTTGGGCGTCCCGTACAGCGGCGGGAATCACGAAAGCGGCGCCGACGGCGAGCAGGCCGAGCGCCGCGGACAGCAGGTAGGTGTCGACGAAGCCGCGCTCGGTGGGCACTCCACCCACCGCGCCGGCCGCCAGCACCATGGCGCCGAGCTGTGCCCCGAACGTGCCGCCGACGCTCTTGGCGACGAAGACCACGCCGCTGACCCCGGCCGCGCGGTCGGCGGGCACGTCGGTGGCGACGACGTTGAGCCCGGCGGTCAGGCCGATGGAGCCGCCCAGCCCCATGACGGTCACCCCGGCCACGATCTGCCACGGGGAGGAGTGCCACAGGGCGAGCATGGCGGTGCCGGCGCAGACGAGCACGCTGCCGAGCACCAGCACGGTACGCCGCCCGAGCAGCCTGGTCATCGGCCCGACCAGCGGCGCGACCACGGTGCCCGCAACGCCCATCGGGAACATGTAGATCCCGATCCACAGGGTGTCGGCGCCCAGGCCGTACCCGGTCTCGACGGGCATGGCCAGCATCATCGGCAGGGCGACCACGAGCCCGAAGGAGGCGAAGCCGAACAGGACCCCCATCGCCGTCACCCCTGCCGGGGTGCGCCCGGCCAGCAGCCGCAGGTCCACCAGCGGGTCGGGGATGCGCAGCTCGATGACGGCCCACAGGCCCAGCGTCAGTACGGCGGCCGCGAACAGGGCGAGGGTGGTGAGAGCCGTCCAGCCCCAGCTGGAGGCGGCGGTCAGGCCCAGCATGAGCAGGGCGAGCCCGCCGCCCAGCAGCAGCCCGCCCGCCCAGTCGACGCGCCCCGCGGCCGCGCGGGGCGTGGCCGGCACCGCGTACCAGGCCCAGAGCCCGGCCACCGCCGCACCGGCCACGGCCAGCAGGAACAGCCAGCGGTAGCCGAGCGCCGCGCTGATCGGCCCGGCCAGGATGAGGCCGAGCGCGCTGGCCAGAGCGGCGACGCCGATGACCAGGCCGTTGCCTGTGGCGGCCCGTTCGGGTTCGAGGGTGTCGCGGAACAACCCCACGGTCAGGGGCAGCATGCCCAGCCAGACGCCCTCCACCGCCATGCCCACGATCAGCACGGTGACGTTGGGCGCCAGGGCGGCGAGGAGGACTCCGGCGGTGCTGATCGCCATGAGCGCGAGCAGCAACCGCCGCTTGTCGTACATGTCAGCCAGGCGGCCGACGATCGGAGTACTGATCGCCGAACTGATCAGCGAGCCGGTGAAGATCCAGGCGAGCGCGCCCGGCGAGGCCGCCAGGTCCCGCTGGATGAGCGGGAGCGCCGGCGAGAGTGTCATCTCCATCGACTGGAGGACGCCGATGAACAACACCGGCGCGCCGATGATGCCGAATCCGGATCTGGACATGGTTGTGCCTTTCGGGGTGGGGTGACGTGTGGCCGCGCGGTCCCCCCGAACCCTCGGCCGTGATCTAGGCCGGGCCGAGCACCCTCGGCGTGATCAGAGCCTGGGCGGTCTCGACGAAGAACTCCTCGCCGGCGTCGTGGGCGCCGAGCACGACGCCCTGGCCGAGCCCGGACAGCAGGGCCTTCAGCGCGCGGGCCAGGCGGAGCGCCTGATCGTCCGTGACGGTGGCCCCGCCGTGCTCGCGTCCTGAGAACAGCGCGGCGAGCTCGACCTCGGTCGACCTGATCGAGGCCTTGAGCTTGCCGAGCAGCTCCGGATCGTTGAGCACGAGGTCGAGGACGCGCGTCTCGAACAGAAGCTTCCCTGCGGCCTGCGGGTCGGCCGACATGCGCAGGAACCGGCGGGCGACCTCCGCCACGACCTCCTCCAAGCGCACGCCGAACTCGGCGGCCTCCGCCGAGCGCAGGTTCAGCGGCCCGGTGTAGTCGTCGACCACGGCGACCATCAGGTCGTTCTTGCCGCCGAACAGCGAGTAGATCGCGCCGGTGGTCAGGCCGGCCAGCTCGGCGATGTCCTCCAGCTTCGCCTTGGAGCCGTCCCGGCCGACGATCTCGCGCGCCGCCTCGATCAGCGCGCGCTTGTTGGCCGCCTTGCTTTCCGCTCTGGTCAGCCGCATGACATCTCCTGCATGCCGTAAAGATAATCTGATTTACTAGAATAATCCAGATTATCAGGAGGCCAGAAGATGGACGTCGCCCACCACATGAGCCGCGTGCCCGACTACACCGCCTTCCCCACCGTCGACCAGATGCACGCCGAGCTCGACGACCTCGCCGCCGCCCACCCCGAGCTGGTACGGCTGCGCCGCATCGGCACCTCGCGCCTGGGCGAGCCGCTGCGCGTGGCGACCATCGGCTCCGGCCCCCACGACGCTGTGATCATCGGAGGCCCCCACCCCAACGAGCCCATCGGCGCGCTCACCGTCAGCACGCTGCTGCGCCGGCTCGTCGAAGACACCGCGCTGCGCGAGGACTTCGGCTACCGCTGGCACCTCATCCCCTGCGTCGACCCCGACGGCGCCCGCCTCAACGAGGGCTGGTACACCCGGCCGAGCGACCGCCGCGCCTACGCCGAGCACTTCTACCGCCCCGCCGAGGCCGACCAGGTTGAATGGACCTTCCCGCTGACCGGCGAGGACTACTTCTTCGACCGCACCCTGCCCGAGACCGAGGCGCTGATGCGGCTGATGGACGAGGTCGAACCCGCCTTCGTCTACTCCCTGCACAACGGCGAACTCCAGGGCGCGTTCTACTACCTCAGCAAGGACGACCCCGCGCTCGCCGCCCGCCTGGTCGCCGTCGCGACCGCCGAGGGCCTGCCCCTGCACATGGGCCCGCCCGAGGTGCCGAGCGCCGTCCCGATCGGCCCCGCCGCCTACATGACCCCCAGGGGTGCCAAGCTCGCCGCCACCTACGGCATCGGCGGCGGCAGCGTCGACTACGCCGACCGCTTCGACGCCCTGCACCTGGTCACCGAACTGCCCTACTGGGCCGACCCCCGCGTCGCCGACCAGACCCCCACCGACCAGCCGTACGGCGACGCGATCCAGGCCAACCTCGCCGCGCAACGCGCCCTGATCGCCGAACTGGCGCGATCCCTCGCCTCCGTCAGAGCCGATCTGACCGTCCACTCCCCCTTCCGCCGCGCTCTGGAGGACTTCGTCGACTCCCACGACGAGTTCATCGGCGAGTGGGACGACTTCCCCGGCACCGACCGGCCGGCCACCGTGGCCGAGGTGGTCGGCAACCGGCAGCTCGTGCACAGCATCCGGCTGAGGTACTGCGGCACCTACCTGCGCATGCTGGACGCCGAGCTCGGCGCGGGCAACCAGACGCCCGCCATCCGGGCCGAACGGGCCCGGCTCGGGGCACGCTTCGACGAGTGGTTCGCCGAGGCCGAAGCCGAGGCGGAGGGCACGCCGATCCCGCTCCGCTCCCTGGTCGCCGTGCAGCTGGGCGCGGCCCTGCTCGCGGCCGAGTCCGCCAAGCGGGCAGCTCTCTCCTGACCCCTGACGTCCGACACCGGGGTCCGTTCGCTGCGGTTGCGCAGGGCGTCCCGCCATGGACCATGGGTGAGGCGTCTCCCTGACCTGCGAGAGCCACGGTTTTCGCAGGTCAGGTTGTACCCGCGGACGGTAGGGCGGTGGTGCCTTCCGGTAGCGCCTGAAGTCGCGCGGCCGATGCGCGCCGGACGTGATCCGCCTGGGGCCGGCCACTCCGCGATAGATCCCGTCTTGTCGGGGTAGCGGGACGACTGTCGCAGCAGCAGACGGGAGTCGCACATGAGCACCATGGTGGGCAACTGGAAAATGGCGATCACCGACGGGTGCATGCCCGGCGACCAGCTCAGCCTGTTCAACATCAGCTCCGCCACCGCCCACGTCGAGCTGACCTTCTGCGCCGAGGGCGGGCAGCCGCTGGGGCCGTTCCGCCTGATCGTTCCCGCGCAACGTACACAGTCTCCGACCCTGGAGGACCTGGTCGATTCCGACACTCCGCCTCCGAGCCTGCCGTACTCCGTCGTGGTGGTGTCGGACACCCCCGTGCTCGTGCAGGCCCACCCTGCGGCCCAGGACGCGCCGAAGTGGCGGCGACCGGCGGCCTGAGTCGCCCGCGCCTCGAAGGCAGCTCGTCAGGCGGTCGTCGCCAGCGTGGCGACGCCCGGCCCGTCAAGCTCGTCCAGCGCCGCCCGTCGCCCGGAGACGGCCAGGAGCAGGGAAAGCGCGGTTCCGCTCACATCCGGACCGTCTCCGATCGACAGGTCGGCGTCCGCCGCCGACAGCCGGATACGGGCCATCAGCTCCTTGGCTCCGCCGAAGGCGGCTGGGGTACGAGCCTGCAGGTGGAGTGATCGGACGACGGCCTCCTGCACGTAGGCGTGAGTGAGACCCAAAGGCCGACGGATGTCCTCACCGTGGAGGACCTCCTCGACGAGCCGGCTGTCGAGGGGCGCCGGAGGGGTCGACCTCCGCGGCGCCACCCGACGAAGCCGCTCCAACGTCTCCTGCGGTGAGGCACCGCGCTCCCGCTCCACACCGCGTGCGTTCTGCCGGTCGAAGTCGAACCCCGCCCGGACGAGGCCGACCACGAAACCGAGGCGCGTCGTCCGAGCCGTGTCGACCAGATGGGCGACCACGTCGTGCACGGTCCACCCTTCACAAAGCGACGGTTTCCCCCACTGCTCGTCATCGAGGTGCGTGAGGTCGTCGATCAGCGCCGCTCGCTCCGCGTGCACCATCGACCAGACGTCATCCTTCACGGCTTCTCCTTCGCTCGCCCACGGTGTCTGCCAGGTGAGACTCGCGGCAGGACGGGAACTCATCGCTCCGTGAGCGGAATCACCGATACGAGCCGGTCGCCTGAATGACGGCTCAATCGAACATGCCGAAATTGGATCTCCCGACGGAGCCGTTTCATCCCCTAGGGTCATGCCGCTCAGCACGATCAACCGCCAGGAGCCGATAACGATGTCCTATCCGCCGCCGCGATACTTGAAGGATCACGGGATCGTCAGCGCAACCTACCGGTCGGCCGACGCACCACCGGACCTCACGATCGGAGTCAAATCCCAGGTCGGCTATCTGGCGACCGGGGCGAGCACCGACGGTCAATTCGGTCTCTACCGCTGGGACATGGCCGCGATTCCGAACGGCCCCGGCGCACACTTTCACAAGACCATTTCCGAGTCGTTCTTCGTCCTGGAGGGAACCGTCTCTCTGTATAACGGCGAGCGATGGCTGGACGCGACACCGGGCGATTTCCTGTACGTGCCGCCGGGCGGGATCCACGCCTTCAGCAACAATTCCGGTGCGCCTGCTTCCATGCTGGTGCTGTTCACGCCGGGGGCGCCCAGGGAGGCGTACTTCCAGGAACTCGCGGAAATCGTCGCTTCCGGCCGCCGGCTCACCGACGAGGAGTGGACCGAGCTGTACGCCGAGCACGACCAGTACGCCGCACCGTGAACCAGGCGTGGCAGCCGCGTCTCAAGGCCTGGACGGCCCCGGCGATGTCGGCGCGACCGCCCACGTTGCCTGCGTCACCGGCTTCTCATCGCGATCAGCAGGGAGCGGCTTTGGCGAGGACGTGCCGTCCCACTCCACGGCCGTCCGGGCCACGGCGTCGTAGAAGGTCTCGGTGCAGTTGCTGAAGCCGGAGACCAAGCACAGGCCGTCGTAGAGCTTCGAGACGGGCACCCACCCCTCGTCGATCCAGAACTCCGGCCAGGCCAGGACGGTGTCAGGGGGAACCACGGCACGCAGGCACGGAAAACGCGGAAACCAGAAGGCACCGTCGATCATGCACCCTCTGACTCGACCGGTAACGTGCCGACGAACCCACCCATAGGGGGTGTTTTTCAACATAAGTACTATCCGGGACATGAGGTCAGGGAACGGCACGGCCGCGTGAGAACAGCCAAGGCGGTCGTCGCCCTGACCGTGCTGGCGTTCTCCGTCAGCTACCTGCTCCCGGCGCTGACAGCATGGCCGCGAGGGCTGCTCGCGGCCATGGCCATGGCGCTGATGCTGGTCGTGCGGCGCTCGACGATCCTCGGTGAGGCCGGGCTCGCCCTCCTTCTGGTGTTCGGGTTCGGCGCCGCTCCCGGGCTGCTGGGGCTGGTCGCCGGGTCGCTGCTGCTGCGGGCGCGAGCCTGGGTGGCCGTGCCGGGGGCGCTCGCGGTGGTGGCGGGAGCGAGCCTGGCGACACCGGGCGCAGGCGCCTCGTCCACGCTGGGCACGGCGATCAGCACGGCGCTCACCTCGCTGGTCGTCTACGGCCTGACGCGCATGGCCGACCAGGTGGGGCGCGTCAGCTCGGCACGCACCGCGCTGGCCGTCGCGGCCGTCTCCAGGGAGCGGCTGCGCATCGCCGACGACCTGGAGTCCTCCGTCGGCCGGGGCCTGGAGGCGATCGCCACCGGCGTCCGGCAGCGGGCTGAGCCGGCGCTGCTGCTGGAACGTGCGCGAGAGGTGCTCACGGAGACCCGGTCGGTATCGGTGGACTACCGCTCGCTGTCGCTGGACGCCGAACTGACCGCCGCGCGCGCCGTACTGGAGGCGGCCGGGGTGGAGGTGCGGGTGACGGCGGGACACGCCGAGCCGCTCGGGCCGCCCGGCGCTCTGCTCGCCTTGGTGCTCAGGGAGGCGGTCACGAACCTTCTCCAGTACGGCAGAGCCAAGCAGTGCACGATCGAGACGGGACAGGTCTGGGTCAGGGTCACCCACGACGGCCTCCGCACTCCGGAGACCGCGCTCTCCCTGGCCGAGCGGGTGCGCACGGCAGGCGGTCGGTTCGCGGCGGACCTCACCCCCGAGGGCCTGCTGCGGGTGGAGGCGGAGCTGCCCGCCGGCATCCCGCGCGATCCAGGGCACGGCCCTGCCCACCTGTTGGCGGTGTCGGTGCTGGTCGCCGTCCTGGCCGGGCTGTGCGCGCGCCCCCTGCTGTACTTCGGCGGTGATGTGGCGGTGGCGGCGCTGCTCGGAGTGAGCGCGCTGCTGCAGGTGCACCACTCCCGCCTGGTGCGCCCGCCCGCCTGGGGCCTGACACTGGCATTACAGGCCGTCGTCACGTACGCGCCGTTCCTCTGGTACGGCAGAGCCTGGCTGGCGCTGCCCGGCCTGCTGGGCGCCTCGGCGCTGTTGCTCCTGCCCGCGCCGCTGTCCTGGGCGGCGCTGGCGCTGGTCACCGGCTCGGTGACGGTCATCGGCTCCCTGGCCGGCCTCGCGCCTGGCGAGCTGGTCAACTGGACGCTCACCACGCCGATCACCGCCCTGGTCGTCTACGGTCTGGGCCGGTTGGCGCAGCTCGTGGCGGAGCTGGAGCGGGCCCGTGAGGAGCTGGCACGGGACGCGGTGCTCAGGGAACGGCTGCGGGCCTCGCGCGACCTGCACGACCTGCTGGGCCACAACCTGGCGGGCATCCTGCTCAAGCTGGAGCTTGCCGGACGACTGCCTGAGCAGGCCGGCGCCCACCTGACAGACGTCGAGGTCATGCTCGAACGCGCCAGGGCCGACCTGCTGGCCGCCTCGGGCCACCGGCACGAGCTGTCGCTCGAGCAAGAGGCGGCGAACGCCCGCGAGCTGTTGCGGGCGGCGGGCATCGAGGTGGAGCTCACCTTCGAAGAGGTGCCAGGACCGGCACAGTCGCTGGTCGCCGTGGTCCTGCGCGAGGCGGTCACGAACATCCTGCGCCACAGCCGGGCACGCCACGCCACGATCGTGATCACCGCGGAGCCGAGCCTGAGCGTGGTCAACGACGGCGTGCCGCATGCCGTACCGGGAAGGGTGGGAGCGGGGCTGGGGAACCTGCGGACCCGGGTGGAGGAGGCCGGCGGAACCTTCAGCGCCGGCAGCGAGGACGGCCGGTTCCGCTTGACCGCCGCGCTAGATCCAGCCCGACTCCTGGGCGATGCGCACGGCGTCGACCCGGTTGCGGGCGTCGAGCTTGGTGGCGATGGCGCTCAGGTAGTTGCGGACCGTCCGCGCCGATAGGTGGAGGTGGGCGCCGATCTCGTCGGCCCCCGCACCCTCGGCCGCCATGCGCAGCACCTCCGCCTCCCGCGCGGTGAGCGGGTTGCCCGGCAGTTCCCACGCGGCCACGGCCAGCTTGGGATCCAGAACGCGCTCGCCCGCGTGCACGGCCCGGATGGCTGCCGCCAGTTCGGCGGGCGTGGCCGTCTTCAGCAGGTAGCCGGACACCTGGGCCTCCAGCGCCCTGCGGAGCCCGCCCGGCTTGCCGTACCCCGTGAGCATGAGGACCGCGCAGTCCGGCAGCCGCTCTTTCAACAGGGCCGCGGCGGTGAGCCCGTCGATGCCGGGCAGCTCCACGTCGAGGACGGCCACGTCGGGGCGGTGCTCCACGGCCGCGGGCACGATGGTGTCGCCGGAGCCCACCTGGGCCACGACGGTCATGTCCGGCTCCAGCCCCAGGAGGGTCGCCAGGGCGCCTCTGACGACGTCCATGTCCTCGGCGAGCAGGATGCGAATCATGGCGAAATGTCTACCTTGTGATGAAGTCACGGTCCAATCGGTGACGACGACTCTGGGGGGGCGGCCCAGGCCTCGGCAGGCTTACCCACGTGACGGACGTGATGCGGCTGACAGCCGTGAGCAAGGTGTACGGCAGCGGCGAGCGCGGGGTGGCGGCGCTGCGCGAGGTGAGCGCCCAGATCCCCCAGGGGAGCTTCACCGCGGTGATGGGGCCCTCGGGCTCCGGCAAGAGCACTCTTCTGCACTGCGCCGCGGGACTCGACCGGCCGACCTCCGGCTCCGTCCTGCTGGGCGGGACGGAGCTGACCTCGTTGAGCGAGACACGGCTGACCCTGCTGCGGCGGCAGCGGATCGGATTCGTCTTCCAGTCCTTCAACCTGGTGCCGTCGCTGACCGTGGCGGAGAACGTGACGCTGCCACTGAAGTACGCGGGCGTGCGGGTGGATCAGGGCTGGCTCGAACACGTCCTGCACCGGGTGGGATTGAGCGAGCGGGCAGGGCACCGGCCTGGTGAGCTGTCCGGCGGGCAGCAGCAGCGGGCGGCGATCGCGCGGGCCCTGGTGGCACGCCCCGAGCTGGTCTTCGGCGACGAGCCGACCGGGGCGCTCGACACCGTGTCCGCGCGGGAGGTGCTGCGGCTGCTGCGCGAGAGCGTGGACCAGATGGGCAGGACGGTCGTCATGATCACCCATGACCCGGTGGCGGCGGCCCACGCCGACGCCGTGCTGTTCCTGGCCGACGGCCGGATCGTGGACCTCGACCACAGCCCCACCGCCGACGGCGTCGCCCGGCGCATGGCACACCTGGGAGCCTGGGCATGAAGATCGGAACCTTCGTCGCTCTTGCTCTCGGCACCCTGCTCTTCGCCACCACGGGGCTCGTCCTCGCCGCGGCGATCACCGGAGGGTCAGGAACACCGGGACGCTACGCCCACGCGCCCGCCGTCGTCGTGACGGCCGGCGACCTGGCCGAACCTGGCCACGTGAACTTCCCAGGCGGCGTGCCGGACCGCACCTTCTACGCCCAGCTCAAGGGCGGTCCCACCGAGCAGATCGGCCGTCCGTGGAGCGCGGCGACGTTCTCGGGTCACCGCCTGACCGCCGGGCGCGCGCCCGCGAACGACAACGAGATCGTCGTGCCCGACGGCTCGGCCGGCCGGCGCGTGACGGTGCTGACGGCGGCCGGCTCCCGCCTGTACACCGTGTCCGGCGTGACCGTGCCGGTCGGCTTCGAGTCAGCGGTGTTCTTCTCCGACGCCGAAGCCGCCCGGCTGTCGCCGCGTGTCGATGCTGTGATCCTCACCGAGCCACCGCACTCGGTCCCTGCCGGGCTCAAAGTGCTGACCGGTGACGACCGCGCGCTCGCCGACCCGCACGCCCGGCGCGACGCCGCGGCCCTGGTGGGCCTGACCACGATCATGGGGATGGCCACGGCGGTGGCCGCGTTCGTGTCGGTGTTCGTCGTGGCCTCCACGTTCGCCTTCTCGGTCACGCAGCGCCGCAGGGAGCTCGCACTGCTGCGCTTGGCCGGCGCCACTCCTTCACAGGTCACCAGCACGGTCCTACGCGAGGCCGCGAGGATGGGGGTCGTCTCCTCCGCCGCCGGTTGCGCACTGGCACTGCTCGCGGCCCCCGCGCTGGCGCGGCTGCTGGCCGCCGCGGGCGCGGCGCCCACGTGGTTCACCGTGCCGCCCTCGCTCGCCTCCCTTCTGGTCCTGCTCGTCGCGTTCGGCGCGGGCGTCGCGCTGGCGGCCGTGGGCTCCGGCGCCGCCGCCGTACGCGCCGGGCGCGTCCGCCCGATCGAGGCGCTGCGCGACGCCGAGGTGGACCAGCGGGCGATGACGCCGTTCCGCTGGCTGGGCGGCATGGCAGCGCTGGCCGCCGCAGCCGGTGCGCTGGTCCTGACATTCGCGCTGCCCGGCCCCTACGGTGCCGAGCTGGCCAGGTACACCGGCCCCGCCCTCATCGTGGCGCTCGCGCTGCTGTCCCCGCTCACCATCCGCCCTCTCACACGCGTCCTTGTCCCCGGGGGCCTGCTCGTCCGCGCCAACACCCTCGCCTCCGTACGGCGGGCCGCAGCCGTCACCGCCCCGGTCCTGCTGACCGTGGGCCTGATGAGCTCCCTCTGGGGCACCGCCGAGGCCGCCAACGCCGCCGGTTCCCGAGCCGCCCGCCACGAATACGGCTCCGCCACCTCCGTGGTGCTCCCAGCCGGGACCCCCGGCCTCAACCGCGAGGTCACCGACAAGCTCGCCGGCCTCGACGCGCTCACCGTCGCCTCCACCACCATCTACGCGGTGCCCGAGGCAGGCATCCTCTACGGCCCGTCACCCGAACCGATCCCCTTCGACGCCCGCGCCGTCAACCGCGCCGACCTGCTCGACCTGCCCGTGCTCTCCGGCCGGCCCGCAGACCTGGACGACTCTTCCATCGTCGTGGACGAGACCCTGGGCCGCGACGTCGGCGACAAGGTGCGCGTGCTGCTGGCCGACGGCCGTCCCGTGACACTGCGCGTTGTGGCCGTCACCGAGCTCGGCGTCGCCGGCGGCGGCGCCCTCGTCACCACCAGGCACGCGGGATCCTCCCTCCCCACCGCCGCGTACGTACGCGGCGACCTGCCCGCCGACCTGCTCCACGACCTTCCCGTGACCGTCCTGCCCCTCTCGCAGTGGTCCGCGGCGAGCGACGCCTACCGTGCCGGGCAGGTACGGCTGGCGCTGCTCGTCGTCGGCGGCGTCGCCGTGCTCTACACCGGAGTGGCCATCGCCAACACGCTGGTCATGTCCACCCGGCGACGCTCCAGGGAACTGGCGCTCCTCCGCGCCGCCGGCGCCACCCCCGGCCAGGTCCTGCGGATGGTCGCCGCCGAGGCGGCCCTCGTGGTGACCGTCGGCGCCCTGCTGGCCGGCATCGTCACCCTCGTGACGTCGGGAGGGCTGTGGATGGCACTGAACCGGGTCGCGGAAGGCACCCCATGGTCGTTCCCGGTAGCTCCCTTCCTGGCCGCAACCGCCGCCTGCCTGCTGGTCGCCCTTCTCTCCGCAGTGCTCCCGGCCGCCGCGGGGGCCCGATCGCTGCCAAGGCCGGGCGAGTGAGCGACAGCCAGTCGTACCGGGCGCAAGCCGAAGGGCAGTGCGGCCCGCTGTCGGGCGCCGGACCATTGCGGCAGTGATCGCCCTGGAACACGCTCGTATGCGGCCGGGTGAGGTGGCTGCGGCGTTACCGGCCCGGACGCAGGTGGTCAACCCCGGCACTCTCGACCGGATCGCGCCGACCTGCATGGGCCCTGAGTGGTGTGGAGACAAGCCTCGTCGGCGACTGGCCCCACGGCGCATGCCCGGATCGCGCCGCTGGACCCTGTCGGCGCGCTCCAGCGTCAGCTCGTCGAGAACCGAGGGGTGAAGATGTCGAACGTTCACACCACAACCCTTGATCTGCCTGAATGCCTCGGTCAGCCCTGGCACCCCGCTTGATCATTTCGCGTATATAGTTCGCGCCCGTCGAGTCGTCGCGTCGTTTTCGAGGGCGGATGGGACGGGTGTCACCCGTTCCATGCCTGGCACGTGTTGTGCGCACGATGGCAGAGGACGGGGAGTCTGCTCATTTCGTCCAGCACCACGCGATCGCCCAGCGGCTCGTTGAGCCTGATGACGTCCTGGCCGGACTTGCCAACGCCTGCGCAGGGGCCGTAGCCCCGATAGGGGATCTCGAGTCCCAGGACCACCACATCTGACTTCTCGCTGGCTCGTATGGTGACGTCGAACGGTTCTTCACCGACGCAAAAGCCGTAGCCGTAGTCCACCTGTAACGTGCGTTCGTCGAGCACTTCGAAATCTGTGATCCCGTCGCCTGAAAGAGGTTGGCCCACAGCGCCTTCGATGGTGCCGATCGCCTTCTGATCGACCGCGACGTGGTCGATCGGGCCAGGGAGGTTCGAGAAGTGCAGCCGCCAGGCGGGTACTGTCGCCATGCCGCGTGAGGTCTTCAGCCGCATGGTCGTGAAGGTGGCGCCGGTCAGCTTGTATTCCTTGTCGTCAGGAAAGGTGTTCTCCTCAGGCCAGGGTGACAGAGCCAGCAGCGCGTTTCGCGGCCCGATCAGGGGGACCCGCGTCGTGGACCCGTTGTCCCAGCGGATCTCCGCCCCGGCCGGCGGCGCGGGCAGCGGTCCGGCCACAACCCAGCCGTGCTCTTCATAATCGATCTGCTCGCTCACCTCCCGGGACATCCTGCTCAGGTCCTCGAGCGGGACGAAACCCTCACGCCAGATCTTCGCAGCACCGCTTGTCCGCCAGGTCGAGACGGCTTGTGCGACGTTTCCTTCAAACGTCGGCCCCAACAGAGCTGAGCTGTCACCGAGGAGCAGCACCACCGCCAGAAGCGTCGCACCTAATCGCACCATGTGTCGATCTTGACATAATGCCGGTTCCGACACCGACTTCAGACGCCTGACCTACCAGCCTGGCAGGCCGCTGGTGCTGGAGCTGGCTCCTCTGCACGGTGATCAGCCACGACTCTCGGTGGGCCAGGGGTGAGGAACGAAGCCCTGGCCCACCGATCGCCCCCACCACGTACGGCGGCCAGCCAGGCAGTGGCGATCGTGAGAGCGGCATCTGTGCGGCGCGCACGATAACTCCGCTAGGACGTTGGTCTGTATCGCGGCTGACTCTAACGCCTCGAGACCTTGCGGCGTTTCAATTGTCCAGCGTTGATTCACGGCCTGTGGGCGGATCCCCGCCACGGGCACGACGCTCCGTTGGGGCACCCAACTCGACATCCGCCCGATCACCATGACCGGCGACCTCTCCGAACAAGCCGTCGCCGCCTACATCGCCAAGTACGCCACCAAGGCCGCCGAATGCGTCGGCACCCTCGATCGCCACATCAACCCGCTCGACGACCTGGCCGCCCTGCCCATCCGGGACCACGCCCGCCGCCTGATCGCCGAGTGCCTCGCCTTGGGCGGCCGCGACGACCTGGCAGGGCGTGTCGTGGACCTGGGCGGCGGTTCCACCGACGTCCACAGGTATCAGAAAGCCCTGCTCAAAGCCATCACGTACTTGATCGTCTTCTGTGGATGTCCACTCGCGTCCAGGGACGGTGTTAGCACTTCCGTTAGCAAGGTCACCCGCAGTGCAAAGGCTCTGTCGGACCCGATCGCTACTCTCCCGCACATGGCAGTTCCCGAGATCATTCCCATCAGCTACGAACCCGACTACCGCACCGACACCATCGGCCATTGGGAGGGCGGGCAGTTCCTCGGCTCCGTCGTCGCCGCCTTCCCAGAGGGCTACACGCACGCCGACGACTGGCAGGCGCACAAACGCTGGCACGCCGTCCTGCACACCTTCGACGCCGCCGGCCACCACCTCGACTCCCGCATCGAGCGCACCCGGGACCGATGACAACTACCGGGCCGCCGTCGACGCAGCGCAGCAGCGGCTGAAGCAGTGGCTCAATGCCCTCCCCGGCCTCCGCTTCGGCGACATCGCCATCCGGCCCTTCCGCCACGAAGTCGACGACGTGCTCTTCGGTCTCGTCATCGAGACCTTCGAAGGCACCGAGCACGCCGAGCTCTACCCGGACGACCTCGGCTTCTACGAACCCTGGGACGGCTCGTACGACACGTAGGGAAGGGCAGATACCTCGTCAGTGGCATCTCGCCCTGCTCAGGTGGCGGTTGCGGGTCGGTGGCGTGTGATCGTGTAAGGCGGGGTTGCTGTATGAGGCTGCTGTACGGGACTCCGCTCGGCGTGCTCTCCGGTGCTGCTGCCACCAGATTCACCGCTTGGGTGGAAGGATCGGCAGCGGTCTTCTGGCCTCTCAATCGGCGGCAGACGGATACCGGGATGCCGCAAGGTCTTCGGCAAGATCCTTCAAGGTGAGGTCGGCGTTCAGCGCGGTGACCACCGCCTGCGTCAGCGGACGCAGGGCATGGACGTGCCGCACCGCGTCGAGGTCTACGGGCACTTCGTAGTAGTCCTCGGCGAACCACCGGAACGCCTCCGCGGACGGATCGACGAGCAGCCCGAACAGGTGCGCCGCTCCGTCGGGATCGCTCTCACCGTCCGGATACTCGATCTCACCCGCCCGCCAGCGGTCGTCGCCGGCCTCGCGCCACAGGCAGGCGGTCACGATCGGCATGCCGTCCTCGTCGCAGAACGCGGGCTCTTCGACGCAGTGGCGGAAGATGTCGGGGACCGAGTCGAGCACCCCCGGCCACGGCCCGTCGTTGTTGTACGGACTCATCACCGCCTCGTGATCGAAGCCGCGGATGTACGCACCCGTCGCTGAGAAGACGATGGAGTACTCATCTCCAGAGCCGTTGCGCATGGAGGCCATCTCCTCCCTCGGGCTCCAACCCGCGTCGAAGGAGTGGTAGCGGCTCGCCCACTCCGGGCTCAGGATGGCCTCCAGCACCGCCATGGACCGGCACAGGTCGCGGAGTATCGGGACACCGGGCAGCAGGCGGGCCACATCATGAGCAGTCATACGCCCATCCAATCGAACGCCAGTGACTGAATCGTCCCGGGTTTCGAGGACCTTGCTGTGTCCTGAGTGTGCCCTGCCCTCGTAGATCTGGGTGATCTCCGGCTCGCGATGCGATCACCTGCGAAGACAGCTCGACCATGCGGCTGAGCAGCGGCTACGTATGTGGACGTCTCACACCACTTCTCGCTGGTCCCGGTGCTCCTACGGAACGGCGACGGAACAAGGGCAGAGCACGGGGGCGGTCTGCGCCGCATCTTGGTGAGCGCCTGCTTGCAAACGGGAGCCAGGCACGACGTAGAGGGCTTCTCGCCCTGGCCAGATGGCAGCTGCGCTATGGTGGCGTGTGATCGTGTAAGGCAGGTTGCTGTATCCGCCTGCTGTACACAGCACCCGGCTCCGGTGGCGACACCGCCTCGGCGGCCTGCGACGCCGTTACCGATGCGGACGGGGGGAACCGCTGTAGCCCTCGCGGACCCGTACCAGAGTGGAACTCTGGCGACCACGTAGGAGAGCGTGTCCGAGGGGCGTGTTGAACCGTTCACCTATCTCGCTGACCAGGAGAAACGCTGGCTTGAGCTCGATGAGTAACGTTGCGGCGGCTCCCGCCAGGCGCGCTTCTGCGGACACGGCGTGATCGGGAATGCCGTAGCGTCGAGCCCTGCCGTAAGGCGATCTTGATAGCAGTTCCTCAAGGAGAGGATGGCATGACGGCGTTCGATCAGGCCGAGCGTCGGTCCTGGGCGGGACAGGCTACTGCCTACGCGAGCAGTTTTGCCAAGCTCTGCGCGTATCCGGTGCCTTGGGTGCTCGATGCCGCTGAAGTCTGTGCGGGAACTCGGGTGCTCGATGTGGGGACCGGCACCGGAACCGCTGCTCTGGCTGCCTGTGAGCGAGGAGCGAGAGTGACTGCCGTGGATGCTGAGGCAGGCATGGTTGCCCTCGCCGCACGGGCTGCATCCGCAATCGACGTGCGGCTCGCCGCCCTGCCCCACTTGCCCTTCGGGGATCACGAGTTTGATGCCGTGATCGGCAATTTTGTACTCAACCATGTCGGGCGTCCACGAGATGCCGTAGCGGAGTTGCGGCGAGTGACGCGCCCAGGCGGACGCATCGCTGTGACCATCTGGGCGGTCCCTGGCGCTCCCGGACAAGCACTGCTTGGTCAAGCTGTTCAGGCAGCAGGGGTTGCTCGTCCTGCTCACCTGCCCGCTCTTGCTCCTGAGGATGACTTCCCTCGCACGGAACATGGCTTCGCCGCACTGTTGAGTGAGATGGGCCTGGCGGACGTCTCCTGCGACACTCTTACTTGGAATCACCGGACGACCCCAGATGAGTGGTGGAGCGGTCCGGCCGCTGGCGTGGCGACGATTGGGCAGATCGTGAGGAGTCAGCCCAATGCGATCATCATGGAAATCAAGGGCCACTACGACGCGTTGAGCGCGCAGTTCGCTGACCCGGATGGTGTATTGATGCTCCCCCACGCGGCACTGATGGCGCATGGTCGGGTGTGAAGGACGAACGACCTTGGCCCCGTGGCCCTGGTCTGCTCGGCTCGTCCCGGGTCGATGGCGGGCGGGATGGTCAGGTCTCCACCTCAGCCACCTGCGCCCCCAGGCACCCGACGCAGCGATCATCCCGGAGCCGGAGCGCCCCGCCGGAGGCATCGAAACCTCAACTTGAGGCACTAGCGCGACTTGGGACAAGTGGAGCTAGATCAACTGGCGGTGCGATCGTAGAGTACTTCCTTGTCCTATCGATCACTGGAGTGAAGCGCGAGGATCATTTGGTCAAGGGCGTGATGTTCGATTTCTCCGGGACGCTCCTGAGGATCGAGCCCATAGAGCAATGGCTGCGGGGTGCTCTGGATGACAGCGGCCGGCTTGTCCGCGACGACGCCGAGGTCACGGCGTGCGCTGACCGTCTGCGGCTCATGGGTGCCCAGCCCGGCGGTCCTGTGCCCCACGTGGTGCCCCAGCACCTGGCCGATCTCTGGCGTGATCGCGACCTAACCGGTGTGCATCATCGGGCCTGCTACACCGCGCTGGCACGAGAAGCCCAGCTTCCTGACCCTGCCCTGGCCGAAGCTCTCTACGAGCGAACTTTTCATCCGATGGCTTGGCAGCCCTACCCGGACACTGTGCACGTCCTCAGAGAACTGCGCCAGCGCGGAGTGCCTACGGCGGTTGTCAGCAACATCGGATGGGACCTGCGCCCTGTATTCAAGTTTCACGGCTTAGCCCAGTACATCGACTTCTTCGTGCTCTCCTACGAGATCGGTGTGATGAAGCCTGATCCCCGGATCTTCCACGTCGCTTGCGATGAGCTTGGACTTGCGCCCGACAGTGTTCTGATGGTCGGTGACGACCGTGATGCTGATACTGGTGCCGCCACACTTGGCTGCCCTGTGCATCTTGTCGAGCCGCTACCTGTCAGCGCTCGCCCGGACTCCCTTACGCGTGTTCTCGATCTGCTCGGGGATGGCTACCGCTAATCCTTCGGCTACATGGGGCGCCGAGACGTTCGGTCGGTGTTGCCGACGTCGTGGCGGTGCGCCGCCGAGGTCGGTTGGTTTGCTGGGCGGGGCGGGCGCGCGCGCCGTGGGTAGGGTAGGCGCGAACCGCCGCCGCCCGGGACCGGCCCCCAGGTCAGAGGGTGGTGGGATGGTGGCCGAGGTGAGCCCGCGTGTGGGGACGTTGCTGTCAGCACTGCTGTCACCGCCCCGCCGGAGCCTGCCGAGGACGTTCCAGTCTGTAGGACCATGTCCCCATGTCAGTGACCGAGTTCGCCGGCGTGGCCGAGGACCAAGATCGTGGCGTCACCCCCAGGGCAGGGCTGTACGAGTTCTGGACCGCAGAAGACGCCCACATCTACCTCCACGACACCGACTTCAGACGCCTGACCTATCAGCCCGGCCAGCCGCCGGTGCTGGAGCTGGAGTTCGTCTACGACCCGCAGTGGACTCCACCCGAGCTGTCGGGGACGCCCGCCGTGGTCTTCCGGTTCGAGGATGTACGCCTCGTCGAGTGGTGTGAGGACCAGGAGGGGCATGACTGCGTGGCCACCCACCCAGATGCTCCTCACGGTCAGGTCAGCTGCTTCGACTGGGACGGCAGCGACCTGTTCGTATTGGACACCTTCACGTTGCGTCTGGCCTTCCGTGCGCCGCGAGTAGTGGTGACGGTGCACGCGAAGTAGAACGGGGAGCCCAACACACCTTCCCGCTTGAATCTCAGACCACTTCATTACGAGTGAGAACGAGATCGTCCACAGGTGTCCACGAACCTCCGCCAGCCCAGCTTGCGCACCACTATGAGGGCCTAGTCATCCACAGCCATCCACAAGCGTCCGCTGCCGTTGTTAGCATCCGCGTTAGCAAGATCACAGGACATGGAATCACGGGCCTGCCCCGAGGCTGGACCAACGTGAACTGCCAGATCTCCGATACAGCGCGAGATGCCAACCAGAATTGGCGGCCCTGTAGGCAATGATCGGTAACGCATGTGTCCCCATGTTGTTCAAGGAGTGCCATGATTGCTTCCGATGACGACGGATGGTGGATCGTCGGCTATGGGGGAGACGGATGGGCAGACCTTGACCTGATCCGCGACCGGCTCGCCGCGGGCGCTGATCCCAACTCCGGCGTGAATGTCTTCGACAAACCGCTGCACGTAGCAGCTGATCGGGGATCGCCGGAAGTGGGTCGCCGAGCTGGCCGCGCGCGTTGACGATGTCGATGCCGAACATCGGGGCCGTACCGCTCTCTGGATGGCTGTCTTCGAAGGACGCGACGACAACGCTCGAGCCCTCGTCGCCGCTGGAGCGGACCCGTGGCGCCTCATGATGGACGGCTGGTCCCCCGGCCGCCTCAGCCTGGCCGGACCCACACCCGACCTCTTCCCCATCCCCTCACCGGAGATCGGCCTCTCCGAGACCGAGGCCGCCGCCGCCGCAGAAGCCAAACGTCTGATCTGTCCATCCCCTAAAAACGTGGAGACTCGGTTATGCGGCGGTGGCTTCCTGAAACCTCGCCGTGGTGGCTGTTCGCGCGGTCATGATCTGCCGCTCGTAGACGATCGGGGGTAGCCCGTCGGCGGCACTATGTCGGCGGCGGGTGTTGTAAAAGTCGACGATCCAGGTAGCGATCTTGAGATGTGCTTCGGCCCTGGTGGCGAAGCGGTGCCGGTGGACGTATTCGACCTTGAGGGTGGAGTTGAACGATTCGGCGGCGGCGTTGTCGAGCGCGCAGCCGACCCGGCCCATCGATTGGACGACGCCCCAGCGCCGGCAGGCGTCCTGGAAGCGGGCGGCGCTGTATTCGCTGCCGCGGTCGGTGTGGAAGATCACCCCGTCGACGGTGCCGCCACGGGTGACGGCGGCCATCTGCAGCGAGGCGATGGTCAACGCCGCGTCGTGATGCTCGGACATGGCATAGCCGAGCAGCCGGCGGGAGAACAGATCTTCGACCGTGGCCAGGTAGAGCTTGCCCTCGTCGGTGACGATCTCGGTGACGTCGCCGCACCACAACACATCCGGCGCGACCGCGGTGAACATGCGCCGGACCAGGTCGGTGGCGGCGGGGCGTTTGCCCTGACGGGTCAGCGACCGGCGTCTCTTGGCCGCTCTGCCGGCTAAGCCGAGTGTGGCCATGCGTCTGGCGACGGTGTTCTCCGATACTCGCCATCCCGCCTCGTGCAGATCACGAGTGATGCGCGGGCTGCCGTAGGTGCCGCCCGAGGCGGTGAACCTGGCCTCGATCACCGCGTCCAAGTCCGCGCGGCGCTGCTGTCTGGCCGTCGGCGCCCGGTCGCGCCACTTGTAGTACCACGACTGCGAGACGCCCAAGGCCCGGCAGGTCAACGCGTGGGGCACGCCGTAGTCGGTCTTCTGGGAGCTGATGAAGGCCGCCACGTCTATCGGCCCATCGCCTCTCGAACCCACAAGACCACCGAGCGTTTGAGGACATCCCGCTCCATCTCCAGCTCGGCGCGTTCCTTGGCCCATTCGGTCCGCTGCCTGCGCAGCCTGGCGAGTTCCTCCCGCTCCGACTCTGCCAGCTCACCACCATTGGTGTCCTGCTCGCGGGCCAGCCGGTCCATCTGCGCCCAGTTGGCCAGCGTGCCCGCATTGATGCCCAGATCCTTTGCGACCTGCGCGATCGGCTTTCCTGTCTCCCGCACGATGCGCACCGCACCCGCCCGGAAATCCGGATCGAACCTGCGTCTGGTCTCTCCCACGACCCAACCTTCTCCTTAGGTCAGGTCTCCACGCTAGAAGGGGAGGGCCAGATCCCCGCATTGGGAGACTTCTATTACGACGGCCTGAGCCTGGCCTGCGTGGCCGGTATCAGCACAGCCGAGGCGACAGCCCGCCTGGAAGCCACACCTGCCGACGACGTGAACATCGACGCCCTGTACGAGGCCTGGTACAACGTCCCGGACGCCGACCGGATCATCGGCATCACCGACGTGCCCGGCGGCTGCGTCATCACCCAGCCCTGGGGATACACCGCCGATACTCCCGGCCTGGTCAAGCGCGTTTCGTCGGGCACGGTCTGCTACAGCCTGTACTCCAACCCCAAGGGTGGCATCAGCGGATACATCGTCCGAGACAGCACGGTCGTAACTTGGGAGGCGCACACCGCCTACATGACTCCCCCTGACGCCCCTGCTGAGGAGATCCTCGCCGCCTACCTCTACCGCAACCACCCGCCAGCGTTTTGCTGCGCTGGTGCGGACCTGCGCCTGGCCGACGCCCGGCCGATCACTGGCCCACCCGGCGCCTGGTTACGACTGCCCGAGCGGGACTGGTCGAACTGATCAAGCGGCATAGGAGTGCCCGGCTCCATGATCCGGAACCGGGCCATTATCTCGGTTGCGCAATGAGGAGATTTCGAACCTCTGACCCCTTCGATGCGAAGCCGCTTGATCGCGCCGCTCATCAGCGTCATTGACCAACTTGACCTGTGAAAACAGTCCAGCGAGATCCATGACGTCCGCGCTTGTACGCCTCGATCGTCACTCAGCTGGTCACCTACACCTACCGGTCGGCTGACACCGGCTCTTCACGCATGCCCTTGTTACTCGCCCTCGTCGGCGACCCGCGCAACAACTTCGATGACCTTCCAGAGGGCACTGTCCGATCGGCGGTAGTAGACACGGCCATCCCCATCAAGCCTCTCCTCGACCAGCATCCCAAGGTCTACAAGACGCGTGAGTTCTTGCCGTACAGCCGTGGGAGCACCACATGTACGAGGAGGCTCCGACTGATAGAAGCGCGCCTGGTCGAGCTGAAGCACCCACAGCGCCAGACGCAGGCGGGTCTCGCGGCCGAAGAGCAGGCGCCCTACTTGCCCGATGCGGAGGCATCATTTGCTCCCACCCTTGTCAGACCGCCCTTCCCAGTACCGTGCGATCCGCGGAAACCGATGCCGCATGTCGTCCCAGCTATCGATAGTCCACTGTTCGCCACGAAGTTCCGACGAATTCGTGGCGACACCTCGCGCGCCCACCTGGCTAAAGAGGTGCTCTATCTCTAAACCGGTCATGGCTTTGTATGGGTCCCAAGCCACGTAGGAGAGCTGTTCAAATTCAGGCCATTCTTCATTTGTCCACCTGCAGCCTTTGCGAGCTAGAAGGCGCAGCAGCTCTGGAACTTCGATCAGACTGTCAGGATCGGCCACAACGCGTTCAAAGGTTTCGCGTCCCAGTCCCTGGAGCCACCGCCGGAAGTACTCAAAACCATCATCGGATCCCATGCCGAAGACAGCGAAATACGCCCCCCAAAGCTCCCAGGTCGCGGCTTGTGTCTGTACCACATCAAGCCACATCTGGAAGTCGACGATCTCCTCAGCCGTACGCTCTCGCAAGTGGGCGTCCAACCAGGCTAAGCGCTTCTTCTTTGTCTTGGCGGCGCGGCCGGACTCCTCGATCAGAACCCAAAAGCCGTCTATGTCCATAAAGAAGGATCTTGACATAAAGGCTGATACTTCACCAGGCCAGGGAGTGCTCGGGTCGTTTCTATAGCTCCAGTACCGCCTGAGCAGGATGCAACCAACTGAGGTTTTCTCAATGAAGACTTGCGCCAGTACTTACATCAGCAGGCCCTATGGAGCCCTATAGACAGCCTCGCGTTGGCCTTATGGCATCGGTGAGGCACGGTCTGGACCTGCTCCGGCAGGAGTTCCCCGCGTGGGCCATCTTCCTGAGCGACGGGGGCGCGCTGTACGCAACCCGACGCGGTGTCTCCCTGACCGGCGCTCAGATCTACAAGGGCATCCACCAGACTGTCGCCGCCGACGACACCGAGACCCTTGCCCGACTCCTGCGCAAGCAAGAAGGCATGACCGATGGGTGACTACGTCGGCTACCACGGCATCCACGTCGCGCTCGGATATCCACAGTGCGCCTCCATTGAGTGGAATCCGGTGACCCCTAGAGCTGACCGCGTACGAGTGCAGGCAAGCACCTGCGGTTGCTCGCAGGTCATTTACGAGTACTGCTCGGCGGGCGGGCTGTTCTTCGTCCGCCGCCACGACCGGACGGGCGATCGTATGTCGGTCATGGAAAGCGACTGGCTGATTCGGCGCCTTACAGAGTCCCTGTGGTTGCGCATCCTCAACGGCGAAGCGAGGTGAACCGCCGGCCAAACACGTAGCCCAGCACGCCGCGGCGTCCACAACTTCATCACCGCATCACCACAGGTCGACACCAGACCTGCGGTTCCGCGTGCCCGCGCACTGGCAGTTTTTCTGCCAGTGGCCTACATCACCCGCCTCATCGTCGAAGCAGGCGACGACGACAAGGAGGCGGCACGTGGCAACCGAGCACCTCACGCAAGGCCAGCGCATCGCGCGGGCACGCCACCGCAAGGGCTGGGATCAGGCCGCACTCGCCGAGAAGATCGGGCGTTCCGTCTCCTGGTTGTCGAAGGTCGAGAACGGGCGGATGCCTCTGGACCGGATGAGCGTCGTGGGACAGCTCGCCGAGGTCCTCGAGGTGGAGGTATCCGAGCTGACCGGCCAGCCGTACCGGCATGAGTCGGCGGATCTCGACTCCGGACACGCTGCGATCCCAGGGCTGCGGCTCGCACTCCAGCAAGCCACGATGCCCGGCGGGGCGGCGCTCCTCGCGGGCCGTCAGCCGCGCAGTCTCGACGAGCTGGAGGCACACGTACGGCTCGCCGAACAGCTCCGCAAGCTACCGCATGCCCGGCTACACGATCTCCGGCACATCCACGCGACCACGCTCCTCCTGGCGGGGGTGCCCGTCCACGTCGTCGCGGCCTGCCTCGGCCACGCCGACCCCTCCATCACCCTGCGCGTCTACGCTCACGTGATCCGCGCGGCGGAAGCCTCGGCGGCAGACGTCTTCGCTCAGGCGATCGGAGAGTAGCGGAAGCCAGGCTGTTAGCAGGGGCGTTAGCAAGATCCCGAGATTGTCCTGACAAACACGAAGGCCCGCTCCAGGTTGTCCCTGGTAGCGGGCCTTTCGAGTGAGCGCGGCCGAGAGGACTCGAACCCCTAACCTTCTGATCCGTAGTCAGATGCTCTATCCATTGAGCTACGGCCGCTCGCTGCGTAAGCAAGCATAGCGGACCTGAAGCCATGCCTCGAACCAATTCGCCGCGTCATCCCCGCCGACGACCCTGTGTACAACCTTCTGTGTATCCACAGCCCACCCCCCGGTGTCATCCACACCCGCGCGACCGGTGATGAGATTGGGGGATGAGACGAGACGTCCTGGCCGCCCTGGCTGCCTTCGCCGTGGGTCTCGTCCTGCTGGCGGCCAGCGCCTACTACCACCGCGGCGGCCCCGCCTGGCTGCCGGTCGTGCCGTTGGCGCTCACCTGCGCCGGCGTGGCCGTACGGCGGGCGGCGCCGCTGGCCGCGCTGGCGTTCGGCGTGGCGGGGCTGGGCCTGGACGTCGCCTTCGCGGGCCCTTCGCTGCCCACCACGCTGATCTTCACCGACAACCTCTACTCCGCCGCCCTGTACGGCCCGGCGCGGTTGGGCAGGTGGCTGCTCTACGTCACCGCCGCTGGCGCGGTGATCATCGGCGTTGTCTTCAGCTTCACCGAGAAGAACCTGTGGAAGATCTCGGTCGTGGGCATTCAGGCAGGACTGGTGCTCGTCGTGCCGGTGACGACCGCGATGGTCCTGCGGCAGCAGCGCGACCAGGCGGCGGCCGAGCGGGCCAGGGCTGAGCAGGTGGCGCATCTGGCCGAGCTCGACCGCAACGCCGCGATCGTCGCCGAGCGCACCAGGATGGCCAGAGAACTGCACGACATGATCGCCAATCACTTCAGCGCCATCGCGATCCAGTCCACGGCGGTGCTGTCGCGCAAGGATCTCGACGCGGGGGCCGTCCAGCAGATCATGGCTTCGATCAGGGAGAACAGCGTTCAGGGCATGGCCGAGATGCGCACGATGATCGGATTGCTGCGGCAGGAGGGCGAGGACCCTGACGCGACGACGAGGCCACGGCTTCGGGATGCCGCCGACCTGGCGGAGCGGGCGCGGCAGGCGGGCGTGGAGACGCTCATGACGGTCGAGGGCACCCCGAGGGAGCTGCCCGTTTCGGTGGATCTGGCGGGGTATCGGATCGTGCAGGAGGCGTTGACGAACGCGATGAAACATGGCGGCGACCGGGCGGAGGTCACGATCACCTACGCGCCCGCGCACGTGGGAGTCGTGGTCGACAATCCGTTGAACGACGACGGCCCGGCGCTGCCCGGCTCGGGCGCTGGGCTGATCGGGATGCGGGAGCGGGCGACGCTGGTGGGCGGGCTGTTCGAGGCCGGGCCGTACGAGGAGAAACGTTGGCGCGTGCGGGCGACGCTGCCGACGAAGGAGGAGCGGTGACGATCAGGGTGCTGGTCGCCGACGACCACGCGGCGGTCAGGGCGGGGATCGTGCTGATCCTGGGCGGCACCGGTGACGTCGAGGTGGTGGGTGAGGCGGGCGACGGCGAGGAGGCCGTCGCTTTGGCACGCGACCTGCGGCCCGACGTCGTGCTGATGGACGTCAGGATGCCGAAGAAGGACGGCATCTCGGCCACCAGGGAGCTGGCCGGCGTGGCGGACGTGCTGATCCTGACGACGTTCGACGTGGACGAGTACGTCTTCGGCGCGCTGCGGGCGGGCGCGGCGGGGTTCCTGTTGAAGAACACCGACGCGGAGGCGCTGGTCGACGCGGTCCGCCTGGTGGCGCGGGGCGACGGGCTGATCTCTCCCTCCGTGACCCGGCGGTTGATCTCGGCCTTCGCCGAGCAGCCGGTACGGCGGGAGCCGCCCAAGGACCTGCTCACCCCGAGAGAGCGCGAGGTGCTCGCCTGCGTGGCCAGGGGCCTGTCCAACGCGGAGATCGCCAAGGAGCTCGACATGGCGGAGGCGACGACGAAGACCCACGTCAGCAGGGTGCTCAACAAGCTGGGCCTGAGGAGCCGCGTGCAGGCCGCCATCTACTACTCCGAGGGGAGCTGACGGCGGCCCGCCGCGGGATCGGCCGGCTATTCGGCGACGGGCACGTAGAGCAGCAGCGCCTCCGCGACGCAGACGGGACGGCGCTCGCCTTCGAGCTCGACGGACACCTTGACGGTGGCCAGCTGGCCCGCCGGGCTGTTCTTGATGTCGACCAGTTCGCCGCTGGCCCGCACCCGCGACCCGACGGGCACGGGCTTGGGGAAGCGGACCTTGTTGAGCCCGAAGTTGACCGCCATCTCGATCTGGCCGACGGTCATCAGCTCGGTCAGGAAGGAGGGCAGCAGCGACAGCGTCAGGAACCCGTGGGCGATCGTCCCGCCGAAGGGTGTCTCCTTGGCCCTTTCGGGGTCGACGTGGATCCACTGGTGGTCGTCGGTGGCGTCGGCGAAGAGGTTGACCTGGTCCTGAGTGATCGTGCGCCACTCGGTCGGGCCCACCGTCTCGCCGGCCGCCGCCTTCAACTCCTGCACGTTCGCAAAGCTCCGCATGGGTCGAACCCTATTGCGCGGCCGCGAGGTTGACCATTCGGAACGCGTCCGGCTTGTCCCCCTTTGTGGCTCCCCAGTACAGGATCGTGCTGGGCGCCGAGGAGGTGCCGACGCCGCTCCAGTTGCCGGGGTTGTCCGGCAGGGTGATCGTCTCGCCGGTCTCCAGGTCGCGGACGGTGTCGCCGAGGAACACGTACCTGTCGAGGACAGGGTAAGGCGACAGGCCGGAGAGGAACCCGTCGAACGGCTTGACGTCGGACCCGTCCAGCCGCTGGCTGAGCCCGTCTCCCAGGCACCAGACGGGTCCGCAGCGCAGTCTCTTGGCGTCCGGAGAAGCGGTGACCTGCCGCGTCTCGCCGGTCTCCAGGTTCACTACCTTCGTCTGGTTCGCGCTCGTCCCGCCTTCGCGCGAGGCGGCGTCGCCCGCCCACGGCCAGCTGATCAGGTGCAGGCCGTCGGCGATCTTCTCGGGGTCGCCTCCTGCCTGCGGCAGGCGCCACACCGTGCCGTCCAGCTCCGACCAGTAGATGTGCTCGCCTTTCACCGCGATGGCCTCGATCCCCATGTGCTCGCGGGTGAAGGTGGCGACCATGCGCGCCTGACCGCCGGCCAGCGGCACCGTCCAGATCTCCCGCACCTTGTCCGCGTTCACCCACCAGACGATGCTCTTGTCGTCGAAGGCCGCGTCCTGCGGGTAGTAGCGCTTCAGTCCCGGGGTGGCCGGCACGTCGGTCACCTTGCGGAACGTTCCCGTCTCGCTGTTGTAGACCTCGATCGCGCCCGCCTTCTCGAACGCCGCTTCCGCGTTGAGCAGCACCTCGGTCGGGCTGATGCCGGTGATGGGGCGGTATCTCCAGCCGTCGGCGTTCTTCGCGGGCATCGTGAACAGCGCCTTCGGCCAGGCCTGCCCGATCGGCTTCCCGCCGACCTCCCGCGGTGGGGTCTCGACGTCCGTCTCCATGCTCGCCACCGCGTCGCCAGGGCTCTCCGAGACCGGAGATGCCACGCCGCCTTCGCCCCCGCTGGAGAAGACGCCTCTGGCGATCGCGGTGCCGGTGCCCGCCACGCCGATCACGGCCGCGACGGCCAGCGCCGCGCCCATCCATCTCCGCTTGGTACGGCGGCGCCGCCGTACCGTGATCGCCGCCGTCAGGTCCCGCTGCGGCGCGGACTCGGCCGCCTCCCGCAACGCGCGGACCAGATCTTCCTCAGTCCTCATCACGCTTTCCCCTTTTCGAGCACGCCAGGACTGACGCGGAGTTTCTCCAGCGCGCGTGAGGCCTGGCTGCGCACGGTGCCCCGTGAGACGCCGAGGATCTCGGCGATCTCCTGATCGGACAGGTCCTCGTAGTACCGCAGCACGATCACCACGCGCTGCCTGCGAGGCAGCGCGCGCAGCTCGTTCCACAGCTCTCCGAAGGAGTGACTGTCGTGGTAGGAGCCCTCGGGAAGGTCGTCCGTGAGGTGCTCTCTGCGGCGCCTGCGCCACCAGCTGACGTGCTGGCGGGCCATGATCGTGCGCACGTACCCCTCGGGGTTGTCCTTGTTGCGCACGCGCGTCCAGGTGTCGCCGAGCTTGAGCAGGGCTTCCTGCACGAGGTCGGCCGCGTCCTCGGCGTTGCCGGAGAGCACGTAGCCGTACCTCAGCAGCGCCTGGCCCCTGGCGCGGACGAATTCTTCGAACTCCACGTACCGGGGACGCTCGGGGGGCTCAGGCTGTTGCAAAGATCTTTACTCGAATCTCTCGCGCACGTGTTCGATGGCGCGCTACAGTTCTCGGGAGGCTCTCGAACAGAGGTTCGGCCAGGTGGGAGGGGGTGCCATGCTCGTCCAGACACGCCGTAGGTGTTTCTTCCCAACTCTAAGACGGCCGCTATACCCGGCTATAAAGTCCGAGAGCGTGGATCCTGTGCGCAATCCCTACGCCCCTGGCGCCGGACAGCGCCCGCCCGAGCTCGCCGGCCGCGACCGCGAGCTGCAGCAGTTCGAGGTCGTGCTGGAGCGGGTGGCCCGGGGCCGCCCCGAGCGCAGCATGGTCGTGACCGGTCTGCGTGGCGTGGGCAAGACCGTCCTGCTCAACACGTTCAAGTCCATGGCGATGCAGCGGCTGTGGGGCACCGGCAAGATCGAGGCCAGGCCCGACCAGTCGATCCGCCGTCCTGTCGCCGCCGCTCTCCACATGGCGGTGCGCGAGCTGGCGCCGAGGCACCGCGCGCCCGAGCGCATCGAGGAGTTCCTCGGGGTGCTGAAGGCGTTCGCGATGCGCGATCCCGCCGCGGCCAAGGGCACCTCCCACTGGTCGCCGGGCATCGACGTGCCGGCCAGCAGAGGCCGTGCCGACTCGGGCGACCTGGAGATCGACCTGACCGAGCTGTTCGTCGACGCGGCGAGTGTGGCTACCGACCTCGGGGTCGGCGTGGCGCTCTTCATCGACGAGATGCAGGACGTGCAGGCCACCGACATCTCCGCGCTCTGCGCCGCCTGTCACGAGCTCTCCCAGACCGGCGGGCCGCTGATCGTGGTCGGCGCGGGGCTGCCCCACCTGCCGAGCGTGCTGTCGGCCAGCAAGAGCTACTCCGAGCGGCTGTTCCGCTACGCGCGCCTCGACAAGCTCGACCGCGACGCCGCCGACATGGCGCTTCTCGTCCCCGCCAGGGAGGAGGGCGTGGAGTTCACCCAGGACGCGCTCGACGCGCTCTACGAGGCGGCCGACGGTTACCCCTACTTCGTCCAGGCCTACGGCAAGGTCGCATGGGACTACGCGCCGCGCACCCCCATCACCCTCGACGACGTCAAGGTCTCCGCGCCCGAGGCCGAGGAGGAGTTGGCGGTCGGCTTCTTCGGCAGCCGTTACGAGCGGGCCACGCCCGCCGAGCGCGACTACATGCACGCCATGGCCTCGATCGGCGACGAGCCCGTGGCGACCTCCGACGTGGCCGACGCGCTCGGCCGCAAGCCGTCGAGCCTGTCGCCCGCCCGCGACAGCCTCATCAAGAAAGGGCTCATCTTCTCGGCCGAGCGCGGCCTGATCGCGTTCACGGTGCCCCACTTCGGGAGGTTCCTGCGCGCTCAGCCCATCTGACTCTCTCTAGCCGTGTCTAGAGGGGAAGCTAGGCACGGCTAGAGAGACCCATATTTCTTTGTATAACGCTGTCTAGCGTCAGGCCGATACGGCCGTATATTCCGGCATGGAGCCGGTGTCGTCCCTGCCCACTACGGCCATGCGCACGATGGGATGCCGTCCGGTGAGGTAGACGGCGAACACCACGTCGTCCCTCTCACGGTTCGCGAAGACGAAGAACCGCCAGCACAACTCCCGCCACGTGTCGTACGGCTCGGCGGAGAGCAGCTCGTCAGCGTGCGACCGCCAGGTTGCGCTCGCCTTGAGCCTGGCCAGACCGACGCTCTCGGCGGCGGGCCGCTGCTCGCACGGCGCGCGGTAGCGGATCCGGTCGACGGCCTCCTCCAGCTCGGGCGACAGGACGGCCAGCACGGCCACGCCGGCCAGCGTCCACCACGACAAGCCGGACATGCCCGTTACCGGCGCCCAGACCGACAGGATCGCCATGCCGGTCAGCACGACTGTGCGGGCGATCGAGCGCACCCCGACCGGGGTCGAGCTGACCTCGCCGAAGCAGCCGCAGCCCGCGTCGGGCCGCCGCCTGCGCAGTTCGAGCAGCACGTAGGTCGACAGCGCGAAGAACACGACGGTCCCCCACCTGAACAGCGGATGGATCGTGAGGAGCAGCCCGACGGCCAGCACCAGCTCACCCACGGCGCAGCAGACCAGCGCCGGCTTGCGCAGCGGTCCCGGCACGAGCACGGCGGGCCCGAGCCTGGTCAGCGCTCCGGGCTCGCTGTCGGTGTGGACCGTCGCCAGCTTCGCGAACGTCCCGAGCACCAGCAGCACGATCAAGATCGGCAGTTGCGATTCGAGCATGCGTGTCACCCCAATCCGACCCGGGCATTGAAGCACCCCTTGGTCAGTTCCCCACCCAGTTCCACGAACGACGAGGTCGACAGCTCCACGATGCGACCCCTTGGGGAGGTGCCGCACTCGACGCACCGATCGCAGAACCGTCCGGCCATGCAGCCGCACGCCACGATCGGCAGGCTCGCCGCCCTGTCTGTGCAGACATTACGGATGTGCAGTAACGAACCAATTGCCAGGTACGGCAGCCCGACGCACGAGACCTCGGCATCGGGACACGCCGCGTCAGAACGCTCCACCATGGGATAGGCCGCGCCGCGTTCGTCGCAGTCGAAGGCGTCGGACCAGGTGGCGGTTCCGTTGATGCGTTGCTGCGCTCCGCCGTACGCGGGGGGAGGGGTTGGTACGGCACGCGCGGGATGGCCGGGCTGCGACGTCGCGGGCAGCAGAGCATGGCCCACCCCGTCGTCGCGGATGCCGATGGCGTCGAAGAGGTAGCCCGGTTCGAGTTGGGGATGGCGCACGCGGAGGCGCCCGGTGGTCCGGTAAGGGATCACCACGCTGCGGCGTCCCCTATGGGGACCGCAGTCGAGTTCGACGTGCAGGTCACGGCGGCCTTCGATGGAAAGGATCGCGCCGGTCATGCGGGTGATGTCAGCCCAGATGCGATCGGCGACCTTTCCGTCGCGCAGCGCCCTGATCAGGACGGTGGCGCCGATGGGGAGATCGCCTGGCGCCAGGTCGCCGCCGTGCCACGCGGTCGCCCAGGGCGCGATGACCAGCCGCTCCTCGGCGCCCTGCTCGGTCTCGATGATGATCAGATGAGGGCTGACGTCGACGATCTGGCCGTTGACCGCGCGCAGTGGATCGCCGCTTTCCGGATCGGGTCCCGGGTGGCCTGCGTCGCGGCCGAGCGCCGCCGCCGCGAGGATCCGACGGCGTTCCGTGCTGTTCACTCCCCTAGCGTCACATAACTCCCGGCTCTTGCCCGCAGAGGAGAGCAAAATACACATCCTCGGTGGAACGCATTGACAACCGATGTGCGGCAGACCTTGACTGCACTTTGCTGTTGGTGGGGCGAATCCTGGATTCTGGTTCAGCCGCAATAGGGGCTCGGGCTGCGATTCTGGCGACGATGCAGATTGCCCGGCTGGATGAGGAGTTCCGCGAATACGTCAGGTCTCGCGGACCTGCGCTCCTGCGCGCCGCCCACCAGCTGACCGGGCATCCCTGCGACGCCGAGGACCTGCTGCAGACCGCGCTCGCCAAGACCTACCTGGCGTGGGACCGCATCAGAGATCACGCCGCCTTGGATGGATATGTACGGCGAGCAATGATCAATATCAACATTTCGCAATGGCGCAGGCGGAAACTGGAGGAGTTTCCCGCCGACGAGCTCCCCGACATCCCCGTGGCCTTCGAGGCTCCGTGCGAATGGGAGGAGTCGCTCGAACACGCGCTGAAAGGGCTCCCCGACCGCATGCGCGCCGCCGTCGTGCTGCGCTACTACGAGGACATGACCGAGCCGGAGATCGCCAGAACGCTCGGCATCAGCGTCGGCACGGTCAAGAGCACCGTCTCGCGCGCGGTGGCCAAGCTCAGGGACGAACTGTCTGTCCCGGCTCAATCGCCCCCGCGGTAGCGCAGGGGTGAACGACGTCTCTGATCACGCGCAGCGTGGCCAGGAACTGCTCGAGCTGCTCCTCGGTCAGCAGCCCGGTGAACGCCTCCTCGATGTCCATGAGGTGCTGGGGCAGCAGCGCCTGGAGCTTCTCCGCCCCCTTGTCGGTCAACGCCGCATACGAGGCGCGCCTGTCGGTGGCGCACGCCTGGCGCACGACGAGCCCGTCACGTTCCAAGCGATCGACGACGCGCGTCACACCACTGGTGGACAGCCCGGTCTGCGCCGCGAGGTCGCCCATCCTCAGGCTCTGCTCGGGCGAACGGGCGAGCCTGATCAGCGTTCCGAAGTCGACGTCCGACAGGCCGGACGAGGCGAGAGCGGGGGACATCCTCGCCACCAGGCCGGCGTGGACCTCCGCCAGCAACCCGAACGCCGTCAGTCGGGGGTCATCAAAGGGGATCACGTTCATATCGTAGACGACGATAGTTGACGAGGGGAATATTCCTCGTGTAGACATCTGTTGTCGCAAACATCCGCAGCGCAAACATCTCTGCCGAGGGAGAACACAGACATGAGCACTCGCACCTGGGAAGGCCTCTCCATCCCCGCCGCCGGCACCTACACCATCGACGTGAACCACACCCGCATCGGCTTC
Source organism: Nonomuraea sp. bgisy101 (assembly GCF_057708945.1). Classification (NCBI taxonomy): domain Bacteria; kingdom Bacillati; phylum Actinomycetota; class Actinomycetes; order Streptosporangiales; family Streptosporangiaceae; genus Nonomuraea; species Nonomuraea sp. bgisy101. Next base: position 245,213 of record NZ_JBYITD010000010.1, read on the forward strand.
GTCGCCAAGCACATGATGGTCAGCAAGGTCCGCGGCAGCTTCGAGAAGTTCAACGGCTCCATCACGATCGCCGAGAACCCGCTCGAGTCGTCGGCCGAACTCACGATCGACGCCGCCAGCATTACCACCAACGTCGGCGACCGTGACGCCCACCTGCGCAGCGGCGACTTCCTGGACGCCGAGAAGTACCCCGAGCTCACCTTCAAGAGCACCCGCGTCGTCGGCCACAAGGGCGACGAGTTCACCGTGCTGGGCGACCTCACCATCCGTGGCGTCACCCAGGAGGTCGAACTCACCGTCGAGTACGGCGGCGTCGGCACCAACCCCTGGGGCCAGCAGGTGTGGGGCTTCTCCATCTCCACCGAGTTCGACCGCGAGGAGTTCGGCCTGACCTGGAACGCCGCGCTCGAGACCGGCGGCGTGCTGGTCGGCAAGAAGGTAAAGATCGAGGTCGAGGGCGAGGCGAACCCCGCCGCCTGACCCCTTTGTCCACAGCCCGCCGCGACCTGAGCGGGCTGTCATCCACAGGTAGCGAGCACGTTACCCACAGGCAGTGGATAACCTTGGTGACAACCCGCTGGTCAATCACTTTGCCGCGCCGCCGGAAGGCCGGTACTCTGTCCTGAGCCAGCTGGCAACCAGGAGGATTCGCCTAGTCAGGTCTATGGCGCCGCACTGCTAATGCGGTTTGGTGGCAACACCATCCGGGGTTCAAATCCCCGATCCTCCGCAGATCGAAGGCCCTCTCCCGAAACCGGGTGAGGGCCTTTCTGGTGTCCGGGTTGCAGTTTGGGTTGCAGTTATCCCCAGAGGGCCGAGTCCATGCGACCACTCGCGTCCTTCATCTGCATGGTGGCGACGTGTGTGTACCGCTCGGTGGTCGTCACCCTCGTATGGCCGAGAACCTCTTGGACCACGCGGATGTGGACGCCTTGCTCGATCAGGAGCGTGGCGGCCGTGTGTCTGGCGTCATGGACCCTGGCGTCCCGTACGCCGGCCTGCTTGAGGATGGTTTTCCACATCTTCCAGTCCTCGGTTCGCTCGATCGGACCCCCGAGGCGGGTCGTGAAGACCAGGTCGTGATCCGTCCACCTCTCCCCCGCCTTCAGCCGCTCGGCGGCCTGGATCTTCTTGTGAGCCTTCAGTTGTTCAAGTAGCGCGGGAGGGCACTGGAGGGTGAGCTTGCTCTTACCCTTACGCGGCCGGAAGACGAGACCGCCGCCCGAGCGCCGCGGGCACTTGTCCGCGTGGCCAGCGCAGTCCTTCAGGCACGGCCGCTTGTAGCACTTGTGCCCCGGCTTGGCGCAGGTCGGTTCACAGCTCCGATCATGGCTGTGGACCGTGCAGTTCTTCTTGCACGGGAGGCGATGCCACTTCCTCCCGCAGGCGTGCGGATCAGCGCACCCATGACGCCACTCCGAGCGTTGGATCTGGAACCAGGCCCTGATCTCGCCGGTCTCCAGGTCGATGTACGACCAGCGAAGACCCAGCGCCTCCCCCTGCCGGATGCCCAGAGCAAGAGCGACTGACCAGCGTGCGGCGTTTCGTTTGGTCTTGGCGGCTTCGAGGATGCTTCGCGCCTCTTCGCGGGTGAGCGGATCTATCTCTGTGACCGTGGCCGAGGGAGCGTCGATCAAGGTGGCGACGTTCCGATTGACGCGACCCCGCCTGAGGGCGATGGTCAGGGCTCGGGACAGGATGCGATGGACCTTGAGGACGGTGCTCGTCGAGAGTCCTCGTTCGAGCATGGTCGTGTACGCGGCGTCCAGGTGCTCAGGGGCGAGCTTGTCGAGGCGGTGCTTACCGAGGAGCGGCACGATCCAGTGGCGATTCTTCGAGCGGTAGTCGGCTAGCGTCCGGGGGGCCAGCTTGTCGGACAGCACAAGGCGCTCACAGATCACGTCGAGGAACTCCGTCATCCACTCTTCGACCGTGGGGACGCGGCCCGGCTTGTTGACGTTGCCTGACTCCCTTTGTCGCTCCAACTCGCGAACCTTACGGGTGACCTCTGCCTCGCTCACGCCCTTACGGTGGCGGCGGTCAGGGGAGCCGTCCGGCTTGATGCCCACGGTCACCCAGCCATGCCAGAGGCCATCCTTGCCCTGGTAGATCGATGAGCGCCCGTTGGGCTTTCTGCCGGCCATCAGGCGACCTCCTCGTGTTCCAGGGAGTGGGCGAACTCCGCAAGAGCAGCGGCGGGGATGAGGCGGTAGCCATCGTGTTTGATCGAGCGAAGGTCGCCCGACTTGATCAGCCGGAAGACGGCGGTACGGCTCATGCCGAGCATCACGGCCGCGTCCTTCGGGCGGTAGAACAGGGGGTCCATGTCAGGCCGCCTTCCCGGTTGCCGAAAGGTCTGGTGGTGGTTCGCCTGTCGCTCTGGCTTCGAGGGCCAGGAGGCTGGCGCGAAATTGCTGGCGCCGTGCGATGCCCCGGAGGAGTTGCGCGGCGCGGGGTGTGCGGGTGGGGTCGCTGCTGGAGACCGGGTGCCAGATGTAGCGGTGGCGGTCGTTGGCCGCCGGGTCGTCGAGGCCGAGGAGTTCCAGGGCCCAGGCGCGGCGGTCCTGCTTGTGTTCGCGGAGGGTCTTGTTGGACCACTTGCGGGAGACCAGGACGCGTCGGCCCGCGTAGCCGAGGTGTTCGGGTCGGTGGGCTTTGCCGCGGCAGTGGCCGGGAGTCATCCCCCGCTTGGCGTCCTTGGGCTGGACGCCGTACCGCAGCCAGTTGGGGCAGGTGGGCGAGCACGGTTCGTAGCGCAGGGCGTCGAGCATGCGGGTGACGTGGTCGCGGCGTGCCTGGTCCTCGTCGTCGGGGTCGAGCGGATCGCCGAGTGACTTGGTGAGGTACTTGGTCAGGTAGCCGAGGGCTTTGTTAGCGGCGGGGCTTCCAGCGAGGACGCCTTGGACGTCGGCCTGGTCGCCGAAGCGGAGAACGTGCAGGGGCTCTTCCAGGTCGTCGAGGGCCTGGTCCCAGGTGGGCAGGATCTCCCCCGTGGCCGGGTCGAGGTAGCCGTCTTCGTCGTTCCAGATCGGAAGGTTCTCGCTGTCGTGCTTCACTTCGTCGGCGGGTGGCCACCAGACCTGGTGATAGGTGGCCGCGGCGATCTGCTTCATCTCGGCGCGGGGCAGGGTGCCGCGGATGGCCATGTGGAGGTGTGGAGCGAGGCGCTTCTGTGGTTCGACGCTGGCGAAGTACTGGACGTCGTAGCCGGCCACGCGGCGGAGGTTCTGCACGAAGCGGTCGACGAGCTTGGAGAAGTGCAGCGCGTCGCGGGCGGCTCGTCGGTAGTCGTAGCTGGTGGGGTCTGCGGGTGCGCCCTTCCGGATCTTGCCGTAGGACGGGAGGGTCAGCGTGACGAACATCGAGGGCCGGTAGACCTGGCCCTGGGAGCTGGTGAAGGTGCGGCCGAGGGTGGTGGGTCGTCGGGTTCGCTTGGGCAGGTCGGGGGCGTCCTGGCGGCGTCGGGTTGAGCGGGTTCGCTTGGCGATCTGGCGGCGGCCGAGGAGGTTGCCGCGCATGCCTGCCTCGTTGATTTCGGCATCGACGGCGACGATGGCAGCGTCCCAGTCTTCTACGTCTTCGCCCGCCTGGTCGCGCTTGGCTTGGACGTCGGCGCGGAACTCGACCAGCCAGCGTTGTTCTTCGGTGGCGGCGGCCGGGTCGGCGGTCGGTTCGTGGTCGAGGTGCCAGCCTTCCCGGCATTGGGCCTTGCGGAGCTGCTGGTTGCGCTTGGCGCACGGTGGGCACTTGGCTTCCTGCGTGGTGCCGCATGGGAGGTCGAAGGGCTCGATCTGGCCGGTGACGATGTCCTGGCGGCGGAGTTCGATGGGGCGGATGCATACGCCGTTGGATTTGGCGATCTCGATGGCGACGTCCAGGACGAGGGGCATGGTGTCGCGGACGAGGCGGGGAAGGGTGCGGTCGGTTCCGTTGGTCACACGGCCTCCTCGAAGAGGGACGCCATGTGGCGGATGTCCTCGTCGGAGACATAGGCGGCGCGTGCCCTGATCGGGTCGGGCGACGTCTCCAGCCGTACGTACGACACGCCCGCACCCACGTGGGGAACCGGGGAGATGTGGTCGGCCAGCGCTCCCCTGTCGCGGGCTCCGTCACCGAGCACCATGTCGACCTGTTCGGATTCGTCGAGCCGGAGCGCGATCTTGTCGGGGAACAGGTTCCGGATCGTGATCACGTCCTTGCGGGGGTCCTGGAGAGCTGCCAAGACGCCCACGCCGACCGCACGGCCTTGTGTCGTGAGGGTGGCGAGCGCGGCGGAGATACGCTGCCGTAGCGCCCGATCGGACTGGTAGGCGGTCAGGAACGCGATCTCGTCGACCACCACCAGGACGAAGGGGTCTTGCACGGTGGGGACGTGGTCGCGCTGGACTCCGGCGAAGCGGCCGGCCCGCTCCTGCATGACCTTGACCGCCTCGTCGAGTAGGTCGGCGCAGTCGGCCGGGTCGGCGGCGTAGCGGTCGCCGAAGATGGCGCGGCCGAATGACAGCTCCATGAGCTTGGGGTCCAGGGCCCAGATCTCAGCCAGCCCGGACAGGATGGCGGGGATGAGCCCGCGGATGGCTGACCAGAGGATCGAGCCCTTGCCCGCTCCTGTGGCGCCGGCGACCAGGACGTGTGTGCCGTGCAGCTTGAGGAGCCACGGCTTGCCGTCCTCGGTCTGTCCGATCTCGACCGGGCCGACCGTGGCGGCGTCTGGCATCGGTACGGCGGGCAGGGGTTCGGCGAGGGGATCGCGGCGGGGGAAGGTGAGCAGGAGTCGGCCGGCTCGTTCGACGCTGACCCGGCATGAGGGGGCGCCGAAGCCGTGGGCCAGGGCCTCGATGCGGTCGGCCCAGTCTTTTGCCGCTTGCCCGTCGAGCATCTTCACGGTTACGACGTCGGCCCACGAGGTGCAGGCGACGCGGAGCAGGCGGGGCAGGTAGTCGCGGCCCTTGATGTGGCGGCCGAGTCCGGAGACGACCATGACGGGTTGCCAATGGCGCCGGTAGATCCAGACGAGCCGCCACCAGGCCAGAAGGCGGTAGCCGATCCAGGGGAGGACGACCTTGGGGTAGGTGATCGCCCACGGAGCGACCAGGACGATCGGCACCGCGACGACGACCAGCGCCAGGCGCCAGCCGTACAAGCTGAAGATTGTGCTTGGCGCGGCGGCCACGGCCGAGGCGATGGGGTGTCGCCAGAGGGACCGGACGAGGCCGATGACCAGACGAGCCGCGAAGATCACGATGGTGACGATCGCGGGGGTCTGGACGACGGCGGGGCGGAAGACGACGGCGGTGTCGGGGGTGGTGGAGACCAGGCCAGAGACCGGATCGCCGGGCAGTTTCTTCAACATTAGGCTGGGGGCCTTCCTTGATGTGAGAACCCAGGGGAGAACCAGGGCCGCCGGAAGTTGGCGCTTCTGGCGGCCCGCTTGGAATCACGCCTGCTTGGCGTGGAAGCTCTCGCAGGCGGCGAGGTAGGCGGCGGCGCTGCGCGCCAGCTCTTTGGCGAAAGAGAGGTCGGCGTCTGTCACCTCGGCCGAGCTGCCGGGGCAGAACGACACGTTGAGGGAGCCCATGTAGAGGGCCAAGATCGGGGATCGGTTGCTGTAGGTGTGACAGGTCACCCATGTCCCCTCGCCGCTCTTGAAGGAGTGGCTGCTGACCGCGCTGGTCATTTCGGCGTCTCCTTGGGAGCAGGCAGGGAGCGGAACATGTGCTCCACCGCGGCGGCGAAGGCGGCGGCCTCCTTGGCCAGCTCGCGAGCGAACGTGACGTCTGCCGGGGTGATCTGGTTGCTGTGAGACGTGGTCACCAGGACCGATATGGCGTCGAAGTCGAGGGCGAGGACCGGGGTCCTGCGCGGGTACGGGTGGGATTTGGCGCTGGACGGGCCGCTCGACTTGAGGGTGATCACCGAGACCGGGCGGGGGCGCTTCATGCCTGGTCCTTGGGCTTGGCCTGCGCGCGGGGAGCGCGCATCCCGGTGGCGCGGATCGAGTAGGCGAGGCGGCCGGTGTTCTGGGCGACGTACGGCGTGACGGTCATCCCGTCGAACTCCACGGGGACGATCGGGAGTCCAGGCGCCGCGGCGGGAGCGATGGGCTGGGTCGGAGCGAGGATCTTCACGGCCACGGTCTTCTGGGAGATCTTCGTGGTCGGGTCGGCGTCCATGACGGCGACCTGCCAGACCAGCTCTCCCGTGGTCTTGTCCTTGGCGTAGACGGTGCGGCCGTTGGACGAGGCGTCGAAGTCCTTGACCTGCTCGACCTCGCCGACGAGGTAGCAGCCGTGGGGGAAGACTTGATCGAAGCCGATGGGGATGGGGCCTTGGATGGCCATCGTTCTCTACCTCCTGTGTATCCCCCTAGACAGTTGCGGGCGGGTCCGCTTTCGAGTGGGTGTCTAGGGGGCTATGCACTGAAAGTAGATCGCAGTTTGAGAACTGTCTAGGGGGGTGGACGAAATCTCTTAGGAGAACGTCCAGTAGATGGCAGTGGCGTCATCGGAAGCCTTGCCCCGCGGCCATCGAGCACCGTCCAGGTCGCCGGCCTCAGCCTCACGGACGTGCCGGATCAGCTCGTCCGGCCCGTACTCGTCGAGCAGGTTGAGGGCCTGCTGCCAGGTGGCCAGTTCGAAACGGTCGACCAGCCGGGACGCGCCATCGCTGAGCAGTGCCGCGGCCTTCACCGTCTCGGCGGGGACGCTCCCGGTCAACGCCTGGTCTGCGGCCAGCGGGTCGACCGAGGCCACCCAGAAGCCGCCATCCCTGTTGCGGTGATCGCGCAGGGTCTCCACGTAGGCCCGGTGCGCCGCGACGTGCTCGACGGTGTCAGCCGCCAGGGCGTCCATGGCTTTCCTGTAGCGTTCGCCGACCTGGGCCTCGCGATCGTCGCAGATCACCATCGGTTCGGCGGCGCCGATGACGTCCAGGACGAGGACCGAGTCGGCCAGGACGAGCCAGTCGAGCGCGTTTGCGGTACGGCGCAGCATGACCACGGTCGCGGACGGCGAGCCTGGATGGCTGAGGTCGCACGCGAAGTCGTGCATCGAGGCGACGGTCTTGATGCCGTCAGCCAGGATCCCCGTCAGCGAGCCTTCGGTCTGGTTCATGCCAGCGAGCAGGGTGGAGCCGAGGGCTTGCGCGTACCACGCCACACCATGCGCGCACCCCGAGTCCGAGCCGTTCGGCGTGCCCACGCCGTCCAGGAGAACGGCGGCGCCGGGTGTCGCTCCAGCGAAATCCTCGTTGGGACGGCCGGGGGCCGCTTGGGTGGCAAGGGCGACGCGCACGGCTAACTCTCCTTGTCGTGGCGGTAGAGCGGGCTGGCCAGTTTTGACCTGACGGGTTCCCCGGTCTCCGGGTCGTACTCCACCTCGACGACGGTGGAGAACCGTTCTTCGCCGACCTGCCCCCACAACGTCGCGATCTCGGACGTGATCAGGTCGACCACGCCGAGCGTGCCCCGAGGGTGGATGCCGGTGAACACCAGGACGTTGCCCTGCCCGTCCGGACGGGACAGTCGGCCGAGGTACGCATAGTCGACCGAGCGCACCGGGTCGGAGTCCTCCCCCGACCGATACGTCTCGCCGGTCCGCCGGTCCCGCAGCGTCCAAGCGCCATCCTTGACCCACTCCAATACCGGGTCCGACTCGTACAGCGCCCCCATGACGGGGGAGAGCCTCGGCCCGCAGAACACGATGAGGTTCGGCCGGTTCAGGTCGACGTCGCCATCGAGGGGGACGTGTTCGAGGTTGATGGACAGATCGAAGCCGCGCGCCAGGTCCTCCAGGCGCTTGGCAGCGGTGACGTCCTCCATGGCAACGACGGGACGGGCGTTGTTGGCCTCCCGCTTGAGAGGGGTGGCCAGCGTGATCGTGCCCGTACCGAGGAAGACGCCTTCAGGCGCCGGCCCCGTGTGCTTGATCTGGTGGATACGCCCGCGGGACAGCCCTGCCTGCTGAGCGATCTGGGCATACGAGATGCCCTGTGCGTGAAGCTCCTGGATCACTCGGCGACGGAGCCGAGCCAACTCGGTCACTTCTTGTTGCGCCGCGCTCAGTCGCTCGGTGGCCTGACGGATCAGCAAGTACGGGTCCTCGATCGCGGCGATCCGCTCAAGGTCACTCGGTGGCACGGTGGTTCCCTTTCCGTGGTGCTCCGCCGAGTCTAGGCCCCTAGACGATTCACCGTCTATCCCCCTTGACAGCACAGATCTTAGGGTTTCGCCGGTAATTCGACTTACTGCCCGGATCGCTGATCGCCGTCTAGGAACGCCGCGCGTCAACGCGCCTGACCAGTCAAGAGCGCTATCCACAGCCTGTGGGCTTCCGTCCAGATGACCCGCCCGGACTCGGCCTGGCGTTCTCCCCGAGCGGTTCTGCGGAGGTAGTAGAGACCGCCCGACCTGCGCAGCTCGTAGACGACCCGCCGACAGTCACAGGTCCACTCGACGACGCGAACCCGCCCGTCCCTCCGCGGAGCTTCCCACTCGATCTCTTCGTACTCCGGCGACAGGGGCGCCGGGTGTGGAGCGAAGCACATCAGGATCGCACCATGGCGAGGGGCGATGCCTCCAGGACAGCCCAGACCGTCCGGCCGTTGTCGTCGCCGGCCACGCCCCACTTCGCAGCCAGTCCCGAGACGAGCGCCAGGCCCCGCCCGCCCATCTCTGTCGGAGACAGCGGGAGCAGGCGCGGAGTACGAGGGCCGCCCTCATCCTGTACGGCCAGACCCAAGGTCAAGCCGATGACTTCGAGGGAGACGATAAAGCGGCCACCGGGACGGCCGCTGTTGGTGTGCCTTACGGCGTTGGTCGCGAGCTCGCTCACGATGAGGACGGCGTCGTCGAGGTCTGGCCAGGTCGGGAGGAATGCGGCGACGAAGCGGCGAGCTTCGAGCACCGAGATGGCAGAGCCGAGGAACACTCGGTTCACGCGCCAGGAGGACATGGACGGCTCCGATGTCTAGGGGGCTATACAACCATGCCGCCAGCGTATGAGCCCCCATGCGAGGACTCAAGTTATTCCACTTATAAATAAGTCACTTCGGGTGAGTGTCGAGTTGCCGGAACTCCGCAGCGACGCGACCAAGCAGCGACCGGAGCTCCTCCCCGTACACCGCGACCCCAGCAAACGCCTCGAAGGTCTCAACGTGAACCCGCACATCCTCGACATCGGTCAAGGTGTGCTCAGCGGTCAGGCTCTCCACCATGCTTGCCGAGCCATCGAAGATCGTGAACCCGTGGAGAGCGAAGCGCGGCACCTGCACCGACCAAGGAACGACACCGACCCGCACGTGCGGCAGCGTGGACGCTTGCCCCAGTCGATCAAGCTGCGCCTGCATCAGGGACGCCGGCCCTGGCCACGTCCTCACCGCCCCCTCCGTGAGGACGAACGAGAACTCCCGCCCTGGCTGGAAGAGGATGCTCTGCATCTCGACGCGCACGGCCGCGGCCCGGGACGCGGCGTCTTCATCGACGTCCCGCCCGATCGAGAGAGCCAACCGCGCATACTCGGCCGTCTGGAGCAGGGCCGGAATCATTGCCGATTGGAACGAGGCCACCCGATGCGCCGCTCGCACGCGGGCCGCGTTCGCCGACTCCCGACCCGCCAAGCCACCCTTCAGTCGCGAGACCTCGTCCCGCAGGCGTGTGAGCAGAGCATCCAACTCGGCTCGCGCCTCCCTGGAAAGCTCCAGAGCTTCCACGAGACGCTCAACCGTCTCAGGCAGCGGCAGCAACTGGCCCGTTTCGATCTGCGAGATCGTCGGCTGAGTCACGCCGGCCCGCGACGCCAGATCCTTCCCAGTGAGGCCGGCATCCTTGCGTAGTCGTCGGAGCAACTCACCCAGTGCCCGCAGGCGGTCTCGACGATCGTCCACATCCAGCGTTCTACCACCCGTACGACGATCGGTTCAGACGCTGATCCAGATCACTGCCGAATTGTTCTCATGGGTATCAAGGGCGGCGCAAGCGCCGCCACGCGGCCAGAGCTTGCGGGCCGCACGCTGCGCGTGCGGCCTGGGGGCCGTTCTCGCGCGCGCCCGCCACTCGGGCCGCGCACTTCACAAGCTACCCCGAATTACCAAAGCGGCTTCGTTGAGATCGTGGGAGGCACCCAGAGCCGTATGGATCTCGCCCTCATGCCCGTCCGCCATCGTAGTTGCGCTTCCCACCGACGATCGCCGTACAGATCATCGCTGTGGAGATAGCACGGCAGCCGGAACTCTTGGCCTGGGTGAATCACGGCCACGGGTATCCAATCTTCGGCTGCGTCCTCCTCCTGTCGCTTGCCCTCGTAGAGCAGGGCGACATCGACGCCGCGAGCTACCCGGTTGCCCACGTTAGAAACTACGAGCTCACACCTGTATGAGCCGTCTCTGTCGATCTTCTCCATAAGCTCTAGACGCGCTTGCAAGGCAGCCGCTCGCTGCCCTCTGACCAGCGTCAACACAAAGGTCGCTAGGCTGATCAAGAGTGCCGCGATTGCCAACCAGTCCGAAGACCTAAGCGAATCCATCAGTGGAAGAAGCCTCCGGCGAGGCGCCGCGCTAGAAAGCCTTATCTCTGGGCAAACTTGGTGAAGATCCGCATATAGTCCTGCTGAGGCACTTCTTTCGTGTCAGAGCCGATTCGCTCATAGAGCTTTCCATTGAAGAAGACCGGCTCTCTCGATGGCTCGATTTTTAGAAGCCCCCACTGCGAGACCGCCATAAGAGATGAGTCGAGCATTTCGCCCGATACTACGCCCAAACCCGTCAGAGAGGCTTGGGTGCGTAGACAATCTCCTCACCAACCAGGACCAGTATTCGCTGAGGCTGTCACCATGAAGATTTGCCTCCCGCTCCAGTCCACATATAGCAAACTTGCGGAAACGGACAGCCCTTACGCCGTCTAGTTTTTCGATCTTCGCAGCATCTTCTTGCTTGTCGGCTATTCCTATTGCGATGTAGCCGGTATGACTACTCCCCGTATTGCATATAGCAGTTAGGGTACGCGCAACTTTGGCTAGCGCTCCATCGTCGAACGCCCTACCGTGGTCAGTCAGCGTATAGAAACCTTGCTTACAGTCAAACAGTTGGTGCTCGACTAGCGAATTGGTGAGCAGAGTTTCGAGTTGACTGGACCAACCAAAGCGAGCAGGATCCTCCTCCTGCCCATTGGCGACCTCCTCCATCGTCGGGGCGAGTATACCCTTAAACGCATTAATAGTCTGTCGCTTTGACCCCGACTCCCAGTCGCCACCGCTCGTAATATTCGCTGCGGCGGCAATACCCCTCACCCGCCCGACCACAGCAGGGACGTCGTGGACGTGACGCTTAGGGTCATCCTTAAACATGAGCTCCCATAGCGCCAGGAAGAGAGCGTGAAGATACCGGGGGCCACGCCCTGTGGGAGGAACACCAAGCAGATTACCGAAACGAGCTTCTGCGTTAGTTGTGATCGCTCGGATAACGTCGTATACCTGCATGAAGTGTTTCGCTAAGCGCTCCTCACCATACATGGAGATGAGATTAGTGATTTGCTGGGCTGCCTCACTTGTTGTCTCTTCTACAGTATTACTGAAACTGTAATAATCGTCTCTGACCTTTGTGCCTGACGACGGCACCGGATCCACAAGACAATCGATCAGAATATCGAGAACTACCTGCTCGTCCAGGGACTGGCGAACATCTTCTCGGCGCAAAATGCCATTCTTCACCCAGTAGATATCATCTACCAGTACGCCGTAATCTAGATTGCGATTACTTATGCTCAGCATCGGCATTTGTCGAAGAGGAATAGAATCGTCCGGAGACGTGTCACCTCGAATCTCAGAAGAGATTCGACGAACGAGATCTGCAAGCGGAGAGATTGTTCCCGCCTGCCTGAGTCCCTGCCTAGACAGGCGCCGGCCGCCAGAGTTGATTCGCCTAAATACTTCATCGATAGAGCTCTGACTTTCAGCTCTAAAAACCGACAGCGCCAGAGAGTAGTTGGCGAATGTTACCGAAGATGATCGATCCAGCTTAGGCGTCTTCTGCGTTAGCTTATTGTCATCCTTTAGAGCTTTAGTGTCAGCCAGAGTATCTAGATCAAAATACTCTCCTTGAAAGTCATATTCTTGCTCGATGAACGAAAAAATCGCATTTAGGCGCTGCATGCCATCGATAAGCTCAAGCGGCGAGTCGGGAGAGGTTGTAACCTCAGCTACCAGAAAGAGGGGGAGCGGGAGAGCGAGCATGATGGAATCCACCAGTCGCTGCTTCTCTTCGACACTCCATACAAGCTTACGCTGATAGCGGCGGTTCACTCTATAGCGATCAGAACGATAGGCCGTATATGCCTGCTGGATAGACTCGCTGCGAACGGTAAGGGTGACGCTAATCGGTGTTGACATGACCCTTCCTTCCTTCACTGCGGATATCCCCAGGACGTTACTACAAGACCAAGATTGACACACGCCGAATCGCACATTGATCCCAGAGTGTCTGAATTTCAGGGTCAGTTAGTGGTGACCTCAGCGTCTTGCCCTGCATACCACCTCCGAAGCGGAGTGCCAAGGAGGAACTCTCCTGGAAGCTCAGACGACGGTTTACGACCATGACCGATAGCCTCAAGACCGGTAGACTCCAGTATCCTTCCCTAGATGTCCTTCTGGCTCTGACGCCTACTGGTCGACATCCAAAGACGGACCCTCACCCAGAGAGGTTCCCTTAGGGGCCAGCGTTGAGTGGTAGCTGCAGTGGACACCCGGAGGCTTGTTCTAGTCCAGCTGATGGGATGGGATGGCTGAACACTCCGCGCTTAAGAACGTTGGTGAACGTCGCGCTGGACCCAATTCGCGATCACACGGCTATAGGCCTGGTCTAGTTGCAACCCGGGCCCGTACATAGCCGCCTCATAGAAATGGACACGTCCAGGCGGACCAGCTGGAACCGATACCCATCTCCAGCATGGGATCGTACGGCTTGGCCGCCGCGGCCTGTCTGCCCATCGCTCGGTAATAGTTCTAGAAGACCCCCATGCTGAGCTTCCGGTCGTATGGCGACGCGGTGCGCCGGCGTAATGAGAGGGCGACGGGCATGGCCTGAACGACGAGAACGACTACAGGCGCAGGCGTTCCAATTGCGGGTCGTAGCAGACCAGGTCATGATCGCTGGCCACGCCAGCGGCGAAGGCTGAGGCTTCTTCGGCCATGCTGAACACCATTGGAAAGTAGATGAGTGAGCCGTTGGCCGCGTCGATCAGCGGGCTCATCGACCAGGGGCTGTCCTCGGATTCGTCGATGTCTGGCCAGCGTTCGAGAAGGGCGTCAACGTAGGCGCGGATTCGAGGGGTCGGCGGTACGTCTCCGTCCTTCTCCATCAGCTCCATCATGCCCTCGTACACACCCCCGGCGATCTTGTCATCGGCGGGTTTCACGCCCTCCCAGACGGCCAGGTCATAGCTCACGGTGACCTCCTGCCAACTGCGTCCTCCGATGATCGCGTCGATGTCGCACCCTACAGCGCTCGATATCGGGCCAGAACTCCCACAGGGCGCTGCACTCGTCTCGGCCAAGATCTGGGACAGGTGTGCGGTGCCCCTGAGGTTCAGTCCAGGTCCAACTCACCCTGCCCAGCCAAATAGGCGAACGGTTCGAGTCGCCCCTCCAACATCGAAGGGAGAGATACTGAAGACCCTTCTCCTCTCCCGGTTACAGACCGGGCACTCCGGCTCCGGGATGGTCATCGCCAGAACCCATACCCGACAGGGCTGTTGCTGGCTGATGTTGAGGCCTGACCATCCCGCCCGCCAGCGACCCCGGACAAGCCGAGCAGACCAGGGCCACCAGTACCAGATCGTTCGTCCGGTGGGGCGCTCCATCTGGTACTGGTGGCCCTGGCCCGCTTCCCCTTCGGGCGGGTCGACGGCAGACGGGATGGTCCGGAGGCGAGGTGTCCGCTGGCGCAGACGAAGATCGACAAGGGTTGCAGTTTGGGTTGCAGTTCCGCGCCGTACCACCCTGTTCCAGCGGGAACGCCCTGCCGCATCGGGCTACATAGAACGCCCTGGAACGATCAGGCTCCTAGCTGCTAATGCGGTTTGGTGGCAACACCATCCGGGGTTCAAATCCCCGATCCTCCGCAGTAAAGAGGCCCTCGCCCGAAACCGGGTGAGGGCCTTTCTGGTGTCCGAGCGGCGGCCCGAGGGGAGAGCGCCCTGTCGCCGGCGATCGCGACCCGAATGGTGTCGTGGGCGCGCGCCGACGCGCCCGGCGCCCTCAGCGGCCGGGAGATCGAGGTCCTGGGCGCGGTCGCCCAGGGGATGAGCAACAAGGCCATTGCCGCCCACCTATGCATAAGCGAGGCCACGGTCAAGACCCACCTGCTGCATATCTTCGCCAAGCTCGACGTCGACGACCGCACCGCCGCCGTGACCGTGGCGGCCACGCGGGGGATCATCCGCCTTGGCGGCTAGGGCAGGTCTTTCGTACTCGCTGGGTTGTGCGTTGCCATGAGCTGAGCGGCCAGCGCTCGCGCAAAGCTCGGTCCCTTCGTGTCGGAGCCGGCCGTCGGCCATCAGCCGCCGCGGCCGCTCCTGGTGGCCGGACTCCGCAGCCGGTTCCCGACCGCAGCCAGTTGAGCCCGCAAGTCGTCGGCCTGCTGTAGTGCGGCCATATCGGCCTCAGTTACGCAAGCCCCGCATCGAGCGGCAACGGGACCCGCCGGCCGTTCGCGGAGCGTTCGAGAACCGAGCCGCCCTCGTAAGCGGCCGCCTCAGGCATCTGTGGGGTCATCTTGGACGAACGCGAGCCCATGTACCGCTCATAACCCGGTCTGAGCTGGCGTTTCTCGCCATCGGATCACCTGTCAAACGGCGCGTACGCCCGTACGGAGGAGCCTGTCGAACAGGCTGACAACACCGATCTTCTAGCGGACACGTGAGCGAACCGAAACGTTGGATTCCGCCACGCAGGAATCGCCCCAGCCCCTGAACCAGGAGTAACGAATGAAGCTGCCCTCATGCGCCGCTGCCCTCACGGCGGCCGTCCTGTTCGCTTCGCTGACTGGAGTGTCTGGGGCGTCGGCGGCACAGGCGGCCGACGCTGAGGCCCTTCCGAGCGTGAATATGGAAGCCACTGTCAAGGCGGCCCAGATCGACCCGCGGCGGCCCGACAGCACGCTGACCCCGGGCGCCGAGGACAGCGTGCTCCTCGTTGAGCAGGCGCTGCGCGACCGAAGCTTCCTCGACGCGAAGTGGGTGGACGGTTACTTCGGCACCACAACGGTCACCGCCTACGCGAACTACCAGAAGTCGCTCGGCTTCACTGGTCTCGACGCCAACGGCCTGCCAGGCAAGACGTCGCTCACCAAGCTTGGTGCCGGCCGATTCAAGGTCACCGACGTCATCGACCCGGGCACCCCGGTGTCGACCGGCGGTTTCGTCGTCAACACCCGCACACGAAGCATGCTGGCGGAGGCCAAGCGGCTGCTCGGCCGCGACCTCAAGCTGGATCAGGGTTCGAACAACCCCGGCGGCGACCCCACGTCCGCGGGCACCCACGATGGCGGCGGCGTCGTCGACATCTCGGTAAAGGGGATGAATTCCGCCACCCGCACCGCGGTCGTCCGCGCGTTGCGCCTTGTCGGCTTCGCCGCATGGCTGCGTAGCCCCCAGCAAGACAACTGGCCGTGGCACATCCACGCCGCTGCCATCAGCGACACAAGTCTCTCCGGCCAGGCCCAGCACCAGATCGGTGACTACTACCTCGGCCTGAACGGACTCGCCAGCCGTGGCCCGGACGACGGCCCGAAGGTGACCATCCGCACCTGGGAGGAGTACCAGCGCCGCTGACTCGTCCATCCGAAACCCAGGCTCCGCAGACCATTCAGAATCCCAGCTCCGCAGACAGAAGGAGAACAGCATGAGAACGCTAGCCAGGATCCTCACCGCGGCGACCGCCGCGATGGCGCTCGGCGGGACGGTCCTCGCCACCGCATCGCCCGCCTCGGCCGCGAACCGCGACGGCATCTGCGATACCGGCGAGTTCTGCTACTACTTCAACAGCAACAACCAAGGATCGGTCTCCGACTTCACCGGATCGATCGACGACTACGCCACCACACAGCCCACCTGCTACGACTTCAAGGGACCCGGCAACGGCAAGGGCGAATGCATCAAGAACGCCGCCGCCTCCGCCTGGAACCGCAGCAGCAAGACCGTCCGCGTCTACTTCAACAGCGGCCACGCCGGCACCTACCAGGACTTCGCCCCAGGCACCAAAGGCAACCTGAACCCCGACCTCAAGAACCAGAACGCCTCGCACCAGTTCAGCCCGTCATCATCGTCGCGCAGCAACATGTCGTTCTCGCTCTACACGGCCAGCGGCACGATCACCTGCGGGTTCGACGGTTACACCTCCACCTCCGGCCGGCACGAAGGCATCGACATCGCCCGCGGTGTGGGCTCGAATGTTCACAACCTGGTGGCGGGCGAGGTCATCAACGTTGCACGCGGATACACCGGCAGGGCGGGACTTTCCACGATCGCCATCTACAACGCCGCATTAAACAAGACGGTGATCTACCTGCATTCCGCTCCGCTGTCCTCCTTGCGCGTGGGCCAGCAGGTCAGCCGCGGCCAGATCATCGCCACCGAGTCGTGGCATGGAGTGTCGAGCCGTTCATCCGCACACACCCACGTCGAGATGCGCCCCGGACGGTACACGCGTGCGGCCAAGAGCGTCGGCGACCCGCACCTGGAGAACCCGAACCCGACCTCGTTCTGGAACTCCCAGGGCTACAGCATCCGATAACGCTTAGCGGCCACTGACAAGAAGAGGACGACAACTGTGCCTTTACGAAATGTCCGGCTGATCTCGCGGCTCGCCGCGGCGACCGCCGTGATGGCGCTCGGCGGGACGGTCCTCGCCACCGCATCGCCCGCCTCGGCCGCGAACCGCGACGGCATCTGCGATACCGGCGAGTTCTGCTACTACTTCAACAGCAACAACCAAGGATCGGTCTCCGACTTCACCGGATCGATCGACGACTACGCCACCACACAGCCCACCTGCTACGACTTCAAGGGACCCGGCAACGGCAAGGGCGAATGCATCAAGAACGCCGCCGCCTCCGCCTGGAACCGCAGCAGCAAGACCGTCCGCGTCTACTTCAACAGCGGCCACGCCGGCACCTACCAGGACTTCGCCCCAGGCACCAAAGGCAACCTGAACCCCGATCTCAAGAACCAGAACGCCTCGCACCAGTTCCTGAGTTCCGCACCGCCGACGCCGACCGGGTGCAAGACCGACGGCACGGACACCAAGCTGCCCACGACGATCCTCGTGTACCGGAAGTCCCTCGATCGTGTGGAGCGGGTGGAGTTCAAGACCTACGTCAAGAACGTCCTGCCCAACGAGTGGGTGTCGAGCTGGCCGAGCGAGTCCCTCAAGGCCGGGGCGATGGCCGTGAAGAACTTCGGCTGGTACTGGGCGCTGCACTCCAACCGCAAGACGGCGAGCGGCCAGTGCTTCGACGTCTACGACCACACGTCGAGTCAGGTGTACAAGCCCGGCTCCGCGAAGGCGGTGACGAGCGCCGCGGTGGACGCGACTTGGGGCGCCCGGCTGACTCGCAACGGGAAGATCTTCCGAGCCCAATACTGCGCTACGACGACGGCGTGCGGAAATTGGGTCGATGGCGACTGGATGTCGCAGAACGGCTCTCGCGATAAGGCCAGAGCGGGCTGGAACTACTCCAGGATCCTCCAGCACTACTACACGGGGATCGTTCTCAGCTCCTGACCCCCCTGAGACCGTCCGACTCTAGTTCCCCGCCGTGTCACGCACGGCGGGGAACTAGTTTCCATCGACGATGATCTGGAAGTTGATCGGCCGGCTTCCGGGGAACACGACCGCTCCCGAAGCGTCCACCATCTTGAATCGCACGTAGCACAAGCCCGGCTTCTTGGGCGTGGTGATGACGGTCCGGATGTCGACTGTCTCGCCAGGTTGCGTGTCCTTGATCGGCACGTCGGGAATGGTCTGGCATTGATCAGCTTGCTGCGTGACGTCGAGGCGACGCAGCAAATATCCCTTCCACGGCACGGCCCCGGCGTTCTTGAGCCGCCATACCTTGGTCATGGTCTTGCCGGGACGGACGCGCGTGCAGTCGGCAAGCGTGACATCCTCGATGAACACGGCCGCATCACCCTTGTGCAACGGCGGGGCCCAAGGCGGGTTGGTCGAACGCACTGGGCAATCGGCTGGGGGCGGCGCGGCAATCGATGGGCTGCCGGTCGGGTTCAGACTGTGTCCCTCGGGTGTGGAGCCGCGATTGACGGCGGCCACGACGAGGACCGCTGCCCCCATGATGACAGCCGCTGCCGCGAACGCGGCCGGGCGGGTCAGCCGTAATCGCCCTCTGCTCCCCGGCGCAGGGCGCGGAGGCTGGACGTCGCCCGCGAGCTCGTCGGACGGTGGCGGCGGCGTACGCACGAATGCCGAGGTCTCGCCAGTCGACCGGGGCGCTTGCGGCCTGCTGGCAAGGTGCACGGTACGAAGCTCCGCGGCGCCTGTGGCGGAGACTGCGAGTCCACCAGACGGACGGTCCCCCGAGGTGTCCACGCGCATTGAGGGATTCCCGGCGCTCGCTGATCTGATCGCCCTGTTCGCTCTCTCCCAGAGTTCGCGGTACGTGGCCGGGTCCGCGTTGCACGCCTTGACGAACTCGACGGTGGTCTCCCAACTCGGGAGCCGGTTACCCTTCGTGGCTTCGTGCAACGTCGTGTGAGAAATCGCCCCCGACCGGCCGGACATCTCCCGGAAAGGTGGATTACCGACCGCATTGCGCAGTTCCCGCAGGGTAGTTGCGAAATCCTCGATTATCTCCGCCCGTGCACGCCTGTCGTCCACCGTGCGAAGGTAACAGCACCCACGGTCTTCGCTCAACCCGAACCGGAATCTGTGCGAAGCCAGGCGAGATGAACGCGCAATAGCCATACGGCTCATCCCCGCTACGACTGGAAGCGGCCACGCACCAGGCCGAACAGGCCCTTATCCTGGTCGAACGCGACGAAGGAGACCCGAGAAGCCACCTCTACCCCACCCGATAATGATGGACGTAGACGATTACGCCTATGAGTCGGGGCGCTACGACAACCCGGACACCACATTGACCTGAACATCCTTAGCCGAGCCGGTCTCGGCGGCGTATGTTCAGGTCGGTGATTCGCCCGGGGTCCGTGACCGAGACCGAGACAGCATGCAGCGGAGCGGCCCGGGCCAGGCGG
Source organism: Nonomuraea sp. bgisy101 (assembly GCF_057708945.1). Taxonomy (NCBI): domain Bacteria; kingdom Bacillati; phylum Actinomycetota; class Actinomycetes; order Streptosporangiales; family Streptosporangiaceae; genus Nonomuraea; species Nonomuraea sp. bgisy101. The sequence goes on from NZ_JBYITD010000010.1 coordinate 264,471, forward strand.
CGAGCGGCATGGGCCGAGTGCCCGATCAAACCCTCCTGCGGGCTGCGAGGATAACAGCTCGTAAATCTCATGCGAATAGGAACGATCAAGGAATGCCACCCGTCGGTACCTGATATGGCATATCACCGGGCGGCATCCTTGGACATTCTAGGTACCGACATGTGCAGACAGAGCGATAAATTAAAATACGGTGCGGCAGGGCCCGGCATAATTTCTGTCGGATTTTGATCCGTAGGTTCCGGGTTCGAGCCCCGAGCGCCCTACCACCAACGACCTGGGCGGACTCCCCGATCTCCATGATCTGGAAGCCCGCCCAGTCGCCAGAGAGTCCGGCCCATGCGAGCTGCTGCCTCTGTTGAAAGTGTCGCTGTGATGTGGGTGTAGCGCCTGACCGAGGATTTCCTGGACGACGCCGATGGCCACGCCCCGTTCGATGAGGAGAGTCGCGGCGGTGTGCGGGCGTCGTGGACGCGGGCGTCTTTCTCGACTTCGGCCAGGCGAAGGAGTTCCTGCTGGATACAGATCGTCAACTTCATGCTCTACGGATTGCTCACGCTCCTGTTCTTCATCGTCAGGCTCGGCCTTATCGCCATCGGTCCTTCGTGACGGACCCGGCCCTCGGCTACCCTGCGGCGACGCCCGCTGTCGCGAGCCTGGGCGGTTCCATCCACAACCTCACGAGTCCGATCGTATTCATCGCCCTCCCTGCCGCCTGTTTCGTGCTGGTAAGGCGCTTTGCTCGCGACAAGTGGCGCGGATGGGCTTCCTACTCGATCGCGACGGGCACCCTTGCCGTTGTGTTCTTCATGCTCTTCTTCGCCAACGTTTCGGCTGCCAACGGTCAGGACCGGGGGGACCTCGCCAGCCGGGCTGTTCGAGCGGATGCCCACCGTCATCCTCGGTGTCTGGCAGAGTCTTCTCGCGCTCCGGCTCCTGAGCGCGGAGATCTCTGCCCGCGGTGGCTGGCACGACCTGCGGCCCGGCCACCGCGGGTTTTACCACCAGCACTCTGAACGCGCCCGCCAGTGCAGGCGGGCGCGTTCTTGTCGTTTTCGGGTTGGTAATAGGTCAGCAGCGTCTGCGTGTTCTAGAGCCGGGCCGTACAGCGGACGCATTTCGCCGGCGGCACCGGCGGCACATCGCTCCAGCCCACCTTCCTGACGATCTCGGCGCGCCAGGGAACGCCCTCGGGAGTCAGACCTTGCTTCCCGAGCAACTGGCCGGTCCTGCGGTCGATCACGATCTGCCCTCCCGTGAATTGGATGGCCAGCCCGTCGAGCCCGAACGTCCCGGGAATGTCGTCGACCACCTTGACGTCCGGCGAATTCGCCAGGAGAAGATAGGCGGCGGCCCTGGTGCCAGGCGTCGCTGGTGAGGTGATGAGCCGCGAGGCGGCCGTCCTGAGCCACGCCTCGCGCTCGGCGGCCACTTGAGAGTCGAAGCTTTCCAGCAGCTGCGCCCTGAGCGCCGCCGGCTCCTTGGGGAGGCTCCGCAGCTCCGTCAGCGTCGGCTTCAGCCCATCGGCGAGCTCCAGCCCCAGATCCAGGTCCGCCGAGGCATATGCGGGCATGTTCTTGTCGCACCCCCGGGCGGGGCACAGCTGGGGGGAGCCGTCCCGTCGCCACGCCTTCAGACCCTCGGCCGTGTACGGCTTCGACGATATCGGCTCGCGCCAGCCGTAGACCTCGCGGTTGGGCCCGAAGGCGAGCACTTCCATGGCCCGTTCCTCGACCTTGTAGGGAGGGCCGTTCTTCGTCCGCATGACGTCCTCGGTGTCACGTCGCCAGTAGCGGCCCTTCGCCTCCGGCGCCGCCGCCAGCCTGGCGGCCGCGGCTTCCAGTTTCTGCATGGGCGTGACCGCGACCGGCTCCACCGCATGTCGAGGCACGAGGGCCACCACCGCGCCGGCCACGAGCACGACAGCCGCCGCGACGAGCGCCGTCCCCGTCCACGACCTTCCGCCCGCCCGCGCCCTGGAAGCCGGGAGAACCTGTGCAGTCGCGAATACCCTCTCCCGCGCCGCCGCCAACTGATCGGCCGACGAGGGCGGCACATCGGGCATCACCGAGTCGATGACCTGGAACTCGTTCATCCCAACACCTCACGCAGCTTGGTCCTGGCCCTGCTCAACCGGGACGCGACCGTCCCCGAGGCGATCCTGAGCGCCGCCGCCACCTCGTCGTAGCCCAGCCCGCCGTACGCGATGAGGAGCACCACATCGCGCTCCCCTTTCGACAGCCGCGCCAGCGCCCCCGCCAGCCGGTCGACCGTCACGCTCGCGCTGAGCCTGTCCACGATCCGCTGATCGTGTCCCTCGTCGTCAGGTGGCGGCCCCGTCCTGGCCATGGCGCGGTACTTGCGCACCTCGGCGCGCCGGTGGCGGCCGATGAGGTTGGTCGCGATGCCGTACAGCCACGGCCTGACCCCGCCCATGGCCAAGTCGAAGCGTTCACGTTGCCTGAAGGCGATGAGGAACGTCTCCGCGGCGAGATCCTCGGCCACATCGAGGTCGAGCCTGCGCCCGATGTAGCGCCGGATCTCCTCGTAATGGGCTTCGAAGACTGCCTCGAAGACGTCAGGAGCAGTGATCACACCCTTGTTTGCCCGCAAGCATGCGATCCTTCCAAGAAATCTTGAGTAGTTGTCGCAGAGAGATTGTGCGGGCACAGGCCCAAGATCGTGCTGGGCCGTCCATGCCGGGGCGGCTGCTTCGCCGGCAGCTTGGCGGGAGCCCGGCGAGCCGCCACGTGAGCGGGTCGGTCATCGTCTGCATGGGCCCGCTGCTTCGCTTCGAGGCGTTCCTCGGGCGTCTGCTCACGGTCGGCGCCGAGGAGGATCAGGCGTCGGTCCTCGGGCTGGAGGGCGGGGTTGGTCCATTGAAGGGTGAGCTTGGCCTTGCCCTTCCACCTGCGGAAGACGATCCCGCCACCCGTCCGCCTGGGCCTCTTGTCCACGTGGCCAGTGCAGTCCTTCGGGTACGGCCGCTTGCTTGTAGCAGGGCAGCCAGGCTCGCAGGTCGAGCGGCGGTTGTGGATGGCGTGCCTGGAGCCATCCTGGTCGTGGTGATCACGACCTGCTTTCGGCCGGGTCCGCGGTGATCCATCAGGGAGCGACACCGCGGCTGGTGGGCTCCGGACATACGCACGAGCCGCAGCCTTCTGCGCGGGTATGTGCGCTCAGGCGGGGGAAGGGGCGGCCAGCGCGAACTCGGCGTCGGCCACCGTCTGGTGGCAGTCGAAGACGTGGTCCAGGCACGTACGGCGCAGGAGCCGCTCGACCATGCCGCGCGCCCCAGCCAGTGCCAGGCGACCCCCGGCGGCCTCCATCCGCCAACGAGCGCCGATCAGCGCGCTCAGCCCTGAGGAGTCGCAGAACACCAGCTCGGACAGATCCACGATCACGGCGGGCGGACGCGACGCCGGCTGGGCCAGCGCCATGACCACCTCCCCGGTCAGCAGCGCCCTGGTAGACAGGTCCAACTGCCCCTGCAGGGCGATCACGACAGCCGAAGAGCCGCTGCGCATCGAGACGCGCAGCGGCCACGCCAGCGCCCCCGGCACGCCGATCTCGCCCATGACGACCGCCCCTTCTTCGCCTACCAGACAATTTCCCTCACTACCAGGACAAACGCTCTCGGCACGGCGCGCGAACCGCCAAGGTTTCGTTGCCTGCGGCTCAGCCGGGGATCCAGATGCCTCCACCGATGTGGAGCGTCGCCAGGACGACGCGCAAGGGTTGATCAAGCCGGCCTCACTGGTGTCGCGGCGGCTTGCCGTCAGCGCCCGCAGCGCCCCGCCATGGCTGAAGGGTGAGACCGGATGCTCCACTGGCGCCGGCGCGACATCCGTCCCCGCCCAGGCCCGCGCCCGCCCAGCAGACGCGATAGGAGACCCTCCATGAGGTCATCTTCACCCTGCCCGCCGACCTCCCCGGCCCGATCTCGGTCGTGGGCGACCTCAACCACTGGGACGCGCCACACCGCCGTCGTCGCGGTTCCGGCAGGGGCTTCCGCTGTCTGGCCGAAGGCGGCGTGGGCGGCCGCTTGATCGTTCCTTACGAACGGGCGGGGCGCCACGGCGCCCCCAGGACTGAGCGTTTGGTGCGGCTTGGCCGGGTAGCTGACCGGCCACAGCGTCGACAACCAGGGGGTGGCGAGATGAGTGAACCGTGGAGCTACCGCGAAGGCATCGACTCCGGCACGGACGTCAGCCTGGTGGGCTTCGACGTCGAGGCCACCGACGGCAAGATCGGTACGGTGGACGAGGAGAGCAGTGCGGTCGGCGAGAGCTACATCGTCGTCGACACCGGGTTCTGGATTTTCGGCAAGAAGGTCGTTCTGCCCGCCGGCACCATCACCCGGATCGATCAGCAAGAGCGAAAGGTCTACGTCGCTCGCACGAAGGAAGAGATCAAGGACGCTCCGGAGTTCGACGAGAACACCTACAAGGACCCCACCTATCGCCAGCAGCTCGGCGACTACTACAGCCGCTACCCCTATCAGCCCTACGGCCGGTAGGCCCTCGTCCGCCCGCTGCCCAGCCGATCATGATCGAACGACCGCCACGTGCCTTACCGACTCTCCGCCGTGGTGGCCATCTGCCTGCGCTCCTCGCGGGTGGCGATGAGCCCGGCCGGGGCGACGAGCTTGGACTCCTCGAACGGCGCCTCGGTGCTCGGAAGCGGCTCCTTGGACCGAATGGCCTGCGTCCACAAGCGGGCCGCGTCCAGGATCACGATGATGATCAGGATGGCGAACAGGGCGGCGAGGATCCCGTCGACAGTGGAGTTGATCACGATCTGCCGCATCGCGTCCATCGACTTGGCCGGAGCCAGGATCTGCCCCCGGTCCAGCGCCTCCTGGAAGCGGGCGCGCTGGGCGAAGAAGCCGAGCTGCGGATCGGTGGAGAAGACCTTCTGGTAGCTCGCGGTCAGCGTGACGGCGGCGTCCCAGGCCAACGGTATCCCCGTCACCCACGCCCACTTGAGCCGCCCGCTCTTGATCAGCAGGGTGGTGCCGACGGTGAGTGCCACGGCGGCGAGCAACTGGTTGGCGATGCCGAAGAGCGGGAAGAGCTGGTTGATTCCGCCGAGCGGATCGTTGACCCCTTGGTAGAGGAAGTATCCCCAGGCGCCCACGACCACCGCGCTGACCGCTGTCAGCCCTGGCCACCAGCTCACCCGGCCGAGGGGCTTCCACAGGTTGCCCAGCGTGTCCTGGAGCATGAAGCGGCCCACTCGGGTACCCGCGTCGACCGTGGTGAGGATGAAGAGCGCCTCGAACATGATCGCGAAGTGGTACCAGAACGCCTGCAGCGCCGGTCCCCCGAGGAAGCCGGAGAAGATCTGCGAGATGCCGACGGCCAGCGTGGGCGCGCCCCCGGTCCGCGCGATCAGCGTCTCCTCCTGTACGGCTTGCGCCGCCGCCTGCAATTGCTCGGGCGTGATGACGAAGCCGAGGTTGCTGACGGCCCGCGCGGCCGACTCGACGGTCGTGCCGACGACCGCCGCGGGCGAGTTCATCGCGAAGTACAGCCCGGGGCTCAGCAGGGAGGCCGCGATCATGGCCATGACGGCGACGAACGACTCCATGAGCATGGCGCCGTAGCCGATCATCCGGACCTGGGTCTCCTTCTGGATCATCTTGGGCGTGGTGCCTGAGGAGATGAGCGAGTGGAATCCCGACAGGGCTCCACAGGCGATGATGATGAACACGAACGGGAACAGCGATCCGGCGAAGACCGGCCCCTTGCCGTTGAAGGCGAACTCGGTGAACGCGGGGTTCTGCAGTACGGGCATGGTGATGGCCACGCCGACGGCCAGCAGCGCGATGGTGCCGATCTTCATGAACGTGGACAGGTAGTCGCGGGGAGCCAGCAGCATCCACACGGGCAGCACCGCGGCGACGAAGCCGTAGGCGATCAGCCACAGTGCCAGCGCCGACGGGCTCAGGGTGAAGGCGGACGCCCAGTCCGACTCCTGAACCCAACCGCCGGCAACGATCGCCAGGACCAGCAGCGCGACGCCGATCACGGTGGTTTCCACGACCCGGCCCGGCCGAATCTTGCGCAGGTAGAACCCCATGAACAGGGCGATCGGGATGGTCATCGCGATGGAGAAGACACCCCAGGGGGACTTGGCCAGCGCGTTCACCACGACCAGCGCCAGTACCGCCAGCAGGATGATCATGATCGCGAAGACGGCGATGAGCGCCGCCGCCCCGCCCACCGGGCCGATCTCCTCGCGCGCCATCTGCCCGAGGCTCTTGCCGTTGCGCCGCATCGAGAAGAACAGGATGACCATGTCCTGCACGGCGCCGGCGAAGATCACGCCTGCGATGATCCAGATGGTGCCGGGCAAGAAGCCCATCTGGGCCGCGAGCACCGGTCCCACCAGCGGCCCGGCCCCGGCGATGGCGGCGAAGTGGTGGCCGAACAGGATGCGGCGGTCCGTCGGGTGGTAGTCGATGGAGTTGTTCAGCCGTTCGGCGGGTGTGGCCCGGCGGTTGTCCGCGCCCAGCACCTTGTGCAGGATGAACCGGGCGTAGAAGCGGTAGGCGATGGCATAGGAGCCGAGTGCCGCGGCCAGCAGCCAGACGGCGTTGACCTTCTCGCCCCTGGACAGGGCGAGCACGCCCCATGCCGCCGCGCTGATGACGGCGACCACCGTCCAGATGATGACGGAACGGACTTTCACCGCTCACCTCCCCGTACGGGCCTGCCCAGGCAGCACCGCAGCCCGGCGTCCGGCGGCAGATCGGTCGTGAAGCGCCGCCAGCGCCACAGCGGGCGGCAGTCGATCGTGACCGGGATGTCGGCGAGGTGCGTCCAGGCGATGGGGTGGGCGTACACCGGATCGGTTCCGAGCGGCCGCGCGCGCCGGGGCAGGCTGGACCGCCGCAGCGCCCTGACCGAGAACTCCCCCGCGTCCGCACAGCACAGGCCGGTGGCATGCCAGTCGAAGAAGACCACCTCATCGGCGCGCAGCGCCTCGCGGGCGGCAGTTGTGAGTGTGATCCTGGACATCCGCGGCTCCTGCCTCCAGATCCCCCGGACGCTACCCGGGTACAGGTGGCTGAAACACCGCGCTGACCTGCGGCTCGAGGCCGCGCGTCGCAACCCCGCCGATCACTCTCTCGTCGAATCGGACCTGGAACGTTCGGCCGCCGGAAACTCCTGGGTTCAAGGGCGTGATCGCTCGGAGTACGGCGAAAGGCTTGCGAGCCCGAGCGCGAAGAACGTGGGGCGATTCGACGCCGCCAGCTTTGCCACGTCTTGCCCAGCTCGCTGACAGGCTGACCCCCATGACCGACGACGACATCGCCATCGTCAAGGCGCTGCTGAATCGGCTGTCCACCAACGCCGCCCGCCTGGCGTGGCCAGACGTCCGTCTCCACCCTGGAGACGAGACTTCGGTCGCGTTCATGGGCACCGTGGGCGACCCTGACTTCGTCGCCCACATAGCCGTGCACCGCGGTCCCGAGCTGCTGCGGCACATCGCGTACTCAGGTTGGGATGGAGTGTCGTTCCTGCTGCGCTGGGCGGACAAAGCCATCGAGTAGCTGATCGCTCTCCAGTGATCACACACGGATCGGGATGTGCTGATCAAGTGCGTCGCAGCAGACGTCGAAGCCGCTGTGCCGAGGGCACTCGACCTCACCTGCTCGCGGGCAGTAGTAGACGTCCGGGCAGCCGCAGTCGAAGAACTCGGGCAAGGGGTCGGGTAGGCGGCTCACGACCGTGAGCATGCATCCGGGACGCCACGGTGCGCAAGCGAAGATCTTGGCCTTGGGCTCGGCTCTCCCCAGGACCTCGACGAGGCCTCCGTCGCGCAGGAAGGAGACCAATCGGTCGCGATCCATAGATCGGGACCGGGCCTGGGGAAACGCGTGAGCCTGTATTGCGACCCCTGTTCCTGCTCATTCCGCAAGATCGACAGGAACGGGCATCCCTGACTTGACCTCCAGTACCGTGCGGCTGCCCAGGGGGCTGCTGAGTCGTACCGTGACCTGTCTGAGGTATCCCATCGCTGAGCACACCCGTCCACCCTCGTGCGGGCGTTCTTCCACCACGATCACGGCGGCATGTTCGGACTCGACGGCTCGGGCGGGGTAGTCCGCGCCGCAAGGACCGGTGGCCCTTGCCCCGGTGAACTCGGCGGTGAGCGTCCTCCCATCATGATGGACGATGACCTTCTCCACGAAAGGCACGAAAGGAACCTGGAGAACGGGGGCGGACGGTGCCGGAGCAGCCCGGGCACCGTCTCTGGCGAAGGCCTGCTCATAGCGCTCAAGAGTCTGCCGTACGTGCCTGTCGAGCCGCCGGTCGTGCTCGGTTGTGACCCATACCAGAGCCACCAGACTCAGCACAGCGGCTAAGGCAATGACGACGGCCCAGCGCTTACGCGTCATGTTCCTAGGACGTCGGCCAGGCGGTTCTGGTTCACCTGCCAGCGGGACGCCCCAGGGACGGGCGAGGTGCGTGGCGCCGTCTTCCGTACCGGGCGAAGTACTGGTCAACAGCGGTCACGGCTTCCGCGTTCAGAGTCATATCCCCTCCACTGGTAGGCCCGCTCTCCTGCGTTGCCGGCTCGTCGACGAGCAAGGGTTGGCCGGACTCCGCTCGGATCCAGGCAGGCGAGGCGCCCGACGACGCCCTCGGTGGGACTCACGCCCGGCCTGATCGGCGCGGCGACCATAGTCATCATCGCGTGGATACGTATCGGCAGGCGTTCGGTGAGCATCTCACTGCGGATCCTGGCATCGAGCGCGGCTCGCACGGTGAGTCCGTGGAACCTCCACGTCCCCGCCATGCCCGGGCGCCGTGCTCACCGACTGCGCCTTCTCACCCGATGGATCGATGCTCGGCGTGCTCGACCTGAGCCTGAACCTGTACGGCCGGGACCTTTTCTCGGTCGAGGTCACGCGGGGCCGGTTCAGAGGTGGATGGCGAACTCCACCTGTGCCAGCGGCCGCCCGTCACCGAAGTCGTGATCGCGGAGCACGCCCGTTTCCGTGAAGCCGCACTTGGTGTAGAAGCGCCGGGACTGCGGAGTGTCGTGCAGCGTCCACAGGTGGACGTGGTCGAAGCCGTCCTTCTTGAGTCGTTCCAGCGTGGCGGTCATGAGGGCTCTGGCGGCTCCCGTGCCCCAGCCGTCCGGGTGGGCGAAGAAGCTGTAGATCTCCGCTACTCCCGGCTTCGTTCTGGAGGGGCCGAAGCACGACAGGGCCAGCGGGCGCCCGTCGCCCCTCGCCAGCATGATCGTGTCCTTGGTCTGGACGATGCGTTCGTGCCACTGGGTACGGCGGCGCCGTACCGCCTGCTCGGCGAAGTCCGGTGCGAAGAAGGGGACGTAGGCGACTTTCCATGCCTCTGCGTGGATCTCGCCCAGAGCGTCCCCGTCGGCGGCTGCGGCCTGCGCAATGGTGAAGATCATCATGCCACTCTAGCCACACGCTCTCGCTCCTGATCGGCGGCACCGTCGAGGGTCGGCCCGTCCGCACCAGGGACGCCCAGCACGAAACCCCCAACGGGGGAGCCCGCGCCGGAGCAGGATCACGCCGGTGTCTGATCCGGCGCGGCGGAGTCGCAAGGCCGATACCGCCCTGCCACCCGCCGTTCGGTGACGTCGATGTAGTCGTGGAGGACCTGGCGCGAACGGTTGAGCGTGTCGATGTGCTCGTCCAGCCCGTGCAGGCGAGCTCGCAGGACGGCCAGCAGCTCGGGGCAGGACTCGAGGTCGGGAGCCGCGCCGGTGGCGCACGGCAGCATGTACCCGATCTCCTGGGTCGACAGTCCTGCTTCGAGCAGCCTTCTGATCTGCGTCACGGTCAGGACGGCATCGTCGGTGTACTCGCGGTAGCCGTTGGCGCCGCGGTCGGGCTCGAGCAGGCCCTGCGCCTCGTAGTAGCGCAGCTGGTGCGCGTTGACTCCGGTCTGCCGGCTCAGCTCCCCGATCAGCACGCCCGCTCCTCCTTGACCTTCATATCGGTGTGAACGTTGATGATTCTGCCATGACCACCTCAACTCACCTCGAGGGGAACATGATGCAGAGCCCCACTCCCGTGACGGTCATCGGCCTGGGTCTGATGGGCCAGGCGCTGGCCGGTGCGTTCCTGCGCGACGGGTATCCGACGACCGTGTGGAACCGTACGGCGGCGAAGGCCGACCAGCTCGTCGCCCAGGGCGCGAAGCTGGCGGACTCGGTCGGCGACGCCGTCGCGGCCGGCCCGCTCGTGGTCGTCTGCGTGTCGGACTACGCCGCCGCGCGCGAACTGCTCGATCCGCTGGGCGCGGTTCTCGACGGCCGGGTCCTGGTGAACCTGACCTCGGGCACGTCGCAGGCGGCCCGGGAGACCGCCGAGTGGGCGGCGCGGCGCGGCAGCGCCTATCTCGACGGCGCGATCATGGCTGCCCCTGCCGCCGTCGGAGCGGACGCCGTCATCCTCTACAGCGGGCCGCGGTCGGCCTTCGACCTGCACGCGCCGGCGCTGAGGAGCCTCGGCGCGGGGACGACGTACCTCGGCGAGGATCATGGCCTGTCGTCGCTGTACGACGTGGCTGTGCTGAGCCTGATGTGGAACATTCTGAACGGCTTCCTCCAGGGCGCCGCCTTGCTCGGCACGGCGGGGGTGGACGCCGCGACGTTCGCCCCGGTCGCGAAGACGGGGATCGGGACCGTCGCCGACTGGCTTTCCGGGTACGCCCGGCAAATCGACGACGGCACGTACCCGGCCCTGGATTCCACCATCGACACTCACCTGGCCGCGATGGAGCACCTCGTCCAGGAGAGCGAGTCGCTCGGTGTCAACGCCGAACTGCCGAGGTTCGTCAAGGCCCTGGCCGACCGAGCAGTAGCCGAGGGGCACGGCGGCGACGGCTACGCGGCGATGATCGAGCAGTTCCGCAGGCCCGCAGGGGTGCGGCCGTGACCGGCGGCCGGCCGGACCGCCGGCCGGACCCGGACCTGACCGCCACCTCTTTCGAGCCACGCACCCTGCTCGCGGAAAGCCGGCTCGGCGTGCTCGCCACGATCAAGTCGGACGGCCGCCCCCAGCTGTCCCCCGTCATGCCCTTCTACGACCAGGACACCGGCGTCATCCACGTCGCGATGAACGAGGGAGCGGCCAAGACGGCGAATCTGCGCCGGGACCCGCGAGCCGCGCTGGAGGTCACCAGCCCCGACGGCCGAGAGTGGGCCACCGCCGAGGGCGCCGTGACACTCACCGGGCCGGGAACAGACCCCCACGGTCCCGAGGTGGAGGCGCTGGTGGACTACTACCGCCTCGCCGCAGGGGAGCACCCGGACTGGGAGGAGTACCGGTCGGTCATGGTGTCCGACCGTCGAGTGCTCATGACGATGACGGTCGACCACGTGTACGGCGCGACGATCCGCTGACAGCTTTCGTCCGGGTCCCCCGGCGACGGCGAGCAGGCGGTGCGGCTGCCGGGGTGCGCGGTGTCAGGCGAGCTCAACAGCGCACGACACCCCGTGCCGGCACAGGCCGCGCGCTCACCGCCGACCCGGCGTCACGCGCGGCGGCCGCCGCGGCGTCGCCGGCGTGCTGGTGCGACCGCTCATCAGCATGATCCGCCATCGGTGTCCGCGTCACCGATGACCGGGCTGACGAGTGCCCCGCGGGCCGTGTCAGCGCGACATCAGTCCGGTGACAGCGGTGCTGGGCATCGTTGGGTGCACGCCAGAGGTCACGGCACAGCGAACCCGATGACCTCGGTGTCACACCAGTGAAGCGGAAAGGGAAAACGTCATGTCGGACACCACGCTCTCCAACCTCGTCGACGCTCGCATCAAGCTGGCCATGTCGGACGCCGAGCAGTCGGTCGGCGCGGCGCGCCAGGCCGTCGAGCGGGCGACCGCCAGGGTGGCCGAGGCCGAGCGCGACGCCGCCGCCGTCGCCAGGCAGAGTCAGGCGGATGCCCGTGCCATGGCCAAGCAGGTGCGGGCCGAGGCGCTCGCGCAGGGCAGGGAACTCGCCGACGCCCTCGCGGTCAAGGCGGCGGCGATCAAGGCGGGGGCCTCCCGTACCGAGCACTAGACCGGAACGCCCGCGCCTCTGGAGGCGGCGGCCACCCACCTGGAAGGCGGCTACCCGCAAAGAAGGCCGCCCACTCGGATGGCGGACACCCGCAAACAAGGCCCCCCACTCGGATGGCGGGCACCCGCAAAACAAGGCCGCCCACTCAAGAGGCGCCCGCTCACAGGCGCCTCGGAAGGGGGCCGTCCGCTCGGAAGGAGGCGGGGTCAGTCCTCGGGGAGGAGTGTTCCCAGCGGCCCCAGGTCCAGGTTGAGGTCGGCCGGAGTCAGACCGAACCGGTCGCACAGCTCGGTCATCGCCTCCTCCAACCGCATCAGTGTCAGGCCGAGCACCTCGATCTGGTCCTCGGACAGGTCGCCCTGTTCCATCCGCCGTACGGCCTGGCGCTCCACCAGCTGCCGGACGAGCTCGACCAGCGTGAGCACCAGGCGGGACAGGTCGCGCTCCATCGCCTCGGCGTCGGTCTCGATGCGCAGCCTGCTGGTCCGTGCCGTCCGGCCGGTCTCCATCGTGATCTCACCTCCTGGTGGTGCCGCCGGCCGTCGGGTCGCAGTCGCGGACGGACATGATCAGGGCGCGTACGGAGATCCGTACGAGGTCGATGTCCGCGATGGACAGCACCAGGTCGCCGCTCACGACCACGCCGCCCGCCAGCAGCCGGTCCAGGAGGTCGACCAGCGCCACCCGTTCGGGCGGGAGCCTGCCCTCCCTGGCCAGGGCGGCGCCGCGGGACTGCTCAGTCATCGCCGAGTACCTCGGGCTCCGCGGGGTCGGCCAGGTCGGTGAAGGAATAGGGCGCCCACGGGCCGGTGATCTCGATGTCGACGCCCGGCTCGCGCAGTTCCTCGACCAGGCGGTCGAACGCCTCCCCGCGGTCGTGTTCGACGAGGTAGGCGCCGTTGAGGATCATGAGCTCCTTGCGGCCGGACAGCTGCGGGTCCTGCGCGCGGTGACGGCGGCTCGCGATGGCGAAGGAGGAGAGGGCGTCGTGGATCGCCTCCGCGCGCGCGGCGGCCTGGCGCCACGCCTCCTCCCGGCCGCGAATGCTCTCCTGGCGCCGCCGGAGATACGCGGCGCCGGGGCCGCCCGCCGTCGTCGCGCCCTCCTCGGCGGGAGGGGCGGACGCCAGGTCGACGTAGGCCTTCACACCCCATTCCTGCCGGTCGGCGATGCGGGCGAGGACCTCGATGAAGTCGTCGTGCCGCCGGCTCAGCAGGCGCCTGATCTGCTCGTCATCGCTGTACACGGTCACGAGCCTGACCGGCGCGGCCGGCCTGCCTTCGGCGACCGCCTCCACCACGCGGTGGTGCGCTCTCGCGGTCTCGCCGAGCCAGTCGAGGTCCTCCATCGACTCCCGTAGCGGCTCCGCGCCGAACCGGTCGAGCGGCACGGTGCTCACGTACGCGACGAGCCCCGCGTGCGAGATGGCCCGAACCTCGGTGCCGCCGACGCCGGCCAGGCCTTCAGGACAGGGGAGGCCGGTGTCGGAGGTCACCGCGTAGAGGTAGGTCCCTTCGTCAGTCATGGTGATCATCCGATCGTCCGGCCTCCAGGGACTGCCGCTCCTCGAGCGCGGTCAGCCGGGCGCGCAGCCTGCGGTTCTCCTCGAGGAGGCCGCGGTTGTCGCCGGTGAGCCACGGGTCGTGCTCCCACCAGTCGATGCCCATCTCCCTGGCCGTGTCGACCGAGGCGATCACCAGGCGCAGCTTGATCGTGAGCAGCTCGATGTCGAGCAGGTTCACCCGGATGTCGCCCGCGATCACCACGCCTCGGTCGAGCACCCGCTCCAGGATGTCGCCCAGGTTGGCGGGCTCACGGCCCGGTGCGGCGACAGAGGAGCGCGGGCGTACGCTGGGCGCGAATCGTGAGGCTTCCGTCATGTCATGACCCCTCGTACGGATTGTCGCCGCTTCCTCGCCGGTAGCGGCCCTTCCTCCGGTAGGCCAGCAGGTTCCCCTCCAGGTCGAGATCGGCCTCGTAGAGCGCCAGGATGTCCCCGGACGAGGGGATGCGCCGGTCCTCGACGACCTCGACGACCACCACCCACCCGTCCTCCACCGGCTCCACCAGCGTGACGCTCTCCGCCTCTCTCGAGGTCAGGTCGACGATGTGGCGCAGCCCGACCTCGCTCGCGGTCGCGGCCGTCAGCTCGCGGTCACGACGCCTGACGGGCCTGTCGGCCTGGTCCTCCTCCGGACGCGCGACCCTGCGCTTGGCGGGCACGGGGTCACCTCCTCTCCGTGTCCTCCGGCTCGGCGTCCTCCGGCGCGGCGTCCTCCGGCACCGTGTCCTCCGGCTCGGCCGCCGACTGATCGGTCATCCGCTCGAGGACCTGGGTCATCGCCTCATGCGCCTCCTCCTCGGAGATCACGTCCTCCGCCTGCGCCGCCTCGATCTCCTCCAGCTGGCGCCTGGCCACCGCGGGGTCGTGAAGCTCGCGATCGACCTGTTCCTGGATGACCTCCGCGAGGCGGATCAGCCCCTTGAGCGGCGCGAGCGGCAGGCCCAGGATGCCGGTGATCAGTCCCATCACCGTGCCTCTTGGTTCTGTGACACGACGAAGTCGTACGGCGCCAGCGGGCCGAGCAGCCGCAACGTGATCCGGCCTGACCAGCGCCGCCCGAACTCGTCCACGACCCGCTCGAGCTCGCCCTGCCGGCCGTTCTCCACGAGAAGGGCCACGTGTACCGCGTCCTGCTCGTGCGAAGGCGGCCGCTCGGACACCATGACGCTGACGCCCTCGACCCCCTCGACCAGCGCCTGCGTGTCGGCATCCCGCTTGGCCGTGATCGACCCGTTGATGATCTCGCCGAGCTGGATGCGCCGGTCGCGTGAGGCGTCGTCCGGCAGCTCGCGGATCTCCTCCCGCAGCCGCGCCGCCTCGGGGTTCTCGTCGAGCACCTCGCTGAGCACCACGTCCTCCACGTAGCGCCCCTTGACCACGTACTGCGCGCGCCCCTCCAGCTCCGCCAGGGCGGCGGCGAAGTCGTCGTGGTACGGCTCGAGGAACTCCTCGAGCACCGCGTCGCCGTTCGCGAGCACGGCGCCGAAGCGGATGGGGAGCACGGGCACCTCCGCCGCCGCAGCGTCGAGAAGCTGCTCGTGCGCCATCAGGTCCTGGGGGGTGCCGAGCGGGCGGTCGAGCTGGATCTCGCTCACCAGCGCGGCGATCTTCCCGTGCCGTACGGCCCGCACCGAGGCGGGCGGGTCCCCCACGCCCTTCGCCTCGGGGTCGATCTCGACCTCCGCCGGCACGACACCGTAGATGTAGTACCCGTTCACCTGCTCGGTGGGAGGGTTCTCGCTCATGTCACGCCTCCTCCCTTCGCGACCGCGCTTTCCTCGGCGCCTCTTCGCGGTCGCCTGCGAAGTCTCGCAACCTGTCACCGGCGGCCTCGAGCGAACCCCGGGCGTCGCCGCTCCGGACCTGCTCGATCTGCTCCAGTTGTTCCGCCTCCCCCATCTCCTGTCCCTGGGTCACCCCTTCCAGCATTTCCGGGACCCCTGGCTTCCTGGACTTCGTGAGGTCCAGCCGGTCCGTCGCCTCGGCGAAGCGCAGATAGGTGTCCACGCTGGCCACGACGATCCGCGCGTCGATGCTCAGGATCTCGATGCCGATGAGTGAGACGCTGACGTAGGCGTCGATGACAAGCCCCTTGTCGAGGATCGAGTCGATGACGTCCGCCAGGCTGGTCGCGGACCCGCGGTTCCCACCGCCTGCCGCAGGCTGCACCGTCATACCTGGGTCCTCCTTGCTGATCGCTTCACCGGCCCCCGTCACCGCGCGCGCGTGCTCCGCGTGGCTCGGGCCGGCCTGTCGCCCTCGTCCGCTGTGCGGCGTCGCCGTACTGGACGCTTCACACCCGCGTTCTTGGGCCGTTCCCTGGCGACGACGGGCGCTGCTTCCTCCTCCTCTTTTTGTTCGGGTTCCTCCTCTTCCTCGAGTTCCGCCTCTTCGGGCTCTTCCTCTTCTTCCTCTTCCTCCTCTTCCTCCTCCTCTTCGGGCTCCTCTTCCTCTTCGGGCTCTTCTTCCTCGAACTCCTCCTCGTCCAGCTCAGCCTCCTCGTCCGGCCGCTCCTCGTCTTCGCCGCGCTCCTCCTTCTCCTCCCCGAGGGCGGTCTCGTGGGCCTTGACGACCTTGCCGTCGTGGATCTCGCCCCGCCAGCCGCGGTCGGCGACCTCCTCGGGATGGAGCAGCACCTGCGTCATGACATGGCGCCGGAAGTGCTTGAACTCGAGGCGAGCCCGCCGCCCCTGCGCGCGCCAGAGGTTGCCGACGTGCTCGAACAGACCCTGGGGGTGGTACTCCAGGACGAGCAGCACCCGGGTGACGTCAGGGGTGAGCGCGTGGAAGGTCACGGCGCCGTTGACGTACCCCTTCTTCCCCTCAGAGCGCCAGATGATCCTCTTGTCCGGCACCTGCTCGAGGATCTTGGACTTCCAGTCACGATGTGACAGGAAGATCTGCGCCTTCCACGTGACCGTCTCCTCCGACTCCTGCTGGACGTTCTCGATCTTCTTCATGAAGCTCGGGAACTCCTCGAAGAGCGTCCACTGGTTGTAGACGACCTGGAGAGGAGCGCCGATGTCGAGCGCCTCGACGATGTTGGTCACCTTCAGCGTTCCGCTCGACTTGGACTTGCCGAGCGCGCCCTTGATCGCTCCTGTGATCGCCCCTTTCGCCATGGACAGCCCGAAGCCGGACTGGCCGTCGCCCGATCCCTTCGACCCGGTGATGGCGCCGAGCAGGCTGGTCCCGCCGCCTTCCGCGAAGTCGGTCAACCGGCCGGCCACCCCCTCGACCTTGCCGTTCAGCGACTGCAACGCCCGCTCGGCGAGCGCCGTCAGCACGTTCTGCAGCTCCTGGGCGAGCTTGTCGGTCGGCAGCGCCTGCACGACCTTCTCGGCGACCGTCCCTGCGGCCTTCTCAGTGACCTTTCCTGTGACCTTTCCCGCGGCCTTGGGTGCGGCCATCGTGCTCATCCCCTCGCCCTGGTGACCGAGCGCACGGGACGCTTGGCCCTCGGCTTCGCCGGTGGCTTCCTCGGTGGTGGCTTCTCTTCTTCTTCCTCCTCCTCGTAGGGCTCCTCCTCGTACTCGTCGCCCTCGTACTCCTCGACCTCGTCGGCCTCTGCCTCGTCCGCCTTCCTGGCGCCGCCCGGCTTGCGCAACGCCTCGGCGCGGTCGTGCAGCCGCGAGGTCAGCGTGTCGATCTGCTTGCTCGTCGCCGCCACGGCCGCGGCCTTTCCGACGTCCACGAGTTCGCCGCGCAGCCTGTTGGTCAGCTGCTGCAGTTCAGGGGACGAGCCGAGCAGCTTGGTGCCCTGCGCCAGGAGGCCGCCACCCTCTCCCCGCCTCATACGACTCGCCAGCCCTGCAGCGGCCACCGCGGCCGCCAGGCGCAACTTGTGCCGCCGTCCGAGGTAGTACCCGGCGGCGACGGCAAGCGCTATCCGCGTTCGGTCCTTCATGATGGGCACTCCTTGCCGTTCCTGTTTCGAGGGCGCCTGCCTTCGAATCGGTCCGACATCTCCCCCAGAAAACGGATAATCATCCTGAAAAGCGAAAAAGATGGACAAACTTGACGTTGGGGAGGTCGCTACGGGCACGGCTGTGACCCGGGCCGTCGCGGCGTGGTGCCCGGCCAGAGCGAGAGTGTTGACCGCGATGTGCGCGAACCGTGCCGCTCCCCCCCTCACCAGGGCGGCTTCACGCCCGGAGCCGGTCTCGGTGTGGGCCGGCCGCGCGGAGCGACTCCTCGGCGCGGTCGAGCAGCGCACGACGTTCGGGCTCGGAAGGAGCCACCTCGGCCGCCTGTCGGAACAGCGCGGCGGCCTGGTCGTGGTCGCCGCGGCGAGCGGTGAGGTCGGCTTCCACCGCTATGGCGAGCGGGTAGTCGTCCAGCGCGCCGCCGGCGCGGGCCTGGGAGAGCAGGGCCAGCCCGGCCGCCGGCCCGTACGCGTAGCCGTGCGCCACGGCACGGTTCAGCTCGATCACCGGTGAGGGCTGGACCTGGGCGAGCCGGTCGTACCACGTGGCGATCGCCGGCCAGTCGGTGGTGTCGGCGGAGTCCGCGGTGGCGTGGCAGGCGGCGATCCTGGCCTGCAGCGCGTAAGGCCCGTCCTCTGGCGTCCCGTCAAGGACGCGGAGTCCCTCGGCGATGGCGGCGTGGTCCCAGCGGCGCCGGTCCTGCCTGTCCAGGGTGAGCAGGTTGCCGCGCCGGTCGCGGCGGGCGTCGCGCCGGGAGTGCTGGAACAGGAACAGCGCCAGCAACGCGGACACCTCGCCCTGACCGGGCATGAGCTGCCGAAGGAGCCGGGCCAGGCGGATGGCCTCGTCGGCGAACGCCGGCCGGCCGTCGGCGTTGTAGCCGTGGGTGAACAGCAGGTACAGCACCGCCAGAACACCGGGGAGCCGCTCGGTGAGCGCCGCGCCTGTCGGCACCCTGTACGGGATGCCGGCATCCGCGATCTTCGTTTTCGCCCTGGTCAGGCGCCGGGTCATGGTCGACTCGCTGACCAGGAAGGCCCGGGCGATGTCGGCGGTCGGGACCCCGCCGATGGTTCGCAGCGTCAGCGCCACGCGCGCCTCCAGAGCGAGCGCGGGGTGGCAGCAGGTGAAGATGAGCCGCAGCCGGTCGTCCACGACGTCCCCCTCCGCCGGGGCGGGGTCCGGATCGGTGCTCGCGAGCACCGCCAGTTCGGCCAGCTTGCGGCGCTCGACCGACGCGCGGCGCAGCACGTCGATCGCCCGGTTGCGGGCCACCGTCGTCAGCCAGCCGCCGGGGTTGCCCGGCACGCCCTCGTGCGGCCACCGTTGCAGGGCGAGCGTCAGCGCCTCCTGGGCGCAGTCCTCGGCCAGCGTCCAGTCGCCGGTGACGCGGATGAGCGTGGCCACGATCCGCGGGTACGCATCCGCGCTCGCGGCCGCGACGGCGTCGGCCGTCGCGGCCGCAGGCGCATCGGTCATGCCGTCAGCCGTCCAGGTCGACCAGCGGGCGCAGCTCCAGCCGTCCCGCTCGGGCCATCGGGTGGGCGCGGGCGACCTCGATGGCCTCGTCCAGGTCGGCGCACTCCAGCAGGTCGTACCCCACGATCACTTCCTTGGTCTCGGTGAACGGGCCGTCGGAGACCAGCAGCTTGCCGTTGCGGACCCGGACCGTCGTGGCCGCGGACGTCGGCGCCAGCACGCTGCCCTCCAACCGGCGGCCGCGCGCGTCGTTCTCCGACACCCACACGTCGATGTCGGGCTCGTCCGACTTGTCGGTGTCGGGCGCGGTGTCCGTGCAGACGAACATCATGTACTTCATCTTGGCTCCTCGGTGTCGTGCACTCACCACGAAGACGAACGGGCGGTCCGCATCCGGACACCGGCTCCTCGAAATGTGCCGACGACTTCAAACGCGGGGAGCCGCCCGCCGCGAGGGGGCCGTGCCGCCACCAGCATGGCCGCCGCCTCTCACCTCAGCGGACCTGACCCCCTCGAACCGATGGACCTAGAGAGGGAGCCGGATGTCGAACCGGCAGCCGTCCCCTTCGTTGGCCACGGTGACGCGCCCGTCATGGGCGCTGACGAGCCCCTGGGTGATGGCCAGGCCGAGGCCCGCGCCGCCCTCCCTGGTCGGGGTGCGCGCCTTCTCCCCCATGAACGCCACCTCGAACACCCGTCCCAGGTCCTCCTCGGGGATCCCTCCGCAGGCGTCCGTGACGGAAAGCGAGGCCTCGCCGTCCTGTACGGCGGCGCGGATCACCACCTCGCCCCCGACAGGCGTGTGCCTGATCGCGTTCACCACCAGGTTGCTCAGCGCCCTCCCGAGCGCCCCAGGGTCGGCGGTCACCGGGACGATCTCGCAGGTGGCCCGCACCTTCACGCCTTTGGCGACCGCGAGTGCCTCGACCCCCGCCACGGTGTCGGCCACCAGGTCGCCGAGCCCGATCCTGGTGCGGGTCAGCCGGAGCGCCCCGGCGTGGATGCGTGACAGCTCGAACAGGTCGTCGACCATCGCGGACAGCCTCTCGACCTCCACCCTGATCTGGGTCGGGTACCGGCGCGGGTCGCCGACGCCGTCCTCGAGAGCCTCCGCCATGGCGCGCATGCCCGCCAGCGGTGTGCGGAGGTCGTGGCTGACCCACGCCACCAGTTCCCTGCGCGCACCCTCCAGCGCCCGCTCCCTGGCGTACGACTCCTCGAGTGCACGGGCGATGTCCCGCAGTTCGGCGGGCAGGCCGTGGGGCGTGACGAAGGACGGCTCCCGCACCGCCGCCGCCAGCCGCCGGCTGGCTCCGACCACCTGCCGCGCGAGCACGAACGCCACGCCGAGGCCGACCAGTCCGCCGACGGCCACCACGCTCAGCACGAGGTCCCTGGCGGGCACGTCGATGAGCATCTTGAGGGTGATCGCCGTGACGCCCGCGACGGTGGCCAGGACGGCGACCACCGCGACGACCGCCAGCATGACGCCGATGGAACGGGTACGCAGGCGCCACATCACCGCGAGACCGGCACCCGCCACGACCGTGCCGAGCCCGGCCGTGACTGCGACGATCTCCAGAAAATTCATGACATGGGCTCGTATCTGTAGCCGACGCCCCACACGGTGACGATCCTTCGCGGAGCGGTCGGATCGGGCTCGACCTTCTCCCGCAGCCTCCTCACGTGGACGGTCACCGTCGAGGAGTCGCCGAACGACCACCCCCACACCTGGTCGAGCAGCGCGGCCCTGCTGAAGGCCTGGCGGGGGTTGCGCATCAGGTACGTCAGCAGGTCGAACTCCCGAGCGGTCAGCATGACCTGCTCGCCGTCCCGCCGTACCTCGTGCGCCCCCACGTCCACGACCAGGTCGCCGTCGCGCAGCACGCCCGTGCCGCCGCTGACGGCGGCGGCGCCGCGAGCCCTGCGCAGCACCGACTGCACGCGCAGCGCCAGCTCACGCGGGCTGAAGGGCTTGGTCACGTAGTCGTCGGCGCCGGTCTCCAGACCGACCACGCGGTCGATCTCCTCGCCGAGCGCGGTCAGCATGATCACCGGGACCGGCCAGCGCTCCCTGAGCTTCCTGCACACGTGCAGGCCGTCGACCTTGGGCAGCATCAGGTCGAGCACCATCAGGTCGGGCGGGTCGGCGAGCGCGCGCCGCAGCGCCTCCGCGCCGTCGCCCACGCACTCGACGCGGTGGCCGTCCCGCTCGAGATAGCGCGCCACGACCTCGGCCACGGTCGGGTCGTCGTCGACCACGAGGATGCGAGTGCTCACACCGTCACGGTACGGCTAATTTCCTCGCGGACGCATGGTCCACGTCGTACGGTGGTCATATGGGTCGAATGGTCATGCTCGTTGCCGGTGTGCTGCTGGCGCTGTGGGTACTTTTTGCCTTCATCCTGCCCATGGTCATGGGCCTGCTGAAGCTCGCACTGATCATCGGTGTGATCGCCGTCGTCGTCTTCGTCGCCGTCGCCCTGGTGGGCAGGACGGCTCGATAGGTGTTCCATCTCGCGCTGGTGGATCCCGCCGGTCTCGTCCTGATCACCGGTCTGATCCTGCTCCTGCTGGCGGCCTGGGCCGGCGGCGTGTTCCTCGCCCAGCGGGGCGGCACGCCGAGTTTTCCCATGGCCTACGCCAGGAGGACGGCCTTCCTTCGCCAGCGCGACCCCGACGCGGCGGGCAGACCGCGGCCGAGAGCTCCGTCATCGCACTCCTCATAAGCGAAAGAGACCTTTCTATGAGGAGTTGTGATGATCGATTCTTTTGTCATGTTCATCACCGGGTTCGGCGGTAACACCGCGCTGGTGATCGTGCTGTTCACGCTGGCCGTACGGCTGCTGCTGCTTCCGCTCAGCATGCGCCAGGCCAAGGCCGCGAAGGTGCGGCAGAGGCTCGCCCCCCAGCTGAAGAAGCTGCAGGAACGGCATGCCCGTAACCCCGAGCGGCTGAGCAAGGAGGTCAACGCCCTCTACGCCAAGGAGGGCACGTCGGCGTTCGCGGGCATCGGGCCCGCCTTGGCGCAGACGCCCTTCCTGTGGCTGATGTACCAGGTGGCCACCCATCCGCTGATCGGCACCGACGTGCTCGGCCAGCACATCGCCGCGGTCATCGCCCAGTACGGGCTGATCAGCGCTCCCGCACTGGCCTTCGTGGGTGTCATCGTGGCGATCGCGCTGATCGCGTGGTACACCTCGCGCAGGATGGAGGCGGGGCAGTTCAGGATCCTGAAGCTGCTGCCGTTCGGCACGGTGGCCGCGGCGGCCTTCCTGCCGCTGGCCGCGGGCGTCTACCTGCTCGTCTCGACCGCCTGGACGGCGGTCGAGCGCCGTCTGCTCTATCCGGCCTCCTTGAACGCCGCCACCTGACCGTTGACCGTGTGCGGGGCGGGGAGCACGGCCCATACCGTGGTCGTCTCCCCGTCGTGCCGCACGCCCCAGCTCTCCGCGACGTACTCCACTATCCCGAGCCCCCGCCCGCCGAGTGATGACAGTGTCGGACGGCCCGCGCGCGGCTCTGTCGCAGCACCTCCGTCACTCACCGCCACCTCGACATGGTCGTCGCTCCACAGCCACGCCACCCTGACCATGCCCGAGGTCAGCGGACGCGCATGCCTGAGCGCGTTGCTCAGCAGCTCGCTCACCACCAGAACCGCGTCATCGATCGCGGTGGCGTAGACCCCCCACTCCTGCAGGTCAGTGCAGAGACGCTGGCGTGCGACGGCGACGCTGGACAGTGCGTACGGCAACATCACGACGCTCGACACACCCACCTCCCCGCTCCCAGATCCCCCCAGAGGAACGCCCCCGGTACGACCGAAATGCCCCGTTACCCGGTCCCAGAAACCGTGTCTCGATCACAGCTTGTACACATTGGACGATAGATCAGCTCATCCGTGACCGGCTCGTTACTGCCTCGGTGTGTCGGGCGAGATAGTAAGAACCAGCCGCATTCGGGTCCCTCCTGCGGGGCGCGGATGGGCCGTGACCTCGCCGCCTTGCGCCCTCGCGAGGCTCCGCACGATGTAGAGACCGAGCCCCACACCGCCGAATCTGCGGCGGTCGCCGCTCTCGGCCTGGACGAATCTCTCGAAGATCCGGTCGCGGTCGGCGGGGGCGATTCCGACGCCCTCGTCGTCGACGACCACGACCACGCGCTCGTCCTCGGCCCACGCCGCGACGCTGATCAGCCCCCCGTCCGGGGAGTACTTGAAGGCGTTCTCCAGGAGCTGGCCGAGCACGATGTCGGTCGCCAGCGCGTCGCCCCTGACGTCGGGCAGGTCCTCGGGGATGACCACCTCGACCCTGTGCGTGTCGGACAGCACCGGCAGGCCGAGCGTGGCGGCGTGGATGCGCTCGGCGAGGCTGAAGGTCTCGATGCGGACCTTGAGCTCCTCGGCTCCGGCACGGGCACCGAGCAGCAGGTGGTCCATGAGCTGGCCGAGCGATCTGGCCCGCTCGGCGATGGTGTGGACGGCGGAGCGCCGCTCGGGGTCGGTCAGCTTGTCCCACCGGGAGTCGAGCGTGCTGGCGAACCCCCGCACGATCGTGATCGGCGTGCGCAGTTCGTGGCTGGTCGTGGCCAGGAACAGGTCCTTGGCCTCCTCCAGCTCCTTGGCGGCGGTGATGTCGCGGAAGTCGATCACCATCTCGCCGGTCTCCTCGATCTTCGCGCTGACGACGTCGAGCCAGCGCCCGCTCTCGAGCTGGAAGGTGAGCTTCTCACCCGGCGCGGGCAGCGGGAACGGCGGCGGCCTGCCGATCATCTCGTCGGCGGCGACTCCGGTGAGCTCCCCAGCGGCGGGGTTCCACTGGATCACCCGCCCGTCCTCGTCCAGCACCGCGATGCCGTCGGCGCTGGCGTCGAAGACCGCCCGCTCGTGCGCCCGCTGGCGCAGCACCTCCTGGTAGGCCATGGCGTTGCCGACCGCGATGCCCGCGTGACCCGCCAGCAGCTCCAGCAGTTCCAGCTCGACGTGCCCCGGTTTTCGGTCGGCGAACAGGGCGTAGAGCGCTCCATAGGGGCGCCCGCCCACGGCGGCCAGGCCGAGCGCGATCGTGTGCAGTCCTGGTAATGCGGCCCATATGAGATCGTCGAGGCCCGTCGACTCCAGCATCACCGTCTTGCCCGTGCGCATCAGCTTGCCCACGAGGCTGCTGCGCAGGTCGGCGGTGGCGTCCCTGAGCGTCTCCGGCATCTGGTGGGCGCTGACCAGCCGCAGCCGCTCCTTCTCGATGAGCACGAAGCCGCCCGCGTCGGCTCCGGTCAGCTCGGTGAGGCTGGCGGCGATGCGATCGAGTACGGCGGGCAGCTCCAGCTCGGCGTTGATGTCACCGACCACGTCGGTGAGCCTGCGCACCAGCCTGGCCCTGCGCGCCACCCTGTCGCGCGCGGCGACGTCGTCCTCCGTCGGGTGGTGGACGTGCACGTAGCCGACGACGGCGTTGCCCTGGAGCAGGGCGCTGGTGTCGACCCGCACGTCGAGGAGCGTGCCGTCCCTGCGGAAGCGCTTGGTGCGCAGCGAGACCTGGCCGCCCGTGCGAACCCTCTCGAGCACCGCGTTGTGCTCGGCGGTCAGCTCAGCGGGGACGAGCGGCGCGCGCCGCCCGACCATCTCCTCATGGCTCCACCCGAACAACCGCTCCGCCGCAGGATTCCAGACCAGCACGGCCTGGTCCCTGTCGAGCACGACGACCGCGTTGGGGGCGCTGGAGAGTACGGCTGCGGTGATCTCCTCGTCACCCACCTTTCCATAGTGCCGGTGGCGCGGTCGCTCCGTGGCCTGATCCGTCCGATACGCTGCGGGTTATGTCGGCTGGCGAGCTCGATGCCCTGGTGAGGATCACCTCACCCACCTACCGCGCCGAGCGACCGCCGGATGTCGCCATCGGAACCTACGACGGCGCGGTGGGGACGCTCGTGCTCGCGGTGACGGGCAAGGGCGTCGTCGCCTGCAGCTTCGACGACGAGCACGCGGTCTTCGAGCGGGTCTCTCGGGCGGTCGGCGGCCTCGTGGGCCCCGACCCGCGCCGCCTCGACCCGGTGCGGCGCGAGCTCGACGCCTACTTCTCCAGGCGCCTGCGCGCCTTCACCGCCCCCGTCGACCTACAGCTGGCCACACCGTTCGCGCGTACCCTCCTGCAGATGACGATGGCCGTGCCGTACGGCACCGGCACCACCACGCGCGAGCTGGCGGCCCGCATCGGACGGCCGCAGGCGCTCCACGCGGTGGGCAGCGCGCTCAACGGCAACCCGGTGTGCGTGATCGTGCCCTGCCACCGGGTCGCCGATCGCGACGGCTACCCCGGAGGCGCCACCGCGCTCGAACGCCTGCTGCGCGTCGAGGGCTAGCGCCGCCGTACCCGGCCGATGGCCAGGGTGACCAGGCCCGCGACCAGGAAGGCTCCCACGGCCGCGCTCATCCACGGCTGGCGGGTGAAGCCGAGCGCCGCGCGGGCGCCGTCCCAGATCGCCGCCCACCACGGGATCGTGGACGGCGCTGCCAGCAGCCACCACGCGCAGAACCCGAGCGCCCACGGGATGATCATGAGCCAGCGGGAAGGGGCGTTCTCGCTGGTGTCCCAGGTCCTGGCGGTGCCGAGCACGAAGTAGTCGACCACGAGCACGCCGAGCATCGGCACGAACACGGCGCCGATGATGCTGAGGAAGGCGCTGTAGGAGTTGACGTCGACGAGGAGCGCCACGCCGATGGTCAGCACGCCGATCGCCACCGAGAACAGGCGCCGGTCGACGCGGGGCATGAGGTTCTGCAGCGACATGGCCACGGAGTAGACGTTCGCGAACGACTGGTCGGTCTCGCGCAGCACCAGGACGCCGAAGAACAGCGCGCCCAGGGGTGCGGCGACGAACGGGCCGAAGACCGCGGTCGGGTCGTTGAGCACGGCGTCGTGCCCGGCGATCGCGACCGCGTAGACGCCGATGGCCAGGCACGCGACCTGCGCGATCGTGTAGCCGCTCACCACACCGGTGAAGGCGGCCGAGCTGCTGCGCGAGTGCCTGGCGAAGTCGGCGGCCAGCGGCACCCAGGAGACCGACAGCGCGATGACGAAGTCGACGGCGGGAGCGAAGGCGTCCCAGCTGCCGCCGGTCTGCACGGGGGCGCTCTGCAGGAGCGTCACCGCGAACCAGACGGTCGAGATGATCACCCCGACCGTGACGACCCGCCTGATCAGCCTGATCGCGCCGAGCGGGTAGATCGTCAGTCCCGTGGTGATCGCACCCGCGACGACCACCCAGACCGCGTACGGCACGGCGTCACCGAAGATCGCCTGGGCGCCCATGGAGATGACCCACAGCTCGAACGCGCCCCATCCGAGCATCTGGATGATGTTGAGCACGGTCGGGACGTAGGACAGCCTGGCCCCGAACAGGCCTCTGAGCAGCACCATCGCCGGTTTCCCCGTCTGGACGCCGGGGATGGCGGCCAGACCGACCATGGCGGTTCCGACGAGGCTGCCGACGACGGTGGCGGTGACCGCGGCGGTCATGGTCAGCGGGTTGTCGTCGAGCAGCGGATTGATGAGGAAGAGGGCGAAGGAGAAGCCGAGGAGGCTGACCCCGAGGTTGGCCCAGAAGGCGCCCTGGTCGAGGACGCCCAGCGTTCTCGGCGGGGCCTCGTCGAGGGTCAGCGGTACTTCGGCATGCTTCGGATCGACGACGTGCGTCATCACACGCTCCCTACGCCGGCATTACCCGGACAGGTTCATGCGGTCGGCAACAGCGGTAGTTGCCCTCTCAGCCTGGTTGCCCCAAGCTCCCGCGTTCAGTTGATATTCAGAGCTGGGGATGCCCAGCTCGCGGCCCCCATGATGCCCCATAGGCGCGCGTTCGGCCACCCTGGGGTGCCTAGATCCACCTTGCTGGGATAGTCCGTCAACGTCCGCAGAAGTACAGCTACATCCGTGGCGGTAGCTGTACTTTCTGGCTGTACAACAGTGCACCTGAGCAGGTCTTTTGCAGTAAGGCCCGGCGGAGGATGTCGAGGCCATCAGGCCGGAAGAACGGCGCTTCGCTCGTCTCGCTAGCCGCGCTCCGCGCGGATCATGGGCTGAAACACTGGGGGCGTCTCGCCGTGCCCCCCCAGTGTTTCAGCCCATGCGCGAAGCGCTGTTCGACGCGCGAAGCGCCTCTCTCAGGTGTTCCGCCTGAAAGGGGACAGCGGGGACAGCACGTCCCGACAGTGTCCCCGCTCTTGTTCGTATGTTTTCCCTGGTCAACACCCGGTCGGGGACAGCGGGGACAGCGGGGACAGCTTCCTGCCTCGCGTCTCGCAAAGGCCCTGCCAGAACGCATGGCATGGGCGGGCGTGGTGCGAGAAGCTTGGGCACATGGCTGAGCTGACCATGACGGCCCAACGATGGGATGAACTCACCGCGCTCCTGGAGGACGAACAACGGCTCCGAACCGAATATCCCAAGGTGGCTGACTACCTGGATATGGCGGCCAGGCTGACTGGAACCGGCGACGCTCAAACCGACTCAGCCTTTGACCTGCGGTTCGTGCATTACATGACGGCGCCCGAACGCGTCCCAGATGCCCCCGTCCAATGCGATCAACTTTGTCGGTCCGACGATCTACAGTTGCCGTCATCCCCCGACTACAGGGAGTTCACGTGGTGGAACTGCGTTGGCTCATCGGTCGCATCGGCGAGACCTACGACCGCTCGCTCCGTATGACCGGAGAAGCACAACAACTCCTCAGGCAAGCCGGCAAGACAATCCTTCAGTGGGTGCCACCGGGCTACACCGCAGAGGGCAGCGGCGGCAAAGGGGCCGCTGCAAACGTCCCTTGGATCTCCGTCTTCGACCCCGACGAGACTGATACTGCCCGACACGGCATGTACGTGGTGTACCTGTTCGCCCAAGACATGCAGAGCGTCGCGCTCAGCCTGAATCAGGGCGTAACCGAGCTCATCGACCGCTACAGGACTAAAGAAGGGAGGCGACGTCTTAAGGAGCAAGCCGACGCGATCCGCGCGGCGTTGCCCACTGCTCTCACCACTGGCCTAGAGCCCGCGATCAACCTTCAGACGAAGGAGCCCCTCCCCCGGCACTACGAGTTCGGCAACATCGTGGCCAAGACCTACAAGCTCTCGGACTTGCCCGACGAAGCCACCATGGTTGACGACCTTGGTCACTTCATCCAGCTCTATCAGGAAGCGTTGGTCACACGAGAGGCCATCCGGCAGACCACGCCAGAAACGATCGTGACCACCGTTCGCCCGCCAGACGATCTACCGCCGGCCGAACCCGCGCTCTTCAAACCCAAGAGCTCCGCTGACTACGTCGCCACCATCACCGGTCGGACCATCGTCAAGAGTCGCACGCACGAGCGCATTCTGAAGGAGTACGGCAACCTCCTCCAAGCCCGAGGACTGTCACCCAACACTCGGGTCCACCCTCGGGACATGACTGTTATTCACAACGGCGAAGAATGGCTGATCGAAGTCAAGATGGTCCGCCGCGGCGATGCAGTCGGCGCCACCCGGGAAGCGATCGGTCAGCTCATGTCTTACCGGCACTTCCTCTACGAGGGCCGTCGGGATCAGGTGAAGGTGATGGCTGTTTTCAACGAGTCCATCGGCGAAGCCTGCGAAGACTTGCTCGAATCTCTCGGGATCGCCGCTGTGTGGCGCGAGGGGACTACGTGGAAAGGATCACCCTCGGCAAGGGCCGTAGGTCTGGGTTAGACGCCACGGTAAGCCTGCTCGGCGCCGGTCGGAGCGAGAGACGATCCGGCTGGCCAAGCGGTTTCACAGGGCCTCAATGGTTACTGTTCTGGTTACACCGACATGAAGAACGCCCTCCGGATCACCGACCCGGAGGGCGTTCTTCCTGGTAGCGGGGGCTACACGCAGCCCGTGTGTCCCAGCGCGCACGGGTGGGCAGGCAGGATGTTTGCAGCCGCGTGCTCGCGCAGGTTCTGGAGGCGCGCATCGTTGACAGAGTTATCCGAACCATTGGAATTCTCTTTTGAAGCGTGTAGCCGCAATTCCCCATCATTCAAGGATCCTGTGATCCGTATGATTGCTTCGAGAATGCGCATCTTCGATGCTTCGGGTTCCGCATTCCATATCTCGCCATAGGTTGTCGGACACTCCGGACAAACATCGATAGTGTGAAGGATACGGATCGCTTTGCGGAAGGATTGAAACTCCTGAAGATCGCGAAGCTCTTGCTCGCTGATGACGTAAGTCGACTCCTCTGGAGGATCTGCCACCTTCGATGATGATGGAGGCTGGGTCTTCTTTTCGGCTGCGCTCGTTGCCATGCCAAGACTTTAGAGCTCCCGGAACCCTAGCACTCTCGTTTCCAAGCCGCCCGACCTTATTCGCAACCAATGTCGCATAGGGTCTCCTTGACCACCTTTCGCACGGTTCGGCGACTTCCGACGCCGATACTGCCGCGTGCTCCTTGACGGTCGCCCCCCCAATGTTGCAGCTCAATCGTGCGAAGCACGTAGAAGACGCGCGAAGCGCCTTTCACGCTGCCACTCCGACGGTCCGGGGATAGCGGGGACAACGTGTCCCCGGCACTGTCCCGGGTGATTCAGGGACACCGGGACACGAGGGACACTCTCGCGCGCTCCTTGAGGGTCAGTAGCCCCGCCGGGGACAGCGGGGACAGCACGTCCCCGACAGTGTCCCCGCTCGTGTTCGCATGTTTCCCCTGGTCAAACCTCATTCGGGGACAGCGGGGACAGCGGGGACACATTGCCCCCGCACGGCGCTATGACTTTGGACCGTCGGCGGCGCGAAGAATCCTCAGGATCTCGGCCAGCTTCGCCCCGTGGTCACGTTCAATCTCGGCGACCCGCGCCTGTATGTTAGCGATCTCCAGAGCAACGGCACCGAGTGCTGTATCTGGCTCCTTCGCTAATGCATGCGCAGGTGGTTCCGTCCGACGCTCGGGTCCCTCGGAAACAAAGACTCCGCGTCGCCGAACAGATTGGACAAGCCCTTGACTCTTGAGTAGATCGAGGGCTCTGCGCACTACGATCTCCGAGACACCGTTCTCTTCAGCGATCTCTTTGTAGCTCGGCAGCTGTACACCAGGTGACAGTTTCCCGCTGCGAATACGGTGCGCATAGTCGTCTGCGATGCGGACAAAAGCCGGTTCCGACATTCGATGATCAGCCCCCCTGATGAAGCCCGTAGCCCGAAGCTACGTAGATACCGGCCATCCCGAAAGAGGTCCCATGGCTTGCCAGGGACAGCGAGGACAGCCTGTCCACCATCGCTCCTCACGTTTCCCTTGGTCAACACCCGGCCGGGGACAGCGGGGGCAAGAAAGCCCTGGAAAGCGCGTCCGGCTCTCCAGGGCTCCAAGCTCAGGGTCGGGCTCGGCCGACGTAGTGGAAGGTCGGCTTCGGATGCATCAGGAAGTCGTGATGCGAAATATTCCATGCGTAGGCACCAGCCAT
This sequence comes from Nonomuraea sp. bgisy101, assembly GCF_057708945.1. Taxonomy (NCBI): domain Bacteria; kingdom Bacillati; phylum Actinomycetota; class Actinomycetes; order Streptosporangiales; family Streptosporangiaceae; genus Nonomuraea; species Nonomuraea sp. bgisy101. The sequence continues at coordinate 294,940 of NZ_JBYITD010000010.1, forward strand.
GAGGAACTCGACTACATCGCCCGTCGCCAGGCTCACGGGCACATGCTTCGCCATGGTGTCCTTCGGCGTGCAGAGCTGGCCAACAATCGTGGTCGGCTCCCCTGGCCGGTCAATAACCATGGGCTGGCTGTGCCCCTTGGTCGCCGGAGTCCGAATGTGGTGTGTCCCGCCCGCCACCACGGCGAACAGGTCACCATGGACGCGCTTCACGTCCATGACCCGAGTGACGTACCGCCCGCAGTAGACCGAGATGGACCGGCCCGGCTCGATGCGTAGCGTCTCGCCAGGGCGTCGGAGAGCGGCCAGGCCCGCGCCGTAGGTCTCCCAGTCAAACCGGGATTCCGGGTCGGCGTAGGAGACGGCCATGCCACCACCGATATTGATCTCCGTGACGCCAAGGCCACGGGCGTAGTCGAGAATGGCGCTGGCCAGCTCCAGCATGGTACGAGCGTCCAAGCCGCTGGCCAGGTGAGCGTGGATGCCGCGAAGGCGTACGGCGTCCTGACCGGCCAGCATTTCCATGCACTCGGCAACGCCGTCGGGGTCCATCCCGAAGGGCGTCGCGCCACCCCCCATTGCCAGCGACGCGCCCTTGATGGGGATGTCGAGATTGACGCGAAGCAGCACGTCAGCAGACCGGCCCGCCGCGAACAGCCGCCGGATTTCGCTGGGACTCTCGATGTGGAGCCGGTAGACGTCCGCGAACAGTTCGGCATCGGTCTTGCCGGGGCCGCCGAGTGCGATGCGCGTGTCGGGGAAGTGCTCGCGCACGTGCGCCAACTCTCCCCCGGACGCGATCTCGAAGCCGTCTACATAAGGCGCGATGACCCGCATGAGGTTGGGGTCGGGGTTGGCCTTGACGGCGTAATACACCTCGATGTCGCCCATGGCGGCTCGGACGGCTGCCATGTGGGCGTCAAGGTCGGCAAGGTCGTACACGTACGCGGGCAGTTGGCCGGCGTCGGCAAGCTCCACCGCCTTGGCACGGATCGGCAGGGTTGTAGCTGTCATCGCGTCGTCCCCCTTCAGGTGATAGCTGGCTGACCGGGCATCAGGTGAGCGGGAAGGTGTGCTCAATCACGAGGTAGTGCGCGGGCGTGACCGTGGTGGTCACCTCGACAGCCTGCCCGCTCTCGGTCCTGCCGACGTGGAAGATGTCGAGGACCGTGCGCTCGGGGCTGATCTCCAGGGCGTCGGCTTCTTCATCCGTGGGCGGGCGCACGACGATGCGCTCGCTCGCTTCGGTCTGGGCGTAGCCGAGTTCGGCCAGGGCCGACTTGACGCCGCCCTGGATGTTCGGCCCATCGGCTTCAAGGTCGGTGCCGTCCGCGATCGAGAGCGGGAACCATGAGGCGTTGAGCCGTACCGCGATGCCGGACGCCAAGAGTCGGCGACGCCGTACGAGGGCGTTCTCCTCTCCGCGCGGCAGTCCAAGGGCATCAGCCACGTCGTCCGGGGGTGTGGCGCGCTCCACGGTGATCTCATGCTGTGGTTCGAGGCCGAGTTCGCGCACCTCCGCGTCGAACGCGCCGCGCGCCTGGCCGCTCTCGCGCGCCGCGCGCGAGTAACGGGCTGCGGAGTGGAGCATCGGCGGGATGTAGGTCACGATCGTTCCTCTCCCTTGCTTGGGGCGAATCATGCCCTCTGCTGCGAGTACCTGCATGGCTCGGTTGACGAGGCTTCGAGACGCGCCGTACTTCTCCGCAAGGACCGGCTCAGGTGGGAGCACCGAAGCCGTCGGGTAGACGCCTTCGACGATCTCCTGCCGGATCTGCACGGCGATCTGTCGGAAGCCCAGCTTGTTTGGGGTGCCCATTTCTCCCTCTTTTGTCACTCGACCGAAACGCCAAACGTTTGATGTTTGTTGACAGCGGCCCCTGGCGGGCTCATTATCAAATCAGTCGACAAACGTTTGACGTTTCGCAGGCAGCATACCTGCACCGTCAGACCAAGTCGAGCAACCGAGGTGAGGCATGCCTCACCTCACTGCAACAACCGAAGGCACTCGGAAGGCGGTCCGACGGGACCGCGCGCCGACGCTGACGGACCGCTCTGGCTGACGGGCCAGACGCACCCGCCGCTCAGACAACTAAATGGCCACCGCCTCCCGACCGAGAAAAAGGCGGCCCGACCAGGCACATACGCCCTGGCCATCACCCGTTCCCATCACCCGTCAAGGGAGAGCTTCACCATGAGCACCGCCATCACCAACACCCAGCAGGACAGCACCGACACGAGCATGGCCCGCTACATGTGGGTGATCACCGTGCAGTGGCCCACGGGCGGCGGCTTCGGCAACGCCACCTTCTCCAGCACGGTGGACGTCCCGCCCGGCGCGTCCCGCATGGACGTCTACATGCAGATCTTCGAGCTGGCCAAGCGCGAGACCCGCGTGGACAAGCTCATGGTCCTGTTCTTCGCGCTGGAGCCCGACCGGCTGGCCGCATAGCCAACCAACCGCCCCGATGGTCGCCGGCGGGGTTCGACTCCCCGCCGGGGCACGCCCCGACCCCACACCGAACTGAAGGAACCCACCATGACCATGCACGTGACGTTCACGCACCCCGACGTGTTCAACAAGGGCGTCCAGGAGGGCTGGGCCGACCCGCGCACCGACCCGACGCAGATCGACTGGGCAAGCCGCCTGGCCACCGCCGCGATCCCGTTCCCGGTGATCGACGGCCGCCCGGTCAACCCGTGCGAGTCCACCGGCATCCGCTACGGACGCAACGAGCTGGGCCACTGGGGCGAACAGCTCGCTGCCGACGCCATCGTCACCGCAAACACGACCTCCGGCCGCTGGCTGTTGCTTGTGGAGCGCTCGGACGGGCACGGCTGGGCAGTGCCGGGCGGCTACGTGGAGCCCGGTGAGGGTCCGGAGGCCGCCGGTGTCCGCGAGCTGGCCGAAGAGACTGGACTGGTGCTGGACGGGGTGGCCCGCCAGGTGCTCCCGGCCCGGTACGTGCCCGACCCGCGCGCCAGTGACGAAGCGTGGATGGTCACCGTCCCCGTCACCTTCAAGTTGAGCGCCCTGTTCGCCGTCGACCTGCCCGCCGTGGTCGGTGCTGATGACGCCAAGCGCGCCCGTTGGGTGCGCGCCAACAGCTATGCCGACCTGGTCAACCAGCTCAAGACCTCCTACGACGGTCAGGTGTTCCGCGCCCACCGGCTCATGCTGAGCGACCTGCTCGGCTGAGGTTCTATCGCCTCGATGGTCGCAGGCAGGGTTCGACTCCCTGCCGGGGCACTGCCACCAGCGCCATACCCGAAGGGATCGGATCATGAAAAGGCGTAAGGCCATCGAGTTCTACAGCCCGGACGGCAGCGAGAGGCACGTGGGCGATTGCCCGAACTGGATCGCGGCCACGCGGCGACTGCGCCGTGACTTGCGTGAGCGCACGGTCATCGTCTACGGCCCCGGCCCGTGGCGCTGCTGGGACTGCTAAGTCCCCGCGCCCGACTGGCCCCGCGTTCGCTACCGCCTCGATGGTCGCAGGCAGGGTTCGACTCCCCGCCGGGGCACTCCGGCTGCTCTGCCGGGTTCATCAAGCCAAGGGAGCTTCCCATGCAGCCCGCCAAGAGCGTCGGCCGGTTCCTGCCGACGCTGTTCCTGATCGGCTTTGTCATCTACCTCTTCACTGACCCGCAGAGCGCTGCCGTGGCGGTCAAGTGGGCCTTTGAAGCGACAGTGACCGGCGCTCAGCAGTTCGCCGAGTTCATCAAGGCCATCAGCAAGTGACCTTGCCCAGCCGGGGGCGGCCCTGCCCGCCAAGACACGAGCCGCCCCCGGCCCTCCCCTCTCAGAGAGGTGTTCTCATCATGTCCTCCGGGTCCCTGACCTCCCCCATCGCCGTCCTGATCGGCGGCAAGGAAAGGGCCACTCTGCTGGCCACTCTCCTGGCTGCCGAACCCGCCTGCCAGCTGGCAGACACCGACCTGTTCACCGGCCCCGACATCGACGACGAGCCCGCGACCGTACGGCAGGTGCGCGAGATGGCCGCCAAGGCCATCTGCCGGAGCTGCCCCGCCCGGTGGCCGTGCCTGGCCTACGCGCTGGCCACCCGCCCGAGCGATGGCATCTGGGCAGGGCTGACCGCCGACGAAATCCGCACCCTCGACCTGCGCGACGTGCTGGCGGAGGTGGCCTGATGACCCGCTTCCGCTGCTTCGACTGCGGTCAGCGCTCCGCGAACGTCATCGGCTGCCGCCGCTGCGGCAGCACCAAGGGCCGCCGTACCGAGCTGTGCCCGAGGCACGGCGCACCCTGCCGCCCCGGCTGCCGCGCCTGCCGCATCCGCTTCCGCGCCCAGTCCCACGCCTGAAAGGAGGGGTTCTCGTGATCTCCGTACTCGGCTACCTGCTGGTGTTCATCGCCGGGCTCATCACCTGCGACCTGATCCGCATCGCTCAGGAGCGCCGCGCCATCCGGCACATCACCCGCGTCATCGTTGGTCAGGCCGGACCTGCCGAAGCCGCCCTCAGCGAATGGTCCGCCGACCCGCACAACATGTGCGACCGGCCCGGCTGCCCGCGCTGCTGGGGAGGGTGGGGCCGCTCATGACCGCCATCACCGCGACCGACCCGGCCACGGCCTACCCGCTGCTGACCACGATCGCCCACGGCAGAGCGCTCCATGAGATCTCCCTGGACGTCACGCTGGCCACGCCCACCTACCACGGCCAGACCACGCTAACCATTCACCCCGGCGTGATCGACGCCGAGGCGATCGAACTGTACGGGCACTCTCAGTGCGCCGTGCTGGCCGGAGCCATCGCCGAGCGTACGGGCTGGCCGCTGCTGCTCATCGAGCGCTACCACGACTCGGACGGATGGCAGCCGACGCACGCCGCCGCGCTCACCGACGACGGGCTGGCCCTGGACATCTACGGCCCACGCGCCATCGCCGACGTGCTGCTCCACATAAGCGGCTACGGTTCCTGGCCGCTGCGCCACCGCTTCCTCAACACCTGGCAAGAGCTGAGCGGCGGCTACACGGCAGCGTGGACCGAGGCGACCGACGCGCTCGGGATCGAGATCGGCCGCGTGTTCGCGAGCGTGCTTGTGGAGGCCGTCTCATGAGTCGCATCCGCGCCCGCTTCTGGGACCCCACCGGCGCCCGCTACGGCATCCCCACCTACCCGTGGCAGATGGCCCCGCCGCATCTGCTCACCGTGCGCCAGCTCGCCGCCCGCGGGCTTCGCCCCGCCGGGCAGGGCGTCCAAGCACAGATCCTCTGGGCATCCACCCGTCACGGCGCACCGGGCGTGCGGGCCGCCTACCTCTACGACGTGCGGGTCGCCCTGCCCAAGCGCACCCCGACCCCTGCTCAGCTCGCCGCGCTGGCCAAGGCCACCGCCGCCCGCCGCACCTGCCCCGACTGCCGTACCGATGTCGGCTACGTCCTGCCCCGCCATCTCGGAACCTGCCTCGACTGCGCCCCAGGGGTGGCCGCATGAGCCGCCACAAGCTCGACACCAGCGGGCGCCCCGGCGTCACCGTGCACGGCGAGAAGCTGCCGACCTTCTACCAGCCCGAAGCCGGACGCGACGGCTTCATCGAGACCGACCGCAAGCACGGCATGAACCGCAACCAGCGCACCGACCGCGACCGCCGCCCCAAAGGAGGCAAGCCGTGAGCGCCATCAACCCTGACCCGATCCCCGAACCGACCCCCGAAGAGGTAGCCCGCGGGCTGGCCGAACTGGAGCGGCACATAGCCAGCCAGGCGCCCGCCGCTCCTACGCCGGCCGAATCACCCGGTGCGACCCGGCGCGTGCTGCGGTTGCGCGCCGAGGTGGCCGAAGCGCACCAGTTGGCCGACCTCCAGGCCGACGACACCCCGCTCATGCTCGACACCCCCAAGGTGCGCAAGCGCCGCAAGCAGGCGCAGGAGGCCGCCCGGCTGCACGCGCTGGCTCAAGACCCGGAGATGCGCGCCTGGCAGGCCGCCCGTATGCGGCGCCTGCTGGTCACCGCGGCTCTGGTGTCGCTGACGCTCGCGCTGGCCTGGTCCACCGCCGGTGTGCAGGCGTTCGCGGCCGATGGCGCCGACCTGTGGTCGCCTGGTTGGGTTTTCGCCTGGTTGGTCGAGCCGTTCATGTCCCTGGCCCTGCTGGTCGTGGTCGGCGCCCGCGCCTACATGGGCACCCGCGGCCAGCCGCTCAACAACCCGATCCTGACCAAAATCGAGTGGCTGTTCCTGGGGCTGACGCTCGGCATGAACGCCTGGCCGTACCTGCCCTGGGGGCTGCCGGACGGGACCGACTTCACCGTCTCACGGCTGGTGCTGCACGTCTTGGGGCCGGTCGTGGCGGTAGCCATCGTCACCGCCCTGCCCATCATCCTGGAGTCGTTCGCCCGCCTCGATCACGGCGCCGACGGTACCCCTACCGGCCCTACGTACAGGGCGAACGCCCCCGCCCCCGACGCGCTGATTGCCCGCGCCCGGCACCTGATGGCCACCGGCCAGCTTCCCGCCGCCGCAGGCGCGGACAAGATCCGGCGCGCGCTCGGCTGCGGCATGGACACCGCCCGCGCCGTCCGTGACGCCCTCCGCTACGACCCCACCACCGGAAAGGACTGACCCGCCATGCTCACCGTGCTCGCCCCCGTGATCGTGATCTCCCTGGCCTGCCTGGCCGTCCCGGTCTCCATCTGGGTCCGGATGCTCATCACCCGCCGCCGGACCGTGGCCGAGATCCGCTCCACCATGTCGGCCCACCGCCGCACCTGCTGCGCCCACCCCACCACCGACACCCACCGCGAGGTGACCTCATGACCGAACCGCGCACCCTCATACGGCACTTCACATCCGCTGTGCTGACCGCCCTGATCGGGCTGACCCCCATGGCCTGCCATGTGGCCGACAAGGGCACGGGCAACGACTCGACGCCGCCCCCCGTCCTCTGCCAGGACGACCGCTGCCGCTGGGCCGACACCGACCCGACCCCGCCCGCTGAGGAACCCCCGCCGGTCGAGTGCACGGGCAACGGACCGGACGCTCGCTGCCGGTGGTCCACCACCGACCGCGAGGGGACCTCATGACCGACCTTCAGAGCGTTCCCGACCTGCTGGTGGAAAGCGACGACTTCGACGCCGCCAACCCCGCCGACCTGGCCGCGCTCGCCAAGCTGACCGGCCAGCAGACCGGCACCGGCGACGGCACCCCCGCCGACCTGCTGGTGACCCTGCGCGCCGTCTACGCCGAGATCCTGCGCCGCAAGAACAGCCATCGCCCGCTGTGGGTCGAACTCACCGACCTCGACCAGGTCGAGGCCCTGGGCTGCGACCCCGGCCCGGCAGGGCAGGAAGCCCGCAGCCTGGCCCGCTGGATCTACCTGGAGGGCCACATGGTCGGCGTCGGTCTGGTCGCCGACTACGGCCCCAACGAACTGCCCGACGACGACACCGACAACACGCAGGGCGCGACCACTCCCGCCAAGAAGCCGGTCGCGCCCTGCTGCCCCGCCCCCTCCAGCGGAAACGAGGTGACCTCATCATGACCGACCTGCCGCACGAGCCCAACACCAACCCCAACCCGGACCGCCCCGGCGACCTGTCCGACTTCGAGTGGTCCGGCCGCCCCACCGGCGCCGAGCACGCCGAGGGCGGGCAGGTCGTTCCGCTCGACTCCCGCCGCCGTCCCCGCCCGCTGGACGCCCCCGACCAGGGGGACGGCCCGGCGACCGACCCGGCCGGTGAGCCGGACAACCGACCTGGCAAGCGGACCGCCTATGACACCTCGTATGAGGTCGAGCTGGACGCACCGCCCGCCAACGAACCGCCCACGCTGGTGGACCTGCCCGGCAGCATGGTTCCGGAGCTGGTCAGCGAGTCACGTCGCCCGATCATCCCGCCTCAGTTCCACGGGGCGAACCTGCCCACCACCGTCAAGGCCGCGCTCGGCAGGTGGGCGCACGTGGCCGCCTTCCACACGGTGCGCGCCCCCTGGTACGCGCTCCAGGTCGTCTGGTTCGCCATCGTGGGCGTCTTCGCCCTGGTCAACCGGCAGTTGCGCTGGTGGTGGGTCAACGAACAGTACGCTCTCCTCCAGACCGCCGCGAGCGACAACGACCCGGAGATGTGGCTCAAGCTGCACAAGGAGGGCAAGGCCACCCGCCGCTGGCGTGGCGTCGTCCTGTTCTTCCAGCTCATCGCGGCCATCGTGGCCGCCATCGCGGTGGCCAACCTGCAACCGCCCTACCAGGCCGCCGTCGCTCTCGCGCTGGTGCCGGTGCTGGCCCGGTGCGGCAAGCCTAAGGGCCGCCCGATCATCCCCACCGCCGCCGTCTCTCGCCGCTACCGGCTGCTGAATGCCGACGTGGTGCTGCGCGCCTACTACGCCGCCGGACTCGGCCACCCCGACAAGCCCCACCAGCAGATCCAGTTCGGCTCCCGCATGGCGCGTGATGCCGCCGGAACCGGCTCCGAGGTCGTGGTGGACCTGCCGTACGGCAAGACGTTCGACCACGCGATCAAGGCACGCCCCGAGATCGCCTCCGGCCTGGACGTCACCGAACAGCAGGTCTACATCACCCGCGACCCGTCCTCCACCCGGCGGCACAAGCTGTTCGTGGCCGACCGCGACCCGCTGGCCATCCCCGCCGGGCGCACGCCGCTGCTGGACGGCAAGCCGCGCAACATCTGGAAGCCCGCCCCGTTCGGGCTGGACGAACGCGGACGTCAGGTCACCCTGTTGCTGCTGTGGATCTCAGTCCTGGTCGGGGCTCAGCCGCGCAAGGGCAAGACGTTCGCCGCCCGGCTGTTGGCCCTGTACGCGGCCATGGACCCGTACGTGAAGCTGACCGTGGTGGACGGCAAGAACAGCCCGGACTGGCGCAAGTTCAAGCTGATAGCCCACCGCATCATCTTCGGCACCGTCATCAACCGCGACGGCGACCCGGTAGAGGAGCTGCTGGACGCGCTGCGCGAGATCAAGACGCACATCATGCAAGTGAATGAGTTCCTGTCCACCCTGCCCGTCTCGGAGTGCCCCGACGGCAAGCTGACCGAGGAACTGTCGCGCAAGTACCCCAACCTGCGGGTGTGGCTGCTGGTCATGGAGGAGTTCCAGGTCTACTACGAGCTGGACGACCAGGACATCAACAAGGAGATCGCCTCCCTGCTGTCGTTCATCATGGCCGTCGGCCCCTCCGCCGGGGTCATCATCCTGTCCAGCTCGCAGAAGCCGTCCGGGGTCGGCGCCGGTGACGTGCAGCGGCTGTTCGGCCGCTACCGCGACAACCACGCCGTGCGCTTCGCCCTCAAGTGCGGCAACCGCAACGTCTCCGAAGCCATCTTGGGCGGCGACGCCTACAGCGAGGGGTTCGACGCCTCCTCCCTGCCCAACGGCAAGGAGTACCGGGGCGTCGGCTACCTGTACGGGGCGTCCGATGACACCCCGACGGTGCGCACCTACCTGGCCGATGCCGCCGACGCCGAGAAGATCCTGACCACCGCCCGCGCCCTGCGTGAGCGTGCCGGGACCTTGACCGGCTATGCCGCCGGGGAGGAGATCAAGCGCGAGGTGCGCGACGTGCTGGCCGACGCCCTGTCGGTCTTCCACCCCGGCGAGTCCGGCCTGTCCTGGGCCGAGATCGCCGCCCGGCTCTCCGAGCGCATCCCGGAGCACTACGCCGACCTGTCCGCCGACGCGGTGTCGGCTCAGCTTCGGGACCTGGCCGTGCCAAGCGTGAACATCAAGCGCGACGGCAAGGTGCTCAAGGGCGCGAAGCAGGCCGACATCGCCCAGGCGATCCGCCGCCGCGACGGCGCGGCGTGAGCCGTACGGCAGGGCCGCCGGACCCCGGTTCGACGGCCCTGCCGTACCCGCCCGCACCCCGCCGCAAGAGCCTCGCCGGGCCGTGAAAGGTAGCGGCTGGCTCGCTACCGGGTAGCGGCTGCGCTACCGCCGCCGCTACCCCTCACACCCCTTCTGATCAGCCTGAATACCCGCAGGTAGCGGGTAGCGGGCCGCCCTCATCGTGCTCGAAATCCCGTATCGGAGCCCTGCCGTGACCTTCCACGCCGCTACCGCTACCCCACCCCCCGCTACCGGTCTGGGTGATCTTCTGCCCTCGCTCGCGACCCTGCTGGCCGCCGCCGTCGGCGTGCTGCTGCTGTGGGCGCTCGGCTACGCCGCCGCCTGTGCCGCCTCCCCGTTCGCCCGCTGCCGCCGCTGTGAGGGCGTCGGCAAGACCATCAAGCCGAACGGCCGCGTCAAGCGCTGGTGCCGCCACTGCAAGGGCACCGGCCTACGGCTGCGCACAGGCCGCCGCGCCTACAACTACCTGCGCCGTCTACGCCGCCAGGGCACCCGCCCCACCCGCGTCCGCACCACCCCGCCCCGCCCGTTCGGCAAGTGACTCGACCTCTGGAGAGGACACTGATCATGTCCAGCACCACCCGCAACCGGCTCGTTCCCCTCACCGTCGTCCACCTGTCCCGTCGTGTCACCCGCGAGGAACTGCGGCGGATGAACCAGGCCGACGCCATCCGCTCAGCCCTGACCGCGACCGGCGGCAATGACGCCCGCGCCCTTCAGTGGCTGCGCAGGAGGGGCGTCACCGTGGCCCACTTCAACCACGCCAAGAAGGTCCAGCCGCGCACGAACATCGGCCTGCTGGCCGAAGACGGCGTGGTCGATCTGATGGCCGTCGATCTGGTGGTCACCGGCCAGCGCCAGGTCCAGCTCACCCCGACCGAACGTCTCCTGGCCGCCACCCGCATCCTCGCCGCCGGTGGGGGCGTCGGCGATGTCGCCCGACGCATGGGCGTGGAACACACCGTCGCCCGCCGCCTGGTCAACCGCATCACCACCGAACTCCCGGCCCCGCTCAAGGAGGAAGCCGCGTGACCATCCCGCCCGCCAGCGTCCCCACGCGAAGGAACCAGCCGTGAGTGTCACCATCCGAACCTGCCTGATCATCACCTGCACCCGCTGCGGTCAGGTCAACGACGACTTCGACTCCATCCACGCCGACACCATCAACGAAGCACGCGCCTGGTTCACCGACTGGCAGTGGAGCGACCCCAACACCCCCGACCTGTGCCCCGGCTGCGTCGCCGACCTCGACTGCGAGCGCGACGGCCACCAGTGGACGCCCTGGCGCCCCGCCGTCCCGCCCGGCCGCGAGCACGTCCGCTTCCGCCACTGCGAGCACTGCCTTGAAGGAGCTGTCGAGCGCGACCCCGCCCGCCGCCCGGCTCTGCCCATCACCTGCCACGAACCGCCGGAAGGACTCGCGTCATGACCACGCCCACCTTCACTCAACACGCCGCCGCCCTGCTGGCCTGGCTCGACACCGCCAACCCGCGCACCGAGCACGAGATCTCCATGCGGATCATGAAAATTGGGGAGGAGTTCGGCGAGGCCGTCGCTGCCTACATCGGCATGACCGGCCAAAACCCGCGCAAGGGCGTCACGCACACCTTGGACGACCTGACCGCCGAGCTGTGCGACGTCATCGTCACCGCCATGGTCGCCCTGGCCAGCGTCACCGGAGACGCCGAACAAGCCGGGCAACACATCGACCGACACCTGACCAAGCGCTACACCCGGCTACTGGAGCGCATCCGCTCTACCGGCCGCTGCCTCCTCTGTCTGGGAGCCAAGGAAATCGTCACCCGACGCCACCACCCCGGCGGCGGCTGGCACGACATCATCCAGCCCTGCCCCGTCTGCCAACCGGCCGCCGTCAACGCCGCCGTAGCGGAGGAGGTGCCCTGGTGACCGGCCAGACGTCGCGTTCCACCGTGGTGACACACGACGGCTCGACAGACCACCACCTGTCAAGAGACGCCTGATGTCTGAGCGCACCCCCATACGACCTGTCCGAAGGGATCGCATCATGACCAGCTCGCCCCTGCGCTACGCCCTGGCCGCCGCCGCCCGCGGCTGGCATGTCTTCCCGCTCGTCCCCGGCGACAAGGTGCCGCTCAAGGACTGGGCGTGGAAAGAGCGCAACACCACCGACCCCGACGCCATCCGCGACGTGTGGGCGCGTCAGCCATACAACGTCGGCATCGCCACCGGCCCCTCCCGCTTGGTGGTGATCGACCTAGACACCCCGAAGGAGGGCAAGACCCACCCGGCGGAGTGGGACCTGCCCGGCATCAACGACGGCGCCGACGTGTTCGCCACCCTCTGCGAGCGCGCCGGACAACCGCTACCGCTGGAGACCTTCACCGTCCGCACCCGGCGCGGCGGCACCCACCTGTACTACACCGCGCCGGACGGGATCACGCTCGGCAACACCCAGGGCGCCCGCGGCGGGCTCGGCTGGCTGATCGACACCCGCGCGACGGGCGGGTACGTCGTCGGCCCCGGCAGCTTCGTCGACCTCGACGACGGCACCGGCACCTACGAGGTGATGCACGCCGCACCGGCCGCCCCGCTGCCCGGCTGGCTGGCCGACCTCCTACGGCCCGCCCCGCTCCCACCACAGAAACCGGTCACCATCACGATGACCGCCGACCGGCGCGGCAACTACCTGCGCACCGCCGTCGAACGCGAGGTGGAACGGGTGACCGGCTCCCCGCCGAACGGCCACAACAACGCCCTGTACTGCGCATCCGTGGCGCTCGGGCAGCTCGTGGCCGGCGGCGAACTGCCCGAGACCGACGTGACCGGATGGCTGACCGACGCCGCCGCGAGCGTCGGCCAGCCCTACGGCGAAGCACAACGCACCATCGCGTCAGGACTGAGGGCGGGTGCCCGGAGACCGCGAAGCGTCGCCGCATGAGTAGCCCAACCCTCATCCGGCCGCCCGCGCCCACAGAGGACGGGCTCGGCCAGGTGCGTCACGTGGTCATGATGAGCGGCGGCATCGGCTCGTGGGCCACCGCCCGCCGCGTCATCGCCCAGCACGGCACAGCATCCACAGTGCTGTTGTTCGCCGACACCAAGGTAGAAGACCCCGATCTGTACCGCTTCCTCGACGAGGCCGCCGCCCAGCTCGGCGCACAGTTGGTGCGAGTGGCCGATGGCCGCACACCGTGGGAGGTCTTCCGGGACAAGCGGATGATCGGAAACTCCCGTATCGCCCCATGCAGCAAGTACCTCAAGCAGGTCCCATGTCGCCAATGGCTGGAGACCCACACCGACCCGGGCACGGCCACGGTGTATGTCGGCATCGACTGGACCGAAACCCATCGCCTACCAGCGATAGAAGCCGCATATCTGCCATGGACTGCCCGCGCCCCTCTGTGCGAGCCGCCGTATGCGAGCAAGGACGAGCTGATCGCCGAAGCTAACGCCGTCGGGCTGGCCACCCCACGCCTGTATGAGCTGGGCTTCCCGCACAACAACTGCGGGGGCGCATGCGTACGCGGGGGCCAGGCGCAATGGACGCGCCTGCATCAGGTTGATCCTGAACGCTTCGCCACCGAAGCCGCCCAAGAACAACAGCTACGCGCCCAACTCGGCAAAGACGTGGCGATCCTGCGCGACCGCACCGGCGGCATCACCAAGCCGCTACCGCTGATCGAACTTCGCCAGCGCATCGCCCGCGGCCAGGTCGATACCGACGACTGGGGCGGCTGCGGCTGCTTCACCGAGATCGAGAAGGAGGTCCCTGTGGAGAAACCCGACCGCGGCCAACTCGCCAGCGTCCATCCCCTGCAGCCACCTACTTCCTTCGCAACCCCGGCAACACCTACAACTGCCGCTCTACGCACGTCATGGACCGCAGACGAACTCATGGCCATGACCTTCCCCGAGACCAAGTGGGCCGTTCCCGGCGTCATCGCCGAGGGGCTCAACCTGCTGGCCGGACCGCCCAAGGTCGGCAAGAGCTGGCTGTCGCTCGGTACGGCCATCGCCGTCGCCGGTGGAGGCAAGGCGCTGGAGGCGATCGAGGTGGAGCCGGGACCCGTGCTCTACCTCGCGCTGGAAGACACGCCGCGCCGTCTCCAGAACCGCATGGGCAAGATCCTGCAAGGCAAGCCCGCCCCGAAGGACCTCACCCTGGCCACCTCGTGCCCGACCCTGCCGCAGGGCGGGGAACAGGCCATCGCCCGCTGGCTGGAACGCAACGTCGGCGCGCGCATGGTCGTGATCGACGTGTTCGCCAAGGTACGCGGCACCACCCCGCCCGGCCTGTCAGCCTATGACGCCGACTACGCCGCCATGGGCCACGCCAAGCGCCTGGCCGACACCTTCGGCGTCGCGGTCGTGCTGGTCCACCACGTCCGCAAGATGGGCTCAGACGACTTCCTCGAACAGGTCTCCGGCACCAACGGCCTGGCCGGTGCCGCCGACGCCACGCTGGTGCTCAAGCGGGCGCGTGGCACCGCTGACGGCGTGCTCCACGTCACCGGACGCGACGTGGAAGAAGACGAGTACGCCATGGCCTTCCAGCCCGCCGCCGGACTCTGGCGCCTGATGGACGGCCCACCCGAGGATCACCAGCTCGGGGAGACCCGCGCGGCCATCGCCCGCTACTTGCGCACCAACCCGAACAGCCCGCCCAAAGAGATCGCCGAAGCCATCGGCAGGACCCGTGACACGGTCAAGCGAACATGCGCCCGCATGGCCCAAGACAGCCAGCTCTGCGTGGACGCCGCCGGACGCTACCGCCTGCCGGGGACAGAGTCCCCCGGAGCTGTCCCCGCTGTCCCCGCTGTCCCCGAACCACCCTCCACCAGCGACAACGCCACGATTCTCCGGGGACAGTCCGCCCTGCTGGGTGTCCCCGCTGTCCCCGACAAGGAGCGCCCGCAGCCATGAGCACGCCCCTCGATGACACCCAGCTCTACGACATCACCGCCGCCATGAAGCAGCTCAAGCTCAGCCGAAGCGTGATCTATGAACTGATCCGCACGGGCCGCCTGCCTTCCGTCAAGGAAGGCCGCGCCCGGCGATTCACCGCCAACGGACTCAGAGAGTACATCGCCCTGTTGGAGAAGGAAGCGCAGGAGGTCGCTTAATGACCAACGGTGACAAGCCCAAACGGAACAAGAGAACTCGCGCCAACGGGGAAGGATCGATCTTCCCCTACCGCAAGGGATGGGCCGCGTACGTCTGGGTGACCACGCCAGGCGGTGAGCCGAAGAAGAAATGGGCGTACGGCTCGTCTCGTGAAGAGGTCCACGAGAAGTACATCCGCCTCCAGAGCGAGGCACGCAAGGGGCCTGTGGCCACCAAGGTCCCGACGCTCGCGGTACGGGCCGCCTACTGGCTCCGGGAGGTGGTCATAGAGCCGAACTACGCCCCGTTGGCCGTGGTGACCTACGAGACCCACCTGAGGCTCTACATCCTCCCCTACCTGGGGGCGAAGCGCCTCGACAAGCTCACGGTCCGCGACGTCCGCGAGTGGGTGAACAAGCTGCGTAAGGCGTGCCAGTGCTGCGCTCAGGGCAAGGACACGCGGCGCCCGGTCGAGCACTGGAATGAGAAGCGCCGGCGGCACTGCTGCGCGGTCGGGCAGTGCTGCCACCAGACCTTGGAAGAGAGCACCGTCCAGAAGGCCGTGAAGATTCTCCGAAGCCTGTTCTCCGACGCCATCTCAGAGGACCTGGTGGGCAAGAACCCGGCAGCCGCTGTCCGTCTGCCCACCCTTCGCAAGCGCCGCACCAAGGCATGGTCCGTGGACGAAGCCCGCCGCTTTCTGGAGAACGCGCGGGATGAGGCCGACCCGCTCTATGCGGTCTACGTCCTGATCCTCGTGCTCGGACTGCGCAAGGGTGAGGTGCTCGGGCTGGACTGGAAGTATGTGGATCTGGACGCCGGTGAGCTGTACGTAGGTGAGCAGCTCCAGCGCATCCGCGATCAGCTACGCCGACGCCCAGTCAAGACTGAGGACTCGGAAGCCCCGCTTCCCCTCCCCGGCATCTGCCTGGCAGCGCTCTGGCTGCGCAAGCGCCAGCAGGAACGCGACAGGCAGGAAGCCGGGGACGCCTGGCAAGGCACCGGCCTGGTCTTCACCTCGCCCGTCGGCAAGCCCTTGGACCCGACGAAGTTCAACGGCCGGTTCGATGCCCGCATCGTGCGGGCGGGGGTGCGTCGCATCACCGTTCACGGCACCCGAGGTACGTGCGCGACCCTGCTGGCAGCCCTGGATGTTCACCCGCGCGTGGCCATGCGGGTGCTTCGCCACAGCAACATCAAGATGACGATGGAGGTCTACACCGACGCCACTGACGAGGCCACCGGAGCGGCTCTGCGGAAGCTCGGGAGCGCCTTGGACGGCTGATTCAGGCGGCTACTGCTGTACTTCGTAGCTGTACGGGGAGCGCCGGGGCCATTCACACCACCGTGAGTGGCCCTTGACCTGCACAGGAGCAACCAACCGCCGGAGAGTGGCACCATCCGGACAGGTTCATGCGGTCGGCAACGGCAGTTGCCCTCTCAGCCCGGTTGCCCCGAGCTCCCGCGGTTTGGACTTGTGAGTGCGGCCGGGGTCTGCCCAGCTCGCGCCCCAATGATGCACCATTTGTCCGCGTTCAACCACCCCTGCGTCTCGACGCGCCCTGTCTTGGACCGGCATCCGTGGACGTCCATCAAAGAACAGCCATGCACGGCTGTGGCTGTACTTTCCAACCGTACGAATGCCCCACTGAACAGGAGGGGGATACCTCTCCTGCCGCGTCATCAAGAGCTGCGCACGCAACGCATGCATGTGCCTCTAAGCAGCGATCGTTGGGCGCACTGTAGGACGCCTGAAGACTTGGCCGTGAAGCGGCGACCGATCAAGAAGCCGAGGCTGCGCAGCAAGGTCGACGCCTCACATCGCGGAACCTGGAACCCCGGACAACTCGCTGGTGGTGATCGAACGAAGCGTCGGCACCAGGGAGACCAATGCGGCCTCGCCGGCACTGTCGCTGACGAGCCGCACCAACGCGATTCCGCGCCTGGTCACGACGATCGCACGTGCGCCGTCAGTGCGGGCCCACACGTCCCGGGAGACACGACGGCACGCGCCCGGGCGCCCGTCCGACTCCGGATCGGGTTGGGCGCAAGCTGCCTTGGGCGTCGCCGCCTTCGCCTTCCTGACGAATACCTCGACGTTTGAGCCATCTCCCTCGTGCTGATAGGTGAGCCTCAGCGTTGAGGGGAGTCCCCATTCGTCGACCCAGGCCGGCCGGTAGCCGTCGACCGCAACCAGCGGCAGACTAGAGCGATCGATCCTGACGGCTCTGGCCGCCTCGTCGACTGCCTTGGAGGACGGCCACCGCGCAGTACAGGACGAGCACGGCGCCGGTCGTGGAGAGGCTAAGCACCTTCCTCCCCGGCATGACCAGCGCGGTCGCCGCGACATAGCCGCTAGCCCCGATGCCCATGAAGATCAGCGTTCCCTGGACGATACCGAAGTCCATGATCTCAGGCATGGTCAGCCGCTCAAGGCAGGCGCCGAAGAGCAGCATGATGATGAACGGTGCCACGCCCGCGACCACGCCCCAAAGCGGCAAGACGGCCAGCCTGCACAGCAGCAATCCCAAGGGGAAGGGCACGAAGAGCATCAACATGGCGCCGGTGCCGTCGTCTTCCGGCCCGTGGGACCACAAGATGCTCTCCAGCAGCCCGATCACGGCCCCCGCGAGCGCGGCCCGGAGTAATGCGTTCATCCCCAGATCTTGCACCGGTTTGAGGCTGACCGCCCCGATCATGGGTGATTCCCTTCACACTGCTCCCGGGGTCCGCCTGAGAACCAACGCTCAGGACACGTAAGAGAGCCCCCCACCGGGAAAGGCCAACGCGGACGACCCGGATTCGCATGTGGCCGCCCTTCCGGGAGTCTCGTCCTCCACGGGAGGTCGTGGTGCGGCGGGTCCGCGAGAATGGAGGTATGACCGTTCCCGAGATCAACGTGACCGACATGCCCGCCGGTGCCTTCCTGCTCGACGTCCGCGAGAACGACGAGTGGGCGGCGGGCCACGCCCCGGACGCCACCCACATCCCGCTCGGCGAGCTCCAGGCCCGCGTCGACGAGCTGCCCTCCGGCCCCGTCTACGTCGTGTGCAGGGTCGGCGGCCGTTCCGCGCACGCCGCCGCGTGGCTCAACCACATCGGCCGCGAGGCGGTCAACATCGGCGGCGGCATGCAGTCGTGGGAGATGGCGGGCAGGCCCCTGGTGAGCGAGACCGGCCGGCCCCCGTTCGTCGCCTGACGGGCGCCTACTTGAGCAGCTTCGACATGCGCCGGTCCGCGAGGATCTTGCCCTCGGTCTGACACGTCGGGCAGTACTGCAGGGACGAGTCCGCGAAGGACACCTCGCGGATCGTGTCGCCGCACACGTCGCACGCCTGCCCCGCCCTGTTGTGGACGCGCAGCCCCGACTTCTTCTCCGCCTTGAGGTCCTTGGCGGCCAGCCCGTGGGCCCGCTCCATCGCGTCTCTCAACGTGGTGACGATCGCCTCGTGCAGGTCGGCGATCTGCGCGTCCGTCAGCGTCGCGGCGATCTTGAAGGGTGACATCCGCGCCGCGTGCAGCACCTCGTCGGAGTAGGCGTTGCCGATGCCCGCGATGATCTTCTGGTCTCTCAGCAGGCCCTTGATCTGGGTACGGTTACCGCCCACGATCCGCTTCAACGCCTGCACGGTGAACTCGGGCACGAGCGGGTCGGGCCCCAGCGAGGCGATGCCGGGCACCTCCATCGGGTCCTTGACCACGTAGACGGCCAGGCGTTTCTGCGTGCCGGCCTCGGTCAGCTCGAAGCCTGGCGCCGCGCCGTCGTCGCCGGGCGCCAGCCGTACCCGGGCGGCGAGCGGACCCTTGCCAGGACGGACGGGCTTGGCGCCCGACAGATCCTCGCGCCAGCGTAGCCAGCCGGCCCTGGACAGGTGCGTGACCAGGTGGAGACCGTCACAGTCGAGGTCGAGGAACTTGCCGTGCCTCGCCACGCCGGTCACCGTCAGCCCGCCGAGCGCGGTGACGGGCGGATCGAAGGTCTTGAGCGCCTGGAAGGCGACCACGTCGACGGCCAGGACCGTGCGGCCGACCGCCCGCTCGCGCAGGAACTCGGCGAGCGACTCCACTTCGGGAAGTTCCGGCATGCGTCCAGATTAAGGCGCGCCCTCCCCTGGCGGGCAACCAAACGGTTGATCAACGAAGGGCGGCGCTCAGGGGACGTCCCAGAAGGCCAGTTCGTGGCGCATGCCCTCGGCGAACAGGGCCGTCGCCCTGGAGAGGTCCGGGGCCGCCTCGTCGATCATCTCGGCGATCCGCCCGGTCAGGGCCGCGAAACCGGGGTCGGCGTAGGTGTCGACCCAGGCACGGTAGCGGGGCTCCTCCGGCTTGTTCTCCGCGAGGATCCGGCCGAGCGTGGAATACCCCCACATGCACGGGTAGAGCGCGGCGAGACCCGCGGCGTAGTCGGCGGCCGACTCCAGCAGGAACGCCGTGTACGCGGCGCAGGCCGGCCCCTTCACCGCGCCGTCCAGGTCGGCGCCGAACCCGGCCGACAGCGACCTGTGCAGCGAAAGCTCGTCGTGGAAGGTCGTGTGGGCCAGGTCCACCAGGTCTCCGAGGTGCGCGGCGGGCGCCTGCCAGGCCAGCCTGGCGAACACGCGCACGTAGTCGTGCAGGAACAGCCAGTCCTGTTCGAGCCATGACCTGAAGACCTTCTCCTCGAGGTCTCCCCTGCCGATGCCCACGACGGTGGGATGCGCGAGCTGCGCCTCGAGCAGGGGCCGGCCAATGGCGTGCAGTTCCGCAGAAATCGACATATGGCGCAAGCTACCGGTTTTCCACGGTGAGAGCGGCGGCGCCGAACGACACGCTGAACCGCTTGCACCAGATCGACACGCTGGTGAGCCTGTCCAGGTCGGCGCCGGCGGGGATCGCGTAGTTGGCGTTGCCCTTGTTGCCCTTGAGATGGCCGAGCTCCAGGTACCGGCCGTCGTCGAAGTTGCGCCACGAGTCGGTGACGGGCTGGTCGCTCAGCCACACGCGCAGGTCGGGGCCGTCGGAGGCGGCCAGGCGCTCGATGCGCAGCACCCGCCTCCCGTCGGGGAGCCTGAGCACCTTGGCGACACCCGAGGTCCTGTGCTCATGGGTGACGAAGGCTCCGGACCGGAGCACGGTCGCCTCGGGAGCCGCGCCGGCCTGGCCGGGGCTCAGGCTCGCCTGCCCCTCTGGCCGCGGTCCCTGGGACGGTCGCGCTCCCTGGGACGGCCGGCTCGACGCCGCCGGTGGCGAGCCCGCCGACGGTACGGCGCCCCCGACGGGGAAGGGCTCGTTCACCTCGACGGTGGTGAAGAGCCGCCACGGCTGGAACAGATACATCGCGACCCCGAAGACCACCGCCACGGCGGTCCAGGTCAGCGGATGGCGCAGGAGTTTCATGTGTCCACATGACCACGCGACGGCGCTCGCAACGCTTACGGACCCCTTACGACGTAGGGTCGAGCCATGACCGTCACCATCGCCGAAGAGATCCTTCTGCTCGCCTACCGCGAGGAAGACGGCAGGCAACTGATCGGCTCCACCGAGCTGGGGGCCGCGCTGGGCGGTGCCGTACTGGCCGAACTGGCCGTCGAGGGCAGGATCGAGCTGTCGCAGAAGAGGGTCGTCGTGAAGGAGGCCGCCGGAGGCGGCGACACCGATCTCGACGCCGCGCTGGCCCGCATCGCGGAGGACGGCAAGGAGCGCAAGCCCGCCTGGTGGGTCGCCAAGATCGGCACCAGCAAGCTGAAGAACCGCCTGCTGACCAAGCTGGCCGACACCGGCGTCCTGACGCAGGAGCGCGGCAAGGTGCTCGGCGTCTTCCCCACGACGCGCTGGCCCGAGGCCGACGGCAGCGTGGAGGCCGAGGTCCGCGGGCGGGTGGCGAGCGCGCTGGCCGGCGCCGACCCCGACGCGCGTACGGCGGTGCTGATCGCGGTCATGCACGCCTGCAAGCTGGACCGCAAGGCCTTCCCGGGGGCGAGCAAGGAACGGATCAAGGAGATCACCGAGGGCGAGTGGGCCGGCGAGGCGGTCGCCAAGACCATCGCCGACATCAACGCGGTCATCATGATCGCCGCGACCACAGCCGCCATCAGCGCCGCCTCGGGCTGACCCCGATGGCGCACCCGCCCCGCGAGGTCGCCGGGGCGGGCTCGCTCAGCCCTTGTCGAGGGCGTCCTTCGGGACCGGCTTGTCCTCCTTCAGGGCGTCGAACAGCTGGGTGGCCCGTGCGCTGTCCCACTTGACCGCCTGCCCGCCCGCGACGCTCTCGTTGCCGCCGAACGGCACCACGGTCGTCACAGGGTCGCCCCCCATCGCCAGCCCGAGCGACAGCAGGTCGAACGCGCCGGTCGACCCGTCGACCTGCACCGCGTCCGTGGCGCCGATCGCCAGCGGGATCGAGGTGAACGGGTTGATCAGCACGCCGGGGCTGGCCGCCTTCTTCACGACCGCACTGAGGAACTGCCGCTGCCGCTTGGTCCGCTCGAAGTCGGGCAGCGCTCCGCCCTTCCTGGTGCGGACGTAGCCGAGCGCCGTGCCGCCGTCCATCTCCTGGCAGCCCTTCTTCAGCTTGAGTCCCGCCTTGGGGTCGTTGATCGCGTTCTTGACGCAGATCTCCACGCCGCCCACCGCGTCGACGATGCCGACGAACCCGGCGAAGCCGACCTCCATGTAGTTGTCGATCCTGATGCCGGTGACGTTCTCGACCGTGCGGGTCAGCAGTTGCGGCCCGCCGATGGCGAAGGCCGCGTTGAGCTTGTTGCGCCCCTGGCCCGGGATGCTGACCGCGGAGTCGCGGGGCAGGCTGACCAGGGTGGGCCGGTCGCCGCCGTCGGGGATGTGCAGCAGCATCATCGAGTCGGTGCGCCGGCCGACGGCTCGACCGGTGGCGAGCTTCCTGCGGTCGGCCGCCGACAGGCCCTCGCGGCTGTCGGAGCCGACGAGCAGCCAGTTGGTGCCCGGAGTGTCGGCGGGGCGGCCCGTGTAATCGTCGAGCACGCGTTCGACGGTCTTGATCCGCCCGTTGATCCAGAAGAACCCGACCACGGCCAGCACGAGCAGGACGGCGACCAGGGCAGCGATGATCTTCAGGATCGTCGCGCCCCTGATCCTGCCGCGCAGCCGGGGTCCTCGTGGCTCACGCGGCTCACGGGGCTCCTTCGGCGGCTTGCCGAGGGGCCGGACAGGGCCGCCGCCCGAGCGGGGCTTGCCGTACACGCGGGAGGAGGAGGGGCGCGGCTGCTCGGGCGTGGGCGGCTGCTCGTTGACCCTGGTGGGCTCCGAGCCGGGCATCTGGTGTGCGGGAGCGCCGCCCGAGCGCAGCGGGCCGTCCTGCCGTCTGGGAAGCGGGCGGGCATCACCTGGCGAGCGCATGGCCCTGGTGCGATCGTCCTCGGTCACGTCGTTTTCTCCCCCTCGCTATGGATTCGACGGTACTTCGTAGCTCTCACCAGTGCAGACTGCTCACCAAGGTTTTCCCATGGAAAAGTACGCAGACAAGAGCCTGAGTCCCTCCGGAAACATCTGACGCCACCTCGGTCGTTACGGTTTCATGGACGACCTCGACCGAAAGGATGATCGTGTCCGCTCCGGACCCGTGGAGTACTAGCCCGTGCATCCGCACGGGACCCTCTGAGAGCTCGAAATGAGCGCTTATCTCGGCCTTCTTGCCCTGTTTCTCCTCACCGCCGCGACCGGTTACTTCGTCGCCCAGGAATTCGCCTTCGTCGCCGCCGACAGGGCGCAGCTGCGCGAGCAGGCCAACGCCGGTGACGCGGCCGCCGAACGGGCGCTGCGGGTCACCTCACGTCTGTCGTTCATGCTCTCCGGCGCGCAGCTCGGCATCACCGTCACGGCCCTGCTCGTCGGTTTCCTCGCCGAACCCGCGATCGCGACCCTCGTCCGGCCGCTGCTCGGCGACCTGCCCGTGGCCGTCTCCGTGGCCATCGGCGTCTTCGTTGCGACCGTCGTCCAGATGGTGCTGGGCGAGCTCACCCCGAAGAACCTGGGCATCGCCAGGCCCGAACCCGTGGCCAAGTTCCTCAGCCGTTCGACGTTGATCTACCTGACGATCGCGGGCCCGGTCATCAAGCTGTTCGACTCCGCCGCCACCGGCCTGTTGCGCCGCGTCGGTGTCGAGCCGGTGGAAGAGGTGGAGCACGGCGCGACCCCCGAGGAGCTGTCCAGGATCATCGCCGAGTCGACCCAGGCGGGCGAGCTGCCGCCGCGGCTGTCCGACCTGCTGGAGCGGGCGCTGGAGTTCGGCGACCGCATCGCGGAGGAGGCGATGGTCCCCAGGCCCCGCGTGATCGTGCTGCGCGACGACCACACGATCGCCGACCTCATCCGGACGATGAGGGCGTACGGCCACTCGCGCTACCCGGTGCTCGGCCCCGAAGGCGACGTGGTGGGTGTGACGGGCGTGCGCGAGCTGCTGGCCTCCGGCCTGGAGGACGGCCTCATCAGCGCCATCACCCGGCCCGCGCTGCTCGTCCCCGACTCGCTGCCCCTGCCGCTCGTGCTGGAGCAGATGCGCGCCGCCAAGGACGACCTCGTCTGCGTCATCGACGAGTACGGCGGGCTCGCCGGTGTCATGACCATCGAGGACCTAGCCGAGGAGCTGGTCGGCGAACTCGTCGACGAGAACGACCCCGAGCCCGTCGGCGCGATCGAGCGCCCCGGCGGCGTCTGGGACGTGCCCGGCACGCTCAGACTGGACGAGGTCGAGCGGGCCACGGGCATCGCCCTTCCCGAGAGCGACGACTACGACACCGTCGCGGGCCTCGTGCTCGCGCGGCTGGGCAGAATGGCCGAGCCCGGCGACAGGGTGACCGTGGAGCTGGTCAACGACCCCGACCCGTTCGAGGACGACACGCCCGAGTCGAAGGCCGTCCTCACCGTGCTGTCCCTGCAGCGCCGCGTTCCCGAGTGGGTACGGCTCGCCCCTGCCCCGCACCCGGCGGAGGTGGGCAAGTGAACCCGCTCACCATGATCGTCGTCAGCGTCGCGCTGCTGGTCTTCAACGCGCTGTTCGTGGCCGCCGAGTTCGCCTTCGTGTCGCTGCGCCGGCACCGCCTGGAGGAGATCGCCTCCGGCAGCGGCAGGCTGACCAGGTTCGTCGCCAAGTCGGCGGTCGCCGGCGCCAAGCAGCTGTCGCTCATGCTGGCGGGCGCGCAGCTCGGCATCACGCTCTGCACGCTCGGCCTCGGCATGGTGACCGAGCCGGCGATCGAGCACTACCTGGAGCCGGTCTTCGGCTGGATGGGCATGCCCGCGGGCCTGCGGGTGCCGATCTCGCTGACCATCGCGCTGGCCCTGATCACGTTCCTGCACATGGTCGTCGGCGAGATGGCGCCCAAGTCGTGGGCGCTGACCCACCCCGAGGCGGCCGCGATGCTGCTGGCAGCGCCCTTCCGCGCCTTCACGTGGCTGATGCGCCCGCTGCTGTGGGCGCTGAACGGGCTCACCAACGTGATCCTGCGCCTGTTCGGGGTGCACGCCCGCGACGAGCTGGCCACCACCAGGACGCCCCGCCAGCTGGCCCTGCTGGTCGGCGAGTCGGGCCGGATGGGCCTGCTCGACCGTGACGAGCACGACCTGCTGACCAGGGCGCTGCGGCTGGAGGCCGAGGGCATCGAGCGGCTCATGGTGCCGATCGACAGGGTCGTCATGGTGCCGGCCGGCGCGCGTTCCGACCAGATCAAGCGGGTCGCGGGCCAGAGCGGGCACCTGCGGCTGCCGGTCGGCACGCCGTCCGACGTCAAGGGCGCGCTGCACGCGCGCGACGCCGTGCTCCGTTCCGACGCGACGGCCGGGGAGCTGGCCAGGCCGCTGCCGCGCCTGCCGTGCGTCACGCAGGTGCCGGAGGCCGTGGCCGCCCTTCAGGACGCCAGGGCGCACCTGGGACTGGTCACCGCCGCCGACGGGTCGGTCATCGGCATGGTGAGCCTCAGCGACCTGCTCGGCGAGCTGCTGGACACCAGAGCGGCATGACGTGAGCCCTCCGGCCTCCCGAAGCGGGAGGCCGGAGGGTGTCCGTTGCCCGCACCTCTGGATGGCTACACACTGACATGACCGATCAGCGAAGAGTGTCGGATACATGGCACATGCGAGAGAAGTGAGGCTTGCCACCCTCGCGACGCGCGGATCACACCAATCGCTCAGCTCTCAGCGAAACAGCGAAAACCGCGAAATGGTCTTGTAAGCGACATGAAAGCGGGCTGCAAGGGGCGTCAGGTACTGTTTCCCACGCAGGCGCAGGCCGCGACCAAAAAAGAAGCCCCGGCTCTTGCGAACCGGGGCTCTGCTTCGTCAATGTGGGTCCACCGAATTACCTCGGTGACCGGAGTGGGCGAGGAGGGATTTGAACCCTCACGTCCTTTCGGACACACGGACCTGAACCGTGCGCGTCTGCCGTTCCGCCACCCGCCCTTGTGGGTGCGGAGAAACAGTAGCACGGATCAGACGCTGGTACCGAACCCGGATACGATCGCATCAAGACGCGGAAAGAAGAGCTGGGTGCAAGAGAGCGACTCAGGAGCCACCGGCACCCCAGCGACCGCGACGATATGCACGGAGGAAGGGAGGTACCCGGTGGGAGTCCTTCAGCGCTTCGAGCGAAGGCTCGAAGGCTTGGTTGAGGGGGCCTTTGCGCGGGCGTTCAAATCTGACCTTCAGCCGGTCGAGGTCGCCAGCGCCGTACAGCGGGAGATGGACGAGCGGGCCGCCATCGTGGCTCAGGGCCGGACGCTCGTGCCCAACGACTTCGTGGTGGAGCTGTCGACGACCGACGCCGAGAGGCTCGAGGTCTACGCCGACAGCATCAGCCACGAGCTGGCCAACCTCGCCAGGGAGTACGCCAAGGAACAGGGCTACTCCTTCGTGGGACCGGTCCGGGTTCGTTTCGAAACGGCCAACGACCTCGCGGTCGGGCTGTTCCGCATCCGCTCGGGGGTCATCAGGGGGGCGACGGTCGAGCAGGACGAGATCCGCCAGCCCAAGAGCGACCTGCCGGCCTCGAGGCCGGGGGCGTTCGGGGGCAGGCCGAGACTGCTCGTCTCGACGCAGGACGACCCGCAGGGCGACCGCTCCTACGAGCTGACCACTCCGGTGACCTTGCTAGGAAGGGGCACCGACTGCGATCTTCGTCTTGTCGATCCAGGCGTCTCCAGGCACCACGCGGAGCTGCGCGTCGAGGGTCCGCAGGTCGTTCTCGTCGACCTCGGGTCCACGAACGGCACTTTCGTCAACGGCCAGCCGGTACGCAGGATCGAGCTCCAGAACGGCACTCGTGTCACCCTGGGGCGCACGACTCTGGTGTTCCGGCGCGATTAGGGGTAGACAAACGGTCCATGTCCGAGCTCACGCTGCTGCTGATCCGGCTCGCCTTCCTGGCGGTGCTGTGGTTCTTTGTCATTGCCGCAGTAGGGGTGATCCGGACAGACCTGTTCGGTTCACGCACCGCTCCCGCGGCTCCACGGGCCAAGGCGGCGAGTCCCAAACCGGTCGCCAAACCCAAGAGCAAGAAGGGGGAGCCGCGCCAGCTGGTCGTCACGGGCGGCCCCCTGCAGGGCACCACCATCAATCTCTCGGAGACGCCCATCACCATCGGCAGGGCCAACGACGCCACGCTGGTCGTGACCGACGACTACGCTTCCAGCCGGCATGCCCGACTCTTCCCTCAGGACGGTCAGTGGATCGTGGAAGATCTTGGCTCAACCAACGGCACGTATCTCGACCGCTCGAAAGTCACCCGCCCGACTCCGGTACCGCTCGGTGTTCCGATCCGTGTCGGCAAGACAGTCATTGAATTGCGCAAATGACCATCGCACTCCGCTACGCCGCCCGCTCGGACGTCGGCCTCCTTCGCGAAGGGAACGAGGACTCGGCGTACGCTAGCGGCCGCCTGCTCGCCGTCGCCGACGGCATGGGCGGGCACGCACACGGCGAGGTGGCGAGCTCCGTCGCCATCGCCGCAATGGCCTCTCTGGAAGAGAGCCAACAGGGGGGTGACCTGCTCAACGCCATCGAGGCAGCGGTGCGCGAAGCCAACCGCAAGCTCCACGAGATGGTCGGGCGGGATCCCAGCCTCAAGGGCATGGGCACCACTCTCACCGCGATGCTCTGGAACGGCACCCAGGTCGCGCTGGTGCACGTCGGCGACTCGCGCGCCTACCTGCTCAGACGCGGGGAGCTCTACCAGATCACCCACGACCACACGCTCGTCCAGCAGCTGGTGGACGACGGGCGGATCACCCCTGAGGAAGCGGCGACGCATCCGCAGCGGTCCATCCTCCTGCGAGCGCTCGACGGGAGCGGTGAGGTCGATCCCGACCTCACGCTGCGCGAGGCCCAGCTCGGCGACCGATATCTGCTCTGCTCCGACGGGCTGTCGGGGGTGGTGAGCGCCGAGACGTTGCACGCGACGCTCACCAACATCGACGACCCTGAAGAGGTCGTTCGCCAGCTCATCGACCTGGCGAACAGGGGCGGTGGCCCCGACAACATCACGTGCGTCCTCGCGGACGTGGTCGATCTCGCCGAGAGCCCTCAGGTGCCCACCGAGGCGGCGGTGGTCGGCGCGGCGGGCATGAGCCGCCGATCGAGCTCCCCAGGAGAACCGGCGGGGCGAGTGAGCGCGGTGACCGCACCCCAGCCGGTGATCACCGACGACGATGACGACTACCCGGGCGCCGAGGCGTCAGGGCGTCGCGTCAAACGTCGTCGCGTGTGGCCCGTGCTGGTCTCCGTGCTTGGTGTGGCCGCTGTTGCCGCCGGTGCCGGCGGCTACTTCGGCTGGCAGTGGGTTCAGGACCAGTACTTCGTCGGAGCCAGGGGCGACGAGGTGGTCGTTTTTCGCGGAGTGCAGCAGGAGGTGGGCCCGATCCAGTTCTTCGAGGTGATCAAGCCCACCGGCCGCAAGCTCTCCGAGCTGTCCTCCACCGAGCAGGCGCTGGTGAAGGACGGCATCAAGGTCGCCAGCGAGCTCGAAGGCGTCACCAAGATCAACAGCTTGAAGTTCAACGCCACCGAGCAGCAGAAGGCCAGCGAGCCCAAAGCCTCGGCCACCCCGTCCTCCTCCCCGACCAAGACGAGGTCCCAGTAGGTGAGCGAAGTGGTCGCGACCCCCGTCCCCATGCCCGCCAAACGGCGCGCGGCACAGCTGTTCATGCTGGCCGGCGCCGTGGCGATCGTCATGGGGGCCTACGCCAACGTCGGCCTGGCCGTCGACGGCGCCATCCCCGCAGGCATGCTGACGTACGGACTGAGCCTCGGCGGCATCATGCTGGCCGCCTACCTCGTCCTGGCCAAGTTCGCCCCATGGGCGGACCCGCTGATCCTCCCGCTCGTCACGCTGGTCAACGGCCTCGGCCTGGTGATGATCTACCGGCTGGAAGCCGCGGGACAGGACGGCGCCTCGGCCACCAACCAGATCGTCATGACCGGCGTCGGTGTCGTGCTCTTCACCGTGACGCTGATCGTGCTGCGCGACCATCGAGCGCTGCAGCGCCTCACCTACACCGCGGGCTTCGTCGGCCTGGTCCTGCTGATCTCGCCGCTCACTCCCGGCCTCGGACGCACCATCAACGGCGCCCGCATCTGGATCGGCATCGGCGGCTTCAGCATCCAGCCCGCCGAGTTCGCCAAACTGGCCCTGGTGGTCTTCTTCGCCGGCTACCTGGTGGCCAAGCGCGACGTGCTGGCGCTGGCAGGGCGGCGGCTGCTGTTCATCGACCTGCCGCGCGCCCGCGACCTCGGGCCCATCCTCATCACCTGGGCCGTCGCGATCGGCGTCCTGGTGTTGCAGCGCGACCTGGGCTCCTCGCTGCTGCTGTTCGGCGGCTTCGTCGTGATGCTCTACATCGCCACGCAGCGCACCTCGTGGGTGCTGATCGGCATCCTGCTGTTCGTGGGCGGCGCGTTCATCGCGGGCCAGCTCTTCAGCCACGTGGGCGACAGGTTCGACGTGTGGCTGAACCCGGGCAGCACGGAGTTCTACGACCGGCCGTTCGGCGGCAGCTTCCAGCTCATGCAGGGACTGTTCGGCATGAGCGCGGGCGGCATCCTCGGCACCGGGCTCGGCCAGGGCCACCCCGAGCTGATCCCGCTGGCCTTCTCCGACTTCATCTTCGCCGCCACGGGCGAGGAGCTCGGCCTCACGGGTCTGATGGCGCTGCTGCTCATCTACGCGCTCATCGTGGAGCGCGGCCTGCGCACCTCGATCGCGGCCCGCGACCCGTTCTCCAAGCTGCTGGCGGGCGGCCTGTCGTTCATCCTCGCCTGGCAGGTCTTCATCATCGTCGGCGGCGTCACCAATCTCATCCCGCTGACCGGCCTCGTCACGCCGTTCATGTCGCAGGGCGGTTCGGCGCTGCTCGCTAACTGGATCCTTATCGCCCTTTTGGTACGCATGTCTGATGCCGCCCGACGCCCCCCGCCCCAGGCGATCCAGGACGAAGGACTGACGCAGGTGTTCCAGCGATGAACGGGCCTCTCAAGCGCGCGGCCGTGGCATGCCTGGTCATGTTCGGGCTGCTCATGCTAAACGTGAACTACGTGCAGGCGCTCAAGGCCGAGAGCCTGAGCTCCGACGCCAGGAACAAGCGCAACTTCTTCGACCGCTACGAGGTGCAGCGCGGCCGCATCACGGCCGGCGGCACGATCCTCGCCCAGTCGGTCGAGCAGAAGAAGGGCGATTTCCGCTTCATCCGCGAGTACCCGGATGGCAAGGTGTTCGCGCACGTCACCGGCTACTTCTCGCCGGAGAGCACGTCCGCGATCGAGCGCAGCGAGAACGGCTACCTCGACTCGTCCCATCCCGACCTGCTGCTGCGCAGGAGCATCGACCTGTTCACCGGCGAGCCCACGCGCGGCGCCAACGTCGAGGTCACGATCAACCCCAAGGCGCAGAAGGCGGCCCACGAGGCGCTGTCGGCGAGCGGCAAGAGGGGCGCGGTCGTCGCGCTGAACCCGAAGACGGGCGCGATCCTGACCATGGTCTCCCTGCCCACGTACGACCCGAACGTGCTGTCGGGCACCGACCCCGGCAAGGTCTTCTCCGCCTACAACAAGCTCGACAAGGACAAGGCCAACGGCCCGCTCGTCAACAGGGCCATCAACCGGACCTACCCGCCGGGCTCCACCTACAAGGTGGTGACGGCGGCGGCGTTCCTCGAGGACGACTCCAGCCGCGACGGGCAGACCATCGTGCCAGCTCCCCAGGTGCTCGATCTGCCCAACACCACGGCCGACCTGCCCAACTCGGGCGGCGCGGCCTGCGGCGGCGGCCAGGTGCCGCTGGTGTACGCGCTGGAGCGCTCGTGTAACACGCCGTTCGGCAAGATCGGCATGGACCTCGGCTACGACCGGATGGCCGAGCAGGCCAAGAAGTTCGGCGTCGGCGAGCCGCTCTCGATCCCGATGGGCGTGTCCGACAGCAACATCGGACCCAAGGAGGACGACGCGGCTCTCGCGCAGGCCTCCATCGGCCAGCGCAGCAACCAGATGACGCCGCTGGAGATGGCCATGATCGCCGCAGGCATCGCCAACGACGGCAAGGTCATGAAGCCCTACCTGGTGCAGAAGATCACCGACGCCAAGAACGACACCGTCGACGAGGCCGAGCCCGAGGAGCTCACGGAGGCCGTCAGCGCTGACACCGCCGCCAAGCTCAGGCAGATGATGGTCAGCGTGGTCAACAACGGCACCGCCAACCTGGCGCAGATCCCCGGTGTCGAGGTCGGCGGCAAGACGGGCACCGCGCAGACCGTCCAGGGCAAGGCGCCGCACGCCTGGTTCATCTCCTTCGCGCCCGCCACGGACCCGCAGGTCGCGGTCGCGGTCATCGTGGAGTCGGGCAGCGCGGGCACCGAGGCCTCTGGCGGGCACACCGCGGCCCCGATCGCCAAGGCCGTGATGGAGGCGGTGCTCGCGAAGTGACCTCCCCCAGCCGCAGGCTCGGCGAGCGCTACCTCCTGGTGTCGCGCATCGCCGTCGGCGGCATGGGCGAGGTCTGGCGAGGCAAGGACGAACTACTCGGCCGCGAGGTCGCCGTCAAGATCATGAGGGGCGGAGTGGCGGCCGACCCGTCCTTCCTGGCCCGCTTCCGCAACGAGGCGAGGATCACCGCGGGCCTGGCCGATCCCGGCATCGCCCAGGTCTTCGACTACGGCGAGCAGAGCGATGTCGCCTACCTCGTGATGGAGCTGGTGCCCGGCGAGCCGCTGTCGGCCATCCTGGCGCGCAACGGCGCGCTCGGGCCCGAAGTGGCGCTCGACGTGATCCACCAGACCGCCAAGGCGCTGCAGGCGGCGCACACGGCGGGCGTCATCCACCGCGACATCAAGCCGGGCAACCTGCTCGTGACCCGCGAGGGCACGATCAAGGTGACCGACTTCGGCATCGCCCGCGCGGTGGAGGCCGCGTCCGTCACCCAGACGGGCACCGTGCTGGGCACGGCCCAGTACGTCAGCCCCGAGCAGGCGCAGGGCCTGCCGCTGACGCCCTCGACCGACCTCTACTCGCTCGGCGTGGTGGCGTACGAGTGCCTGGCGGGCAGCACGCCCTTCCACGCCGACAACCAGGTGGCGATCGCGCTCCAGCACCTCAGCGCGACTCCCCCGCCGCTGGACCCCTCGATCCCCGCGCCGGTGCGCGGCCTGGTGATGGCGCTGCTGTCGAAGGAGCCGTCGATGCGTCCCGCGAGCGCGCGGGAACTGGCGGACAGGGCCGCCGTGCTGCGCCAGTCGCTGCTGAGCGCCGACGACTACGGCACCGAGCTGCGCACGCTGACCGACCCCGCCGGGTTCCGCGTCAACCCGCGGCTCGGTGACGGGGACCGCACGGATCCGGGGTACGGCACGCCCGACACGACCCCCGACCCGGCCAGGCCGTACGGCGGCACGCCCACGCCCGTGCCTCTCGCCGCGGCCGCGTACGGTGACGAGGGGGCGATGACACGGGTCTCCGCGCCCGCGCGGCGGCGCAGGCGGCGCACCACGGTGCTGGTCGCGACGGCGGGCTGCGCCGCGGCCGTCGGACTCGGGACATTTGCTATTGCCAATTACGGCCCTAGCCAAACCCCCAACGTGACGGAACCCACACAAACCATCGAAACCCCGCCGTCCGTGAAGCCGAGCAGGACCAAGACACCGCCACGCCGCCCCGCCACGGTTCCGCCGAGGACCGCTCGGCCGGTACCCTCACGGTCAGCTACGGTAAGCACGTCGGCTTCTCCCACACAGCGGCCGACGCCGACGAAGACGCCAAAGCCGACCCCGACACCGACACCGACGCCCACCCCAACGCCCACCCCCACCCCGACGCCAACAGTGACACCGACCGGCTCCCCCGACCCAGGCGAAACCATCCCGCCGAACGAGGAGACGTGATGCGTCGAGGGGTCGATGATGGACACTGGCGGCCCGCGAGCCGGCCGGTACCCAAGATGAACGGTAAGGGACAGTGCAGGAAATGACTCAGCCTCGGCTACTCGGAGGTCGCTACGAGCTCGACGGTGTCGTCGGGCGCGGCGGCATGGCCGAGGTGTATCGCGCACGAGACATCCGACTGGACCGCATCGTGGCGATCAAGACGCTTCGGGCCGACCTCGCGCGTGACCACACCTTCCAGGCCCGCTTTCGCCGGGAGGCCCAGTCCGCGGCGTCGCTGAACCATCCGGCCGTCGTCGCGGTCTACGACACCGGCGAGGACAACAGCGACGGCGCGCCCGTGCCGTACATCGTGATGGAGTACGTCGACGGCCGCACGCTGCGCGACCTGCTGCGGGCCGACAGGCGGCTGCTGCCCGAGCGCGCGGTCGAGCTGGTCGACGGCATCCTCAGGGCGCTGGACTACAGCCACCGCGGCGGCATCGTGCACCGCGACATCAAGCCGGCCAACGTGATGATCACCCGCAACGGTGACGTCAAGGTCATGGACTTCGGCATCGCCCGCGCGATGGCCGACTCGGCCGCCACGATGACGCAGACGGCGCAGGTGATAGGGACCGCCCAGTACCTCTCGCCCGAGCAGGCGAGGGGCGAGCGGGTCGACGCCCGCAGCGACATCTACTCCACCGGGTGCGTGCTGTACGAGCTGCTGACGGGACAGCCGCCGTTCACCGGTGACTCCCCTGTCGCGATCGCCTACCAGCACGTGCGCGAGGAGCCCATCCCGCCGTCGCAGATCGACCCCGAGATTCCCAAGTGGGCCGACGCGATCGTGCTCAAGGCGATGGCCAAGGACCCCGCCCAGCGCTACCAGAGCGCGGGCGAGATGCGGGCCGACATCCAGCGCGCGATGACCGGCATGCCGGTCGAGGCGCAGACGATGACCATGGTCGGCAACTACGGCGCCGGCACCCGCACGATGGCCGCCACCCAGGGCGCGGGACCCGCGACGCAGCGCACCGGGGCGATCCCGCCCTACGAGTACGGCGACGGCGGCGAGCCCACCCGCGGCGGCAGGCGGCGGGCGAGCGGCGGCGGCAACACGGCGCTGAAGACCGTGGCGTGGATCCTGGTCCCGCTGCTGATCATCGGCGCGTTCGTCTTCGTCGGCTACAAGTTCCTGGCCTCGGGAGGCGGCACGTCCGCGGCGGCGCAGATCACTGTTCCGCCGCTGGCCACGCAGACCCAGGAGGACGCCGAGGCCAAGCTCACCTCGCTCAAGCTGAAGTTCACGGTGACCGAGGAGCCCGACCCCGAGGTCGAGAAGGGCGTGGTCATCAGCTCCGAGCCGGCGGCCGGCACCAAGGTGGACGAGGGCGCCACGATCGCGCTCAAGGTGTCCACAGGCCCGGAGAAGGTCAAGGTGCCCGATGGCCTGATCGGCGCCTCGCCGGAGGAGGCGAGGGCCGCGCTGGACGCCGTGGGGCTGGAGGGCGTGGTCACGCCGACGGTCTCCTCCAGGGAGCAGGACAAGGTCTTCGACACCAAACCCAAGGCGGGGGCGGAGGTCGAGAAGGGCACCTCGGTCAAGCTGTACGTGCCCAAGGCCCAGGTGCCTGTGCCCGGCGTGGTCGGCAAGACGCAGGAGGACGCCGAGCGGGAGCTGAAGGCCGAGGGCTTCAGGGTGAAGGTGGTGTCGCAGGCGAGCGACCAGCCTGCCGGCACGGTCATCACGCAGAGCCCTGAGGCGGGCAGCCCGCAGAACCAGAAGACGACGGTCACGATCGTGGTCTCGACGGGGCCCGAGCAGCAGCCGACCGAGCAGCCGTCGTTCCCGCCGTCTGAGGAGCCGACGGACATCCCGACCGACCCGGCGACCGAGGATCCGGGCGACACAGGCGAGCCGCCAGACCTCGGCCCGTGATCTCAGGACGGCCCCCTCCCCGCACTCCCGGGCGAGGGGGCCGTCCCTTTTCCCGCCACGGGCGGCCATGGAAAACGTCCCCGCCGCTCGCGGGCGGACATGGAAAACGTCCCCGCCGCTCGGGGGCGGACCGAACGCCGTGGACGTTCACCACCGGTAGACATGGAAAACGTCCCCGCCGCTCGGGGGCGACGGCGGGGACGTTCATTCCTTAAGTCGTTCGGCGGCGGCGTGGTGTTACACGATCGACGACAGCCAGTTGGCCAGCAGCCGGTGGCCGTGCTCCGACAGCACCGATTCGGGGTGGAACTGCACCCCTTCGATGGGCGCGGTGCGGTGCCTGAGCCCCATGATGGTCCCGTCGTCGGTCCACGCGCTCACCTCCAGCTCGTCGGGCACCGTCTCCGGCCGTACGGCGAGCGAGTGGTAGCGCGTCATCGTCACGGGCGAGGGCAGCGACGCGAACACTCCCCGGCCGTCGTGCGTGATGGCGCTGGTGCGCCCGTGCATGAGTTCGGGGGCCCTGGACACGACCGCGCCGTACGCCACTCCGATCGCCTGGTGGCCGAGGCACACGCCGAGCAGCGGCTTGCCCGTGGCGGCGGCGTGCAGGACGAGGGGTACGCTCACCCCGGCCGCCTCGGGTGTTCCCGGGCCTGGGCTCACCAGGACGCCGGCGTAGTCGTCGGCGTCCTCCACCCGCACCACGTCGCGCGGCCGCACCTCGCAGGCGGCGCCCAGAGAGCGCAGGTACTGCACGATGGTGTGGACGAAGCTGTCGTGGTTGTCCACTACCAGGATCATTTGCGGACGGTCACCTCATCCAGCGTCACTGCGGGCTCGAGTAGAGGAAAGACGACATACCAGAGTACGACTCCCGCCAAGGCGACCAGAACGAGGGCTGTCACGAGTCGCCGCCCGACGCCGCCGGGCAGGTGCCGCCAGATCCAGCCGTACATGTCAGGCCTTTCTCGGCTCGGTCGACTTGAGCACGCCGTAGACGATGAGCCGCTGGGCCGCGGAGTACTCGGGATGGCAGGTCGTCAGGGTGATCATCGCTCTGATGGCGTTGATGTCGGGTTTTCCCGGCACGGGGGCGAGGATCTCCACCTCGTCGGGCTCCACGACGTCCTGTGAGGTGACGCGGTAGGTGTAGCGGGCCTCGCGGGCGTCCACGATGATCTCGTCGTCGCGTCGCAGCTCGTCGATGCGGTTGAAGGGCGCCGCGTAGGTCGTGCGGTGGCCCGACAGGACGAAGTTGCCGACCTGGCCGGGCATCGCGGAGCCCGGGTAGTGGCCAGGCCCCTTCTTCAGGTGTTCGGCGTCGACGCCCTCGATCACGGCGTACCGGTAGTCGTCGCCCAGCCTGGGGATGCTCAGCATGGCCACGGCGTTCCCCAGCGTGATCTTGTCGAGGCGGGCGGGGTCGTCGCCCCGCTCCTCGGCGAGCTGCCGCTGGAGCAGCAGCTGCTGGCGCTGGGTGTAGGCGCCGGTGCCCCACAGCAGGTACGCGCAGAAGAGCAGCATGGCCAGGCCCGCCGTGATGCTCAGCTCTCCGACCGTCCGCAGCAGTGCCCTCACGTGGCCAGGGTATGCAGACGCGCGGTGGATGCCGGGGATCGCCATGTTCCGCGCGTGGCGACTATCCTGGTCGGACCAGAGAGCCTGGGGACTATCCGGATGGCCCCCGGCCGCCAGCAGGAGTTATCCCGTGCCCAAGCCGAAGACGCGCAAGAAGGCGGTCTACACGCCGCCGCAGAAGTCGCAAGAGGTCAAGATCAGCCCGCGGTGGCTGGCGCCGACCATGGTCGTGTCGTGGATCATCGGGATCCTGTGGATCGCGATCTACTACGTGGCCCCCCAAGCGCCCCTGATCGGGACGCTCTCCAACTGGAACCTGCTGATCGGGTTCGTTTTCATCATCTTCGGTGTGGTGCTTTCCACCCGCTGGCGTTAGTACTTTCCACAGGTTTTCCACAGGCTGGGGAAAGTCAGGACAGCAGCGAGGTCGCTCGCACGATCGTGAGAGCGGCGAGGATCGCGAACCCCCCCAGGAGCGCCAGTGCCTGATACAGGGCGCGGTTGTTCCTGGGGGCGTAGACCAGCGCGCCCGCCAGCACGGCGCCGGTGAGCAGGCCGCCGACGTGAGCGGTCCAGCTGATGCCGAGGCCCGTGACCGCGGGCACCACGAACGTGATCACCAGGTTGAGGATGATGACGGTCGCGATGCCGCGCACGTCGAGCTTGAGCTTGCGGCCCACGATGAAGATCGCCGCGAACAGGCCGAAGACGGCGCCCGACGCGCCGACGGTGGCCACTCTGAAGTCGTCGAACCACAGGCTCATGACCGAGCCGCCGAGCGCGCTGAGCAGGTAGAGCGCGGCGAACCTGATGTGCCCGAACGCGCGTTCCAGGTAGGGCGCGATCGCGTAGATCGCCCAGGCGTTGAACAGCACGTGGAAGATCAGCCCTGTGGAGTGCGCGAAGGCGCTGGTGATCATCCGGTAGTACTCGCCCTGGGCGACCACGTAAACCGTGTTCATCTCGAGGGCGGCGCCGAGCCTGTCGCCGGTGAGGAGCTGGCCGACGAACACCAGGGCGATGAGGCCGAGGATCGTGTAGGTGACGTACGGCGTGGTGACGACGGCGCCGCCGAAGACCGACTGAGCCTGCCGTACCGTCCTGTTGCCCTCGGCCACGCACTCGGGGCACTGGAAGCCCACGGCCGCGTCGCGCATGCAGTCGGGGCAGATGGGCCTTTCGCAGCGCTGACAGCGCACCCACGTCTCCCGCCCAGGATGGCGGTAGCACGTGGGCACGGTCTCCTGGGGGCTGGGCGGCTGGCTGGTCATGAGGGGCCTTTCTCGTCCACTGACCGCCAGCCTACTCATCGGGAACGTGCGCGCTGGACCGTCAGAGACGACAACCTCACGTTCCTTTCGAGCCGAGCTTCCCAGCCCGCCTGTCAGCCCTCGACGCGCTCGATCGTGACCGACTCCAGGACGACGTCGTCGGCGGGACGGTCCCGGCGGTCGGTCTGCGTCTTGGCGATCGCGTCGACGACGTCCTGCCCCTCGATGACCTCGCCGAAGATGGAGTGCTTGCGGTTGAGGTGCGGCGTCGGCACCACGGTGATGAAGAACTGCGAGCCGTTGGTGCCCTTGCCGGCGCGGACACCGGCGTTGGCCATGGCCAGCAGGTACGGCTTGTTGAAGACGAGCTCCGGGTGGATCTCGTCGTCGAACTCGTAGCCAGGGCCGCCGATGCCCTGGCCGAGCGGGTCGCCGCCCTGGATCATGAATCCGTCGATGACGCGGTGGAAGATCGTGCCGTCGTAGTAACGACCCGTGCTCTTCTCGCCGGTGCCGGGGTGCGTCCACTCCTTGGAGCCCTCGGCGAGCTCCACGAAGTTGCGAACCGTCTTCGGCGCCTTGTTCGGGAAGAGTTCGATCTTGATGAGACCGCGATTGGTCTGCAGGTTTGCGATCAGCTTCTCAGCCACGAGACAGCTGCCCCCCTCTATGCACAGGGTCTGGTATGTGATGGTTTGGATGGCACGGCCGCTGGGGCCGCTCAAGCATCCTCCCACGGCTCGTCATGATTGAGCCGCCTTGTACCGGGAAGGTCACGCTGCGGGGCCCCAACGACAGGGGAGGTTGTCGTGTCCCTGACACTCAGAAAGCGCCACGTCATAATCGAGATGCCCGTGACGTGGATGGGCCGAATGAAGGCCCAGGCTGTGCGAGCCGGAGGTCGGCTCGCCCCGATGGCGGACCAGGCCAAGGTGGTCGCCGCGCATCGGATCGAGGATGCACGTTACTGGGCGGCACCCAGACTAGAGGACGCCGCCCATCGGGTCGAGGATCAACTCGCCCCGCGGGTCAGTTCGATGCTGAGCCAGGCGGCCAGCAGGATCGACCCGACGCCGGCAAGGTCTCGCCGGTGGCCGATCCTGGCCCTGCTGACCGGGATGGCGCTGGGCGCGGCGGGCTACATGTTCTACCGCCGCAACGCCCAGCAGTGGACCGACCACATGAAGGACTCCGCCACTGACGCCTCTCGCTGGGTCGGTGAACGCGCGGACCGGGCCGCCGACAAGGTGTCGTCCAGCGCGGACCAGGCGGCAGGCAAGGTCTCGTCCAACGCGGACAAGGCGGCGGACAAGGTCGACGAGGCCACGCGGAAGATGTCCTGACGGGTGTGACGCGGCCGTGCCACGCGCGCGGCCGCGTTGACCTCTAACCAAGCGCTTGCTACAACGAAGCGCATGAGCCTGTCACCGCTGGACGACTTCCCCATTCATCAGGCCCCTCAGGTCATGCGCCACGTCGCGACCTCCGATCGCAACTTCTACGATCGCTACTACTTCAACTGCCACCCGGGCACGGACGAGCTCATGCTCATCGTCGGCCTCGGGCAGTACCCCAACCTCGGCGTCACCGACGCCTTCGCCTGTGCCCGCCGTACGAACCTGCACCGGGTGGTCCGAGCCTCCCGCGAGCTCGGATCCGACCGCATGGACACCACGGTCGGCCCGTTCAGGATCGAGGTCATCGAAGGACTCAAGCGGCTCAGGGTGATCCTCGAGCCGAACGAGCATGGCCTTGCCTTCGACCTCACGTGGACGGGCACGATCCCGGCCACGCTCGAACCGCGCCACTTCGTGCGCTGGCAGGAGCGGGTCGTCTTCGATTCGGTACGGCTGGCACAGACAGGCCGCTGGTCGGGCACCATCGTGGTCGGCGACGACGAGATCCCCGTCGACGGATGGCAGGGCACCAGAGACCGTTCATGGGGCATCAGGCCCGTGGGCGAGCCCGAGCCGCCCGGCATCCAGGTCAAGAACCCCGGCACGTTCTACTGGCTCTACGCGCCCATGCAGTTCGACGACCACGCGATCCTCTGCATCATCCAGGAGGACCACAAGGGTCGCAGGGTGCTGGAGGAAGCCGTCAGGGTGTGGTCGGACGGCCGGGAGGAGGAGTACCTCGGCCGCCCCGGCTACCACCCCGTCTACGCCCCCGGCACCCGCGACGTCGTGGAGGCGACGATCACCTTCGACAAGATCGAGGTGCGGTGCACGCCGATCCTGCCCGTCCACCTCATGGTCGGCACCGGCTACGGCCTGGAGCCCGACTGGAAGCACGGCATGTACCAGGGCGGCGAGCCCGTGGTCCAGGGGGTGACCTACACGCTGCCCGAGGACGCCGGCCGCATGTGGGGCATGGTGGACGCGGTCGGGCGTTTCGAGTACGACGGGCAGGTCGGCCACGGACTCTTCGAGTACTGGGCGCTCGGCCCGCACCCGTCCTTCACCTGAGCCCTGCCGTACCGGACCCCCATGACCGGTGCGGCGGGGCCCCGCTCACCTGGTCACTTGGCGGTGCAGGTGATGGTGATGGCCTTGGTGGCGTCGCCGTCGGGGGCGGTGGCGGTGGCGGTGGCGGTGGCGGCGATCGAGACGTCGTCCTTGATCTCTCCAACCTTGATCTGGCCGGCCTTGATCTCGCCCGCCTCCACCCCGGGGGCGGG
The DNA here is from genome assembly GCF_057708945.1 of Nonomuraea sp. bgisy101. NCBI lineage: Bacteria > Bacillati > Actinomycetota > Actinomycetes > Streptosporangiales > Streptosporangiaceae > Nonomuraea > Nonomuraea sp. bgisy101. Next base: position 334,672 of record NZ_JBYITD010000010.1, read on the forward strand.
GGTCGCGGGGACGGCCTCGGTGGTCTCTGTGGCCTCGCTCCAGCGCTCGACGGCCACGGCGCCTTCGGGCAGGGGCTTGCCGTCCGTGGACTGCGCGTCCACCCGGATCGTCGCAGCGGGCTCCGTGGCCGCCGCGGACTGGTCGTCCGCGGACAGGTGGGCCTCGCCCCCCTTGCCGGGCTCGATCCTGACCGCGCGGACCGCTTCGGTGAACTCGAAGGTCTTGCCGTCGCTCGTCACGCAGGTGCCCTTGGCGGGCGGCTCGTCCGAGGAGGCGTTGGCCGATCCGGCGAGACCCCCGGCGAACAGCACGGCACCCACGGCAACAAGAGCGGCGATACGTCGCTTGAACACTTCCATCTCCTTCGCTTGAACGGAACGACCGCAGCCTCGCCCACCGAACCTGAAGGCACACTGAACGCAGCCGAAATGATCTTCAGGTTGGCTTTAGGTCGCGTCAGGCACCCTGAACACCGTGCGAGTACTACTGGTCGAGGACGAGAAGAGGCTGGCCGACCTCGTCAAGGGCGGCCTGGCAGGCGAGGGCTTCGCGGTCGACGTCGCCTACGACGGCCGCGACGGCCTGTGGATGGCCTCGGAGAACGACTACGACGCGATCGTCCTGGACGTCATGCTGCCCAGGCTGAACGGGTACGCGCTCTGCGCGAAGCTCCGCGAGGCGGGCAACTGGACGCCGATCATGATGCTCACCGCGAAGGACGGCGTCTACGACGAGGCGGAGGCGCTCGACACCGGCGCCGACGACTACCTCGCCAAGCCTTTCTCCTACGTCGTCCTGGTGGCCAGGCTCCGCGCCCTCGTCAGGCGCGGCGGCAGGGAGCGGCCGGTGTCGATCACCGTGGGGGACCTGACCGTCGACCCCGCGGGCATGCGCTGCCGCAGGGGCGGCGTCGAGATCGCGCTCACCCCCAAGGAGTTCGCCGTGCTGCACGGGCTGGCGCGCAGGGCGGGCGAGGTGGTCTCCAAGAGCGAGCTGCTCGCCCAGGCATGGGACTTCAGCTACGAAGGCGACCCCAACATCGTCGAGGTCTACGTCAGCGCGCTGCGCCGCAAGATCGGCCCTGGCGTGATCGAGACCGTCAGGGGCGCGGGCTACCGGTTGGAGGCGGCGTGATCCTCTCGTCCGTACGGCTGCGCGCCACGATCGCGGCCACCCTCGTCGTCGCCGCCGCGCTCGGCGTCGCCACGGCCGTCCTGGTCGCCTCGCTGAAAGGCAGCCTGGAGGCCAGCGCCAACGCCGAGGCGGCCAGGAAGGTCGTCGCCGCGATGCCGCTGGCCGTCGAAGCGAGACCCGCCGACAGCCTCACCTTCACCACCGACCCCGACGTCCAGGTCACGGCCAGGATCCAGTCGGCCCCCTGGGAGACGACGACGCCGGGCGACTACGCCGTCGCGACCATGGCCGTGACCACCGAGGAGGGCGCCACCAAGACCATCTGGGGCCGCGCCTCCCTGGAGGGGGCGGAGCAGGCGCTGCGGACCCTGAACGGACTCCTGCTGCCCGGCGTGCCGCTCCTGCTGGCCGTGGTCGCAGGCATGACGTGGTTCTCCGTCGGCAGAGCACTGGCCCCCGTGGCGGCCATCAGGGCGAAGGTCGCCGACATCACCGCCCGCGACCTGCACCAGCGGGTGCCCGTCCCCGAGTCGGGCGACGAGATCGCCGGACTCGCCACCACCGTGAACGGCACGCTCGACCGGCTGGAGACGGCGGTCGAGCGGCACAAGCAGTTCGTCGCCGACGCCGCGCACGAGCTGCGCAGCCCGATCGCGACGCTCCGGGCACGGCTGGAGCTGGCCGAGCCCACCGACCTGTCGACCGAGGCGCTGGCCGACGTCGACCGGCTCCAGCGGCTGGCCGGCGACCTCCTGCTGCTGGCCAGGCTCGACGCGGGCGAGCCGCTCAAGGCCGAGGAGATCGACCTCGGCCAGGTCGTCGCCGAGGAGAGCCTCCGCCCGGGAGCCGCCGTCTGCCTGGACATCAGCCCCGACGTCGTCATCAACGGCTCGCGCGGGCACCTGTCCCGGCTGGTCACCAACCTCGTGGACAACGCCGTACGGCACGCGGCGACGACCGTCGAAGTCCGGGTGCGCGAGACGGACGGCGAGGCGGTCCTCGAGGTGCTCGACGACGGCCCTGGGATCCCGCCCGAGCACAGGGAGGCGGTGTTCGACCGCTTCACCAGGCTGGACGAGGCCAGGGCCAGAGACGGTGGAGGGGTCGGGCTCGGCCTGCCGATCGCCAGGGACATCGCGACGCTGCACGGCGGGACGCTTGCCGTACGAGACGGGGGGTTCATCGCGCGGTTCCCGATGAACCGGATGAGTCCGGCGTACGTGAAATCTCTGTGAGGAGGCACGAATGATCACACGTCGGGCACTGATCATCAGAGGTGGAGCGGCGGGCACGGGGGCGCTGTTCCTGTGGACGACACCGGCCGAGGCCGCGGCAGGACCCGTCCTGAGCAAGACCAGGAGCATCCCGGTCGGCGGCGGGAAGATCCTCAAGGGCAAGTACGTGGTGACGCAACCGTCCAAGGGCACGTTCAGGGCGTTCAGCGCCATCTGCACGCATCAGGGATGTACGGTGGCCGGCGTCAGCGGCGGGACGATCAACTGTCCCTGCCACGGCAGCAAGTTCAGCATCTCGACGGGCGCGGTCGTCAGGGGGCCCGCCAAGCGGCCGCTCACCCGCAAGAAGATCAAGGTGTCCAAGGGCGTGATCAGCCTGGCCTGACCTCTCGGTC